>JBBILW010000037.1:0-2566 GCA_037444725.1 Candidatus Jorgensenbacteria bacterium | reverse complement strand
CAACACGCGCAAACTCACGAATATAAACGCTGAACTCACAGCCCAAAAAAGCAGCGTAGTGAGCGGGTGCGACGCACCGAACATGATTGCAAAAAATGATGGCGCAAGCGCGAGATATGCGGTGAGGACAAGCAGAAGTTCGGTGAGCACCGTAAACGATGCGATGCGTCCCGCAGTTGCGCCAAGATACTCCTCTACCACGTGCGGCAAATCATGCTTGCCGTGTTCGTCGTGTAAGATATGCGCGAACATTAAATGAAGCACGCAATACACTCCCGCAAAAAGCGCGAGATAGGACAAACCGAGTGTCATGCCGACCGCATGTACGACAAACGGAAGAGAAAAAATGCCCGCGCCCATCACGGTGCCCGCGAGCATTGCCGATGCGAACCAAAAATACGAGTTCATGTGTAGCTAGGCGGGACGCACTTCGTCGCCCTCTCTCACTTTCTTATTTACCTTCACGCCCACGCTCTTCCCCTTCTTCGCTATCTTGATTGCTTCGTGTTCGAACTGCATGGAAGCGATTTTCTGGACGAAGTCGGTTGTGGCGCCAGAGATGCGGACGCTCGTTCCCACTTTGACTGGCTTCTTAAACTTGATAATCGCCACCTTGATGCCCCCAAAATAGTGCGTCACCGCACCGATAGGCTTCGCTTCTTTTATCTTGACCGCCTTCTTCGCTGCCGGGCGCTTTTTCGGTTTTGTCGCCTTCTTTTTTGCGGCGGGTTTTTTCGGTTTCATTTTCTTTGTTTTTTTCATAAAAAATATGAATGCTTAAAACACGCGGTCGCCCGTTTTCATCTCTGTTTCGTGAATCAAGGCAACCACTTTATCAACAAGCTCCGCTGGATCGTTTGAAAAGACCACGTTGCCCATGCCTCTGTGCGACTTTTCCAAAAGTTCGCGGATGTAATCCGCAGTACCGCCCGTCCCCTCAAGCACGCCCATTGGTTTTCCATCTTCAAAGCCGATAGTGAATTCATTGAGCGTTCCGACGCGGCCGCAAATCGTGATGATGGCGTCCGATGAGCGCGTCAAAAGCAGGTTTCTGCCCGCATATTCGAACCCTGTATACACAATGAGGTCGTGATAATCCACGGGAAGCTTGTATGACTTCACATGCGCGACGCGAGATGCCGCAGGCGACAGGCCGATAACGAGCCCGCCTGCAAGCTTTGCGCCTTTTGCGGACCAGTACGGAATGCCGGTTGTGGCACCCGTCACGAGCACCAAGTCGCGCTTCGCAACCTCCCTGCCGATTGCTTCCGCCTTCTCGAAGGCGTCTTTCGCGCAATGGCCCGTTTCCGCGGCACCCGATACGCAAATCTTGTACTTTAACTTGTGAATGTGGCTCGTAAAATCCTTATCCGTCTCAATGCTGCCATTATTTTTTTTGCGTATTGCCATGTTTTATTCATTATAACACCACCGTGCTCCCCTGCGCGGGCACTTCCGCCTCAATAGCGAGACTGTCGATAGCGCGCTGCGCGAATGCTTCCGAACTTCCCTCTTCGCCCTGTACCACGAACACGCGCTTCACCCGTTCACGCATCGGCTGGAGCCACTGTAGGAGCTGGTTCTGGTCGGCGTGTGCGGAATAGCCGCTGATGGAAAAAACTTTGCAGCGCACGGGCACTTCCTCGCCGAGCACGCGCACCGTTTTATCTCCCTGCATGATGCGCCGCCCGAGTGAATTCACCGATTGGTAGCCGACAAAAAGAATCGCGCTGTGCGGATCGGAAAGATAGCGGCTCTCATGGTGGAGAATACGTCCGCCCTGCGACATACCCGAACCCGCAATGATGATTTTCGGCGGTTTGACGTCGTTAATCGCCTTTGACTCCTCTACGGTAAGCGACATTGTGAGACCGGGGAAGTTGAACATTCCGCTCGCCTTCCTGAAGCGCACGATTGCTTCATCGCTGAAATACATTTCGTTCGTCGAATATTTCTGATACACCGCGGTGAGCTTGATGGCGAGCGGACTATCAACGAACACGGGCGACTGCGGAATCTTTCCCTCCTTCACAAGGTCGCTCAATTCGAAAAGAAGTTCTTGCGTGCGCTCAAGCGCAAACGCGGGAATCATAAGCGTTCCTCCCGCTTTCACCGTTTCCTCGATGACGTCCTCTAATAAGTTTTGGCGCTCATCAAGCCGCTCGTGGAGCCGGTCGCCATAGGTCGATTCGATAAGCGCGTAATCGACATCGGGAATCTGATCGGTGGGATGAATGAAAGGTGCCGGCGTGTTGCCAAGGTCGCCCGAGAACACGATGCGCTTCCCTTCTGCGGCCACCACAACCGATGAGGAACCGAGCACGTGGCCCGCATCGTAGAACTCGATCTCAAATGGTCCCACATTCAATTTCTTGTGATATGGAACGCCAACCCAAAGGTCCATGGCGTGGTTCACATCTTCCATCTCATAAATCGCAGCCTTGCGGTACCGCAGCGCCTCTTCGCGCATCATGTGCTCGGTATCAAGAAGAAGCGCCTCTGCAAAATCGCGCGTAGGCTCCGTCGAATAAATGCGCCCCTCAAAGCCGTGCTTGTGGAGCTGCGG
>JBBILW010000036.1:0-3383 GCA_037444725.1 Candidatus Jorgensenbacteria bacterium | reverse complement strand
AGTGGGGTAACGAGCGCAACCCTTGCCCTGTGTTATATGTGTCACAGGGGACTGCCGTTTTATAAACGGAGGAAGGCGAGGATGACGTCAAATCAGCATGGCCCTCTGATGTCTTGGGCTACACACGTGCTACAATGGTCGGTACAGCGGGCTGCCAAACCGTAAGGTGGAGCTAATCCCACAAAACCGACCTCAGTTCAGATTGAGGGCTGCAACTCGCCCTCATGAAGTTGGAATCGCTAGTAATCGCGGATCAGAACGCCGCGGTGAATACGTTCTCGAGTCCTGTACTCACTGCCCGTCACACCAAGGGAGCCGGTATTGCCTGAAGTTTCTATTAGGAATCAGGGTACGATCGGTGACACGGGTGAAGTCGTAACAAGGCACGGGTAGCGGAAGCTGCTCGTGGATCAATTACATTTATTTCCTAAAAAAGCGAAAGCAATTGCAGGGAATAATCGACATGTTTCTTTTGAAATATGGTGCTGCTATAGGCAGCGAAGGTGTTGGCCGATAAACCTTATATGTCTCGGCTTGGTATCCAAAAAATACCATGGGACAACTAAAAAAGCCCTGAATCTCACAGATAACTTACAACGGATAACGAATAACGCAGAACAGAAAAACTCTACACACGTGGAGTTTTTTTGTTGTTGGTATATAATGAGAGCACTCAATTATGGGAGAACAAAAACGCGTCCTTATCGTAGAAGATGAGCCTCTGCTCGGCAACCTTTTGAAACAGCGTTTCGAAAGCGAGGGCGTCGAGGCGCTTTTGGCGCGTGATGGCGAAGAGGCGATAAACACATTGCGGACGACGCATCCCGATTTGGTTTTGCTCGACATTATTTTGCCGAAAATTTCCGGTTTCGAGCTTCTTGAAATGATGCAGGCTGACCCGCAAATAGAGAAGGCTCCCGTGATTATCACTTCAAACCTTGGGCAAGATACAGACGTTGCGCGCGGGCAAGCGCTCGGCGCCATCGAGTATTTCGTGAAAGCAAAAGTCTCAATAGAGGAACTCGTGGACCACGTGAAGTCGGTCCTTGCCGGCACTGCATAACTTGTCCAGTGTTTTACTTGTTGTGTAATTGCAATATTGTATAATACCTTCAATGCACAATAAGAAAGGTTTCACACTCATTGAATTGCTCGTCGTTATCGCAATTCTTGTTATCTTGTCCGTTGCGGTCGTGTTGGCGTTGAACCCCGCACAGATGCTTATGGAGTCACGCGACGCACAGCGTCTTTCCGATTTTTCTTCGATACGCACCGCAGTGAATCTTTTCCTTACGACTGCTACCTCGACCACGGTGGGCACCTCACCGCTTGAAACCGTGTCCGGCGCCACGTGCGCATTTACCGCTGGCGCGTGCACCTTCAACGCCACAACGAGCATCGACGGCACAGGATGGGTTGGTATCAATCTTGGAGGAGCGACTGGCGGCTCTCCGCTTTCATTCCTGCCGCTCGACCCGCGCCAGACGACCACCTATTTTTATTCGTATGTGGGGGATGACGTAAATAAAACCTTTGAAATTAACGGGCGTCTTGAAAGCAACAAGTACCGCGATTTGATGACGAAAGACGGCGGCAATAAGAATACGTGTGGCACCGATTATGGAACGGGCGCAACTGCCGCCACCTGCTTTTTCGAGGTGGGGAATGCTCCCGGACTTGCGCTCTAAGGTTATCCACACCTGATTCTTTCAACCGTGCTATACTAAAAGTAATAAATAAAGTCGCAACAAATTTACAATGAATACTCTGAAGAAAGGTTTCACACTCATTGAATTGCTCGTCGTTATCGCAATTCTTGCGGTCTTGGCCACGGTTATCGTCGTTATCATCAACCCTGCGGAATTGCTCCGCCAGGCACGCGATGCGACTCGCGTATCCGACATGGCGGCGTTAAATAGCGCGGTTGCTCTTTATTTGTCAGATGTGGCGACTCCCGGTCTTGGCGGCCAGAATAACGCCGCGTGTTCTGTGCTTACGACTCGCTGTACCTTTTCCGCAACAACGACCGCACCTTTTTCAACGCCGACATGTGGCGCCGCAGTAACGACTACTACAGTGAACGGCTTGGGATGGGTTTCAGTCGACTTTACTCAAATTTCATCAGGCTCACCGCTTTCGCGCCTTCCCCTTGATCCCGCGAATAGTGCCGCATTTCAATATGCATACGGTTGTAATGGATTGAGCTATAAGTTGGGAGCGGTAATGGAGAGCTCAAAATACACCAATGCGACGACAGGCGTTACGCGCAATAATTACGATGGCGGTTCTGCTGCCTCATGGTACGAGGTGGGCAACAAGTTAGATCTCTAATTAGCGTCAAAAAATTCCCGCTTGATGCGGGATTTTTTTAATGTGGATAAGGGATTTCGCATTTTTGCGGGCAGGGGTTTGTTATACTGAACATACGAACACAAAATGATTTCTTTTCCTCCGGAAAAATTGAAGGAAATATTGTTGCGGGCGGGTATTGTGAATGATACCGCGTTCAACACGCTTCTCGCTGAATCACAGCGCAAGCAGCAGAACCTGAGTGATGTTCTTATTTCTCAGGGTATCGTCAATAAAGATTATTTAATGACGCTTATCGCTCAGTATTTGGGCGTTGAGCGCGTGAATTTGGGTCAGACAAAAATCGATGAGGAGGTTTTGAAGCTCATTCCGGAGGACACGGCACGCAGAAAGAAATTCGTAGTGTTCGGTAAGGAGGCTGACGGAAGATTCAAGGTGGCGATGGATGACCCGAGTGATCTTGAGGCGGTTGATTTTTTGACGTTGAAA
Organism: Candidatus Jorgensenbacteria bacterium; assembly: GCA_037444725.1. Classification (GTDB taxonomy): domain Bacteria; phylum Patescibacteriota; class Minisyncoccia; order UBA6257; family GWB1-50-10; genus CAIKKG01. The sequence continues at coordinate 584 of JBBILW010000036.1, read as the reverse complement.
CTCGGCGGACAGATAAGGCCGTATTTAGCGACCGAGGATGACCTGAATCGCGGGTACATGCTCTACGGCAAGCAGCTTACGCAAGACTTTAAAACAGTCATTGAGACGAGTGTCCGCGAATCGCTTCGCGCGCAGGCGCGCGGCGGTGCGGCGAGCGAAGCAGAAGACCTTCCGATTGTCGCCATCGTAGACAATTTGGTTTCGTACGCTATTTCATCGCGCGCGTCCGACGTGCATTTCGAGGTGCTTGATGACGGTATTCTGGTCCGGTACCGCGTTGACGGTATTTTGCATGAAATTATCCGCATGCCGAAAGAAATTCACCCGGCAGTCGTTGCACGCGTGAAGATTCTCTCAAGTCTTCGCGTTGATGAGCATACACATCCGCAAGACGGCAGATTTCGTTACAAGGTAGGCGGGGGCATCGTCGATATCCGCGTTTCGATTATTCCCACATTTTACGGCGAGAAAATAGTTATGCGTCTTTTGACCGGCGCGCAGAAACCGCTCTCTCTTGCTGACTTGGGTTTCTATGAGAACGATATTAAAACGCTCGAAGCGGCAATCAAGAAGATCGGAAGAGC
>JBBILW010000035.1:0-3492 GCA_037444725.1 Candidatus Jorgensenbacteria bacterium | reverse complement strand
GGCAATACGGGCGGAGGCGGGGGCGGCAGCACTGTTGGAAGAGTGGGAATTTTCATAAATACGGGAGGCAGTGTCGGAGGCGCAATCACTCCCGCAGTGCTTGCAAAACCGGGCTTTGTTATCAACGGAGGTGCGGCGAAAACGGACAGTCCGCTCGTAACGCTCACGATTTCCGCGAAAGATTATGCGGAGATGATGATTGCGAACTCGTCCGATTTCACCGGTGCATACTGGGAACCTACCGCAACGTCAACGCGTTGGGAGCTCACGAATGGCAACGGCATGAAGACCGTGTATATGAAGTACCGCACGCCGAGCACTTCGACTGAAGCGTTTGCGTCGAGCTCAATACAGCTCGAGGTACCGGTGCAAATTATCCAGAATGTCATCCACGAGATTCGCTACGTTTCAGGCGCCGACGCGCGCATTGAAGTCACGCCGAACGAACTTACGGTTGCATATGACAAACGCGTTGTGGTGGTGCTTACCGCGATTCCTTCCGGACAGACGTATCGCGCACATGTCGACCTTTCGTATCCTTCGGATTGGCTGAAGCTTGAAAAGGTGGAGTATGGCCAGGATTGGGTGCCGGAATACGGCGCGGGACTCGATAGCGAAGACCCGGTAAAAGGACTCATTTCGAAGACCGCTCATTTCTCTTCGGGTTACTCGACGCCGAAACATTTCGCAACCCTTACCTTTGTGGCGATGAATCCCGGCGCGGGCACTATCAACATTCTTGAGAAGAATTCGCTTGCGAGCACGCACGCTATCGAGGGTGGACCTCAGAATGAGAGCACGCTTTTGGGCAAGCTTGGCGACAAGAAGCTCCAGTTTGCGAACATCCTTTTTGCAAGCGGCCTCGATTCATACGAGGGACTTCTCACGCTCGGTACGATAATCGTCTTGCTGTACCTCATCATTCTTATGCTGCGCGATAAGTATCGCCACGGCAGAGTCTGGTTCCATCACGGTTTCGGACGAAAGCAGAAGTAAGAAAAATCCCCGCCTTGAGGCGGGGTTTTTGATAGTTCCCTTGTGCTATAATAATTTCATTAACAGTTTCGAAGAACTGCAACCATTTTAATGGCACGTACTGCACGTCCCAAAATAGCACCGGCAAAAAAGAGGAAGCCACTCGTGAAGAAGAAAACGCGCGCCACGCCGAAAAAAGTTGTGCGCGCAAAAAAAAGTCCGGTCCGCACAGTGCGGGCGCGTGCGACGTATGTTCCTGATTTAAAACTGAGCCGCCATGACGGCAACCCGATAGTAACGCCGAATGTCGATAACGCATGGGAGTCAAAGGCGACGTTTAATCCATCCGCGATATATGACGGCGCGAAAGTGCATCTCGTGTACCGGGCGATAGGCGATGATGATTCTTCGGTTATCGGTTACGGTTCGTCAGGCGACGGACTCGGGATTGATGAGCGCGTGTCGCACCCCGTGTATGCAAAACTTACCCCGTTTCAAAAAGCGGGGAGGGATGTCGTGATGTCTCCGACACTTTATTGTTCCGGCGGAGGATGGAATGGGGGATGCGAGGATCCGCGTCTTACGTTAATAGGCGACCGTGTATACATGACCTACACGGCATTTGATAGCTGGAATTCCGTGCGCATTGCGCTCACTTCAATTGCATTGCAAGATTTGCAGAATAAAAAGTGGCAGTGGAAAAAACCCGTGTTCATTTCCCCTCCCGGACAAATCAACAAGAACTGGGTTATATTTCCCGAAAAAATAAACGGCAAGTATGCGATTCTGCACAGCATCACTCCCGACATCGCGATTGAATATGTAAATAGTCTGGATGACTTCGATGGAGACACATTTGTGAAGAGCGCGTACAAGAGCAAGGCTCCGTACCGCAATTCATGGGATAATTGGGTGCGCGGCGTGGGGCCAGCTCCCTTAAAAACGAAATACGGCTGGCTCGTGCTCTATCACGCAATGGATTCGAACGACCCTAATCGCTACAAACTTGGCGCGCTTATTCTCGATGAGAAGGATCCGACCAATGTGCTCTACCGGTCCACGATTCCCGTACTTGAGCCCGACGAGTATTATGAAAATGACGGATTTAAAGCGGGCGTTATCTACAGCTGCGGCGCCGTTATTAAGGACGGTCAGCTCATCGTGTATTACGGGGGCGCGGATACGGTGGTGTGCGCGGCGACAGCCGATCTTGATTCGTTCCTTGAAGAACTCGTTAAGACCGGTAAGGCGCATCTCGGTGCAAAGAAAGGGAAGTCCACATCAAAGAAAAAATAATCATGTTCGCATTTACACGTTCGGACGAAAACCCCATTCTTCTTCCGTCGGAAGAAAATGAATGGGAAAAGAAGGCCGTCTTCAATTGTTCGCCTGCGGTGCGCGCCGGAAAGATTCATCTTGTATATCGCGCAGTATCAACAACAGACACGTCTTCAATCGGTTGCGCGACAAGCACCGATGGCGTTCATTTCTCGCAGCGCCGGCAGCTCATTCGTCCCGAGTTCGAATGGGAGCGGTTTGGATGCGAGGACCCGCGTGTCACGAAGCTCGGCAATTCGTATTACATTTTTTATACTGCCCTATCGCAATTTCCTTTTAATGCGGATGGCATTAAGGTGGGTCTCGCCATTACCAAGGATTTTAAAACAATAACGGAAAAACACCCGATAACTCCTTTCAATGCGAAGGGTATGGCGCTTTTCCCCGAAAAAATAAATGGCAAGTATGCGGCGATTCTTACCGTAAACACCGACCGAAGGCCTGCGAGAATGTGTATTGCGCAGTTTGATCGCATCGAGCAGATGTGGTCGCCGGAATACTGGTCCGAATGGTATTCGACCATGTATGAACACGCGCTTCCACTTGAGCGCTCACCAAACGACCAGGTTGAGGTGGGGGCGGCGCCGATTAAGACAAAACACGGGTGGCTTATCGTGTACTCCTACATACGAAATTATTTCACGCCGCCCGCAACGTTCGGCGTCGAGGCGGTGCTGCTTGATTCTAATAATCCCACAAAGGTGATTGCGCGTACGGAGCATCCGCTGCTTATTCCGCTTGCATCGTATGAAAAATTCGGCATGGTGCCGAACATCGCATTTCCTTCCGGTGCCATGGTTCGTGGGAATTCACTGCACCTTTATTATGGCGGTGCGGATACCGTGTGTGCGCTTGCAGAAGGGAAGTTCAGCGAGCTCATGAAGGAGCTCATGAAGACGCGTATTGAGATGCTGAGCTTGGAACGCGCAAAGAAGAATCCGATACTTGTGCCTGAGCCCGGCCACGCGTGGGAATCGAAGGCGGCGTTCAATACTGCGGCAATCTATCTCAACAAGAAGGTGCATCTCTTGTACCGCGCAATGTCCGAAGAGAATACATCCGTACTTGGCTATGCCTCGAGCAACGATGGTATTACGATTGCGGAACGTTTGCCCGAGCCCGTGTATTCACCACGCGAAAATTTTGAAAAGAAATCATCGCCTGGTGTCGGGTCTGGCT
>JBBILW010000034.1:0-3640 GCA_037444725.1 Candidatus Jorgensenbacteria bacterium | reverse complement strand
CCCTGTTTTCAAACCAAAACGACCCGTAAGCACCTTGCGCTGTTTCGGGGTAAATTCCGCTACGAGCTCATTGATGAACTGGTCGATGTTTTTCATATCGCTATATCTGTATAAAAGTAATATACACTATTTATAAAATAAGGTCAACCCCTTACGCAACACCCCCTCCTGTATGGGAGAGGGCGTTGTTTTTCTGCCTTATTCCTTGCCTTTTCCCCAAACGTACAAGATGGGGCTCGCGAGGAAGATGGATGAGTACGTGCCGAATACCGTTCCTACGAGCATCGTAAGAATGAAGTAGAACAGCGATGCGGGACCGTAGATAAGGAGCACCACGAGTGTTATGACGAGCGTCAGCGTCGTGTTGACCGAGCGGGCAAACGTTTCGCGCACGCTGTGGTTTATCATCTCCGCAAGCGACATTCCCCTGCCGCGATGGATCAAGATATTCTCGCGGATGCGGTCGAAGACCACGATAGTGTCGTGTACCGAGAAGCCCATGACCACAAGGAGCGCCACAATGGAATTCGTATCGACTTCGATACCCTTGAAATAACCAAGCAACGCCAGCATACCGAGCGGAATGCTCACGTCATGCACGAGCGTGATAAGCGTCGCCGCGCCGTACTTCCACGATGCGATTGGCTTCGACACTTTCCTGAACGCATACGCGATGAAGAGCGAAATGCCGATGAGCACCGCGATAATCGCCTGAATGGAACGATTACGCAACTCAACACCAATCGTAGGGCCGATACTTGAGAAGCTCTGCTCGCTAAATGCGCCGATTTTCTTTAGCGCAGCCGCATACGCCCGATGACCTGACTCATCAAGACTCGGCAAACGCATCGCAATAGAGCCGGTGTCCGTCATTTTCACGGAGTGCTCCGACTGCTTTACTAAATCCGCAATCGCCGACTGCACCATATCCACCGACACGGTCGAAGACGCGAACTTCACTTCCCACGAGGTGCCGCCGCGAAGATCGATGCCCTGTTTCAAGCCGAGGGTCGCGACAAGAATCCAGCTCGCAAGCATCATCGCTCCCGAGATGCCGAGAAAGATATTTCTCGCCTTAATAAGATTAAAGTTTTTCATGGTTCGGTTATTTAAGGAATGCGCGCAACATCATACGCGTCATCGTTATCGCTGAGAACATGCTCATGACCACACCGATGAAGAGCGAGAGCGCGAAACCCTGGACGAAGCTCGTCGTCGAGAAATAGAGCACGCCTGCGGTAATCATCGTCGAGATGTTCGAATCCCTGATGGACGTCCATGCACGGCGGAAGCCCTCTTCGATAGCGGCTGCATGCGGAATACCTTTCTTCATTTCTTCTCTCGTGCGCTCGAATACGAGAATATTTGCGTCTACCGCCATACCGATGGTGAGAATAAAGCCCGCGATGCCGGACAATGTCATCGTAATCGGAATGAATTTGAATACGCCGAGCGTAAGCGCCGTGTATACCACGAGCGCGATGGATGCGAAGATGCCGAGCATGCGGTAGTAAAGAATCATGAATACCATAACCGCCAACATGCCGACAGCGCCCGCAAAGATTGCTTTGTTAAGCGAATCCTGGCCGAAATCGGAACCGATGGTCTGCTGGTTCACGAGCGTAATGGGAGCCGGAAGCGCACCTGCGTTAAAGCGCTCCACAATCTGCTGTGCACGCGCGATAGTGAAGGTACCCGTAATGCGCGCCTTGCCGCCCGGAATCTTTCCCTGCACGCGAGGACAGCTGTCGTTGATGTTATCCGGAATAATCGGCGCTCCGTCGATAAAGAGGCAGATTGGCTTTCCAATGTTCGCCTCCGTAATCTTTTCAAACAGCACTGCACCTTCGTCGTTCAACGAAAAATCGATTTCAGGAACTCCCGTATTCTGGTCGCGGCCCACCTGCGCGCTCTGCACATAGCGGCCGTTCAAATCCGTCGGCACAAACGTAACCGTACTTGATGCGGCTCCGCTTCCCTGCTGTACTTCGCGGAACTCGAGGAACGGCGTCTCGCCGATCATTTTGATGGCCTGATTCACGTCCTTCACGCCTGCGAGTTCAACCGCCAAGCGCTCGCTCGTGCCCACCTTCTCGGTGTACACCTTGGGCTCAGCAACGCCGAACAAGTTCACGCGCTTCTCAATAACATCGCGCAAACCGCGAACCACCGAATCCTGTTCGGTGTCTTTCACTTTGCTCACATCGATTTCATACGTGAGCGAGGTTCCTCCCGCGAGGTCCAACCCCAAATTCCACGGCCTCCACTTGCTCACCTTCTGCCACAGCGGCTGGTACGCGAATACTCCCGCAACGACAGACGCGGCGATGATGAGCGTCAAAAACGCAATCAATCTGTTTCGTTCTTGCATAATAGCACCTAGTGTATAATAGAAATAATGCGAAATCAACTTACGGTATTACTCCTCGGCGAGGTAGGAAAAGAGCTGCGCGGCGACGTTTTTCAGGCGCAAAAAGTGAAGAGCGCTCCTAACTATTTCGAGATTTCCATCCCCCATCCTGTCATCATCGGCGAGGCAAAAGCGGATGTCAGCGGTATCTCAACCGTCTTCTCCATTAAAGGATATCCGCCTGAAGTTCTTCTTGTCGAAAGTACCGTCGAAGTAAAAGATGTGTTCGACCATGATGCTATTTCAAAGCTTGAGGCGGCCATTCTCGAGCAAAGCTATAAGATACTCGATGAACACGGCGGCAAGCGCGATTACAGCGAAACGTATTCGGTATTTACTGTTTCGAACTATACAGGAGAACCGGAGCAGTTTTTGAAGCACTCTCCGTCGATGGCGTCGCTCTTGAAGTCCGAACAGCTCGAACTCGACCCGAAAGAAATCGAGCACACCATGGGTGCACAGATAAAATACGCGAAAAATGACTTGGCCATAATCGACTGGGACGGCGCTTTCCTCTTTGACCCCGAGGGCGACTTTCTGCCGACCATCGAATTGCTCACGCTCGCGAATCTCCAGCTCCTGCGCCACCGCATCTTGGATCGCCAGCTTGATGACCGCCTGAAACACGTCAGCAAGTTCATCCGCCGTCCCGAAGCAAATAAAAAGTTCTTCAAAGTTTTCAATAATGCTGAGCTTTCCGAAGATCTCCGGCAGATTATCAAACTTATTATGTCCACCATCTCCGAGGTCCAGCTCCTCGAGCGCGATATTAAGCTCATCGGTGATTGGTACTCCGCGCGCCTCTACGACCTCACGACGCGCAAATTCAAGGTGAACGAATGGCGCACGACCATAAAAGAAAAGCTTGATTTGCTCCAAGACGTCTACGGCATTGTAAAAGAGAACTTCTCAATGTCCGAGAAAGACCGCGCCGAATGGGTGCAGATTATCGCGTGGTTCTTCCTCCAGATAGGATGGTTCGTCCTTATCATCATGGAGTTCCTCTACTTCTCGAAATAAAAAAACACCCCTCTATAAAGGGGTGTTTTTATTTGAACGCCATCACGAAGCGCGTCGGGTCAACGGGAATAGAATTGATTTTCATCGAAAGGTGCAGATGTGGCGCAGTCGAATAGCCGGTTTTCCCGAGCGTACCGATGACCGTACCACGCTCAACCCTATCACCCTCCTTTACCTTTTGTTCTTTGAGGTGCATGTAGAGTGTGTAGA
>JBBILW010000033.1:0-5015 GCA_037444725.1 Candidatus Jorgensenbacteria bacterium | reverse complement strand
TGCTCTTCCGATCTCACTTTCTTTATTTCCGGATAAAGCTTCACCGCGTGGTCCGCAAGCGTGTGACCCTCAGTTTTCGCTTCAAAACCCTTGATGCCGTGAACCAACATTCCTGCCGGCTTGTTGAACGCAACGTAATCCTTCGTCGCATGGATGACCTTTAACATGTGGTTTTTATACTATCAGAAAGCCTCAAATAACTCAATAAATATGAGGGTTTTTGACGCTAACCCTTGCCAAATCCCGAAACCTATGCTAGGATAGAACCATAAATCCCTAGGTGAGGGGTTTTTTATTACCAATGAACTTACTACCCATACTTATCAGCGCGGTCATTTTGACCTTTCCGATTCCTTCGGAAGTGCCGATAGTCGGAGGCAAGCAGGTCATCAAAGAAACGATTGCGAACGTCGCGGAAGCGGCATCAGCACCTAAAGCGGAAGAAACGGTGAAAACTCGAAAAATGTGGGTAACCGCATACTCGAGTACTCCTGACCAGACGGACGACACTCCGTTTACGACGGCACTCGGCACGGACGTACGCGACGGCATTGTCGCCACGAACATGCTTCCCTTCCACACGAAGGTCATGATTCCGAGGCTCTTCGGCAACAAGGTGTTCACGGTGGAAGACCGCATGCACCCCCGCAAGAAGAACTTCATTGATGTCTGGGTTCCTACGCGAGAAGAAGCGATGGACATCGGCATCAACCAGCTCGACGTCGTCGTATTGAATTAAGAAGCAAAAAGTACCGCCACAAGGCGGTACTTTTTTATTTTGAGAGGTGTTAAAATGGCTGTATGAATTTCGCCATCGAAGGAGGAAAATCGCTTTCCGGCACCATTGCCATCAATTCATCGAAAAACTCCGCCGTTGGTCTTCTTTGCGCATCGCTTCTCAATTCAAACACGACCACGCTCCTCAATATGCCGAAAATCGAGGAGGTATACCGCATCATCGAGGTACTCGAGAGCATTGGCGTGAAGGCAGAATGGAAGAATTCGAACCTTATTATCACACCTCCGAAGCACCTTGCGCTAAATAACCTCAACGAAGAGTCTGCAACAAAGACGCGGAGCATCGTTATGTTCATGGGACCGCTTATCCATCTCTTCCCAACGTTCAACATTCCCCAAACCGGCGGATGCAAGCTCGGTTCACGCACGGTGCAGCCGCATTTATTCGCACTCGAGAAGCTTGGCGTGCGAATAGTGACTAAAGCGAACCATTATGACGTGTCCGCAAAGAAGCTTTCTCCCGCGGAAATCATATTGTACGAGTCCGGCGACACAGTAACCGAGAACGTGCTTATGGCAGCCGCAAAGATTCCGGGCAAAACCGTAATTAAATTCGCCTCCGCGAATTACATGGTGCAGGACCTCTGCCATTTCCTTGAGCTTTTTGGCGTAAAAATTGAGGGCATCGGCACGACCACGCTCACGATCCAGGGTGTGAGGAAGATGAATAAGCCCGTTTCATTTGCGCTCAGCGAAGACCCAATCGAAGCAATGCTTTTCCTCTCGATAGCCGCAACGACCCGCTCGCGCATCACTATTCGGCGCTGCCCTATCGACTTTCTCGAGCTTGAGCTCCTGAAACTCGAAAAGATGGGCTTCAAATACAAAGCTTCGAAGCGCTACAAATCGGCGAACGGCCACACTGACCTCGTTGATATCGTGACGGCCCCCTCAACGCTCAAAGCGCTTCATGAAAAGATATACGGACGCCCCTTTCCCGGTCTCAACATCGACAACCTTCCCTTTTTTGTTCCTGTCGCTGCCGCCGCGAAAGGCCAGACGCTCATTCATGACTGGGTGTACGAAAATCGTGCACTCTATTACCTTGAGCTCTCAAAGCTCGGCGTAAATCTCCTTCTTGCCGATCCGCATCGCGTGTTTGTAACAGGCCCAACCAATTTCAAGGCCGCCGAAGTTATCTGCCCGCCCGCACTTCGCCCCGCCGCCATAATTCTTATCACCATGCTCGCGGCTCCCGGTAAATCGCTTCTCCGCAACGTCTACTCCATCAATCGCGGATATGAAGACCTTGCTTCACGTTTGCGGCAGCTTGGTGCGCGAATCGATATCGTTGAATGATAAACAACGCCCCTCTTCTTGAGGGGCGCCGCGTTTTTAGTATTGCTTTGCGAGACTTCTGATTGCCGCGCGGTAGTTTTCATTCACCGCATCCCAGTTTACGACGTTCCACCACGCCTCAACATATTCAGGCCTCCTATTTTGAAACTTAAGATAATATGCGTGCTCCCAGGCGTCGCAATTCAAGATGGGAGTGAAGCCCGCTGAAAGCGGATTGTCCTGATTCGGAAGCGCCATTACGGACATCTTGCCGTCCTTGTCTACCACGAGCCACGCCCAGCCGCTGCCAAAGATGCCGAGCGTCGCTTTCGTGAACATTTCACGAAACGCAGAAAAATTGCCGAACGCTTCATCGATTTTCAATGCAAATCCTCCCGTTGGCTCTCCGCCCTTCTGCGGCGCCATGCAATTCCAGAATAACGAGTGGCTCGCATGTCCTCCGCCGTGGTTTTTCACCGCGGTAAGAATTTCCTTTGGCACTGCCGACAAGTCACGCAAAAGTTCCTCAACCGGCTTTTCGCGGAGTGCTGCAGGCGCTTTTTCGAGCGCCTCGTTTAACTTTGCAACGTACGTCGCGTGATGCTTCCCGTGATGAATCTCCAATGTTTTCGCGTCGAGATGCGGCTCCAACGCGTCATAAGAGTACGGGAGTTTTGGTAATGTATGCATACGTCCATTATATCACTGCCTGCGCTTCGGCGTCTTGTAACGAATAGCGAGCTTTAACGCGTTCTTTTTCGTAAACTCACCGACGCGCGTGCGCTCCAATCCCGCAAGATAGCCGCCAACCCCCAGTTCTTTGCCAATATCGCGCGCTAATGAGCGTATATAGACGCCTGGAACCGTTGTTACCCGGACCTTCAGGTATGGCCAGCGATACGAAAGGAGCACGATTTTCTTGACTACTACAGGGCGCGCTTCGAGCTTTATCTTTTCTCCCGCACGCGTGCGTGCATACGCCGCCTTACCCTGAACCTTTAATGCGCTATACACGGGCGGCACCTGCATAATGTTTCCCTCGAATTTCAGGAGTGCCTCCTTAACCGCGTTCACGCCAGAATGTTTCGCCCCGTGCGTTATGCGTTTTATCCCTTCCGCGTCATCGGTTGAGCTTTCCGCCCCAAGGCGTATCGACGCCACATATTCCTTTTCTTTTGAAACCTCCTCCGCAATCCGTTTCGTCGCCTCACGCCCTACCGCAATCACAAGAATTCCCGATGCCTTGGGATCAAGAGTGCCCGCGTGGCCGATTTTCTTCTCCGTCACACGGTGTTTCAGTTCGCGGATAATGTCGTATGAGCTCGGTCCTTTTGGTTTCCACACCGCAAATATTCCCCTCAGGTCTTTGTTCATGAAATATGCATGCGTCTAGCAAGTGCGCCAGCCTCTTTTTGACTCAGCAAATATTGCTTCATTGAACGCATGCGGGTGCGCGTTACCTCGTAGAGCACGATGCCGGCAGTAACCGAGAGATTGAGACTCTGCACCATGCCACGCATGGGTATGGTAATAAGCACATCCGCCAAATTCCTCATTTCATCGGAAATCCCCTTTGCCTCATTACCGAATACGAGCGCGATAGCTTTCCCCGTGAGCTTCGCCTTATAGATTTCTTTCGCGTTTGGAGAAAGTGCGGTTGCCACAACCGTGTAACTCTTTTTCTTTAGTGCCCTTACGCACGAAGTTGCGGTCGAAAATGATTCAAACTCAACCCACTTATTGCCCGACGACGAAGATTTCTTGCCCACGCGACGAGGATTGAACCTCTCCTCTTTATTGAAAATGAAATAGACTTGCTGGACGCCAAACGCCTCGGCACTCCGAATAACCGCCTCGGCATTGTGTGGGTCATGAATGTCCTCAAGTACGACAATGAGGCCTTTTTGGCGCTGTGAGGCAACCTCTCTCACGCGCGCTAATCGCTTTTCTGTTGGCATAAGAGATAGGTACCGATAATCGCCGCGGTTTCCGCACGCAGGGTAAGCGGACCAAGATTCAACACTTCGACGCCCGCCTCTGCTGCATCGGCGACTTCACTTTCTTCCCAACCGCCTTCGGGGCCGATATATATCGCAATGCGCGCACCAATTGCGAACTTCGATACGTGCATTTGTGTTCCTGAACCATCGAAAAGTACCACCGCGTCGTAATGTGCCTTCACGTCTTTCAGCGACGCCGCAAGGGTTACCATTGGGGCTATTTCGGGAACCGTCACGCGACCGGACTGTTCTGCTGCCTCGCTCGCAATCTTCTTCAATCTGTCTTCATTGATATTTAACTTCACCGTCCGTGCGGCAAGAATCGGTACAATGCGCGTCACTCCAGATTCCGTTGCTTTCTGGACCACAAATTCGAAATTCTCGCGTTTCAAAATTGAGCAGTAGAGCGTAATGGCGCGAATAGATTCTTTCGCTGCCGGAAAACGCTCGAGTACTTCCACATCCACGAATTCGTCGTTTATGGCGGTAATTCTCCCACGCGCCTCGCCCACGCCGCGCTCGACAATGATAAGCTCATCGCCGACCGCCATACGCAGCACATTGACCGTCTGGTTCAAAAAATCCGCATCTTCGACGCGAATAAGCTTTTTAGTGATGTCGTAATCGCCGATAAATCGGTGCAATCTCATGTTTTTTAGAATACTACAACGCACAACGTCCCGCTACTTGCGGGACGTTCATGTTTTTATGCTATATGCCGAGTGCTTCGTTGATGGAAGTCTTATCGAAACCGATAATAATCTTCCCGCCGATATCGAGTACGGGGACTCCGAGCTGTCCGGTCTTTTGAATCATTTCCGTGCGCGCCACTTCATCGGCCATTACGTCCTTTTCGACATATTTCACACTTTTCTGGTCGAAATAGGTCTTAGCCATTTTGCAATAAACGCACGACGGAGTTGAAGGTCGAGGGTCCGG
>JBBILW010000032.1:0-5129 GCA_037444725.1 Candidatus Jorgensenbacteria bacterium | reverse complement strand
TCGCTCGCCCACCTCCTCGCCACCGCCGTATTGGAGCTCTACCCTGATACGAAGCCCGGCATCGGTCCCGTTATCGAAAACGGCTTTTATTACGATTTTGATTTTTCGACGCCCATCACTGCGGCTGATCTTCCTGCAATCGAGGCAAAAATGCGCGAGATTCTTCCCACGTGGAGCGAGTTTACGAAGATTGACGCGTCCGCTGCCGATGCCAAGAAACGCTTCGCGGCGAATCCGTATAAAGTAGAACTCATAAACGACCTCGACACAAAAAAGGAAGCTATTACGCTCTACCAATCGGGAGTATTCGTAGACCTCTGCAGAGGCGGCCACGTGAAGAACGCGAGCGCGGAAATCGACCCGAAAAGTTTTACGCTCCAGCGCGTTGCAGGCGCCTACTGGCGCGGTGACGAAAAGAATAAGATGTTGACCCGCATCTACGGTCTTGCGTTTGCTACGCCCAAAGAACTCGAAGCGTACAAAACGCAATTGGCGGAAGCCGAGAAGCGCGACCACAAAGTGCTCGGACCCCAGCTCGATTTATTTACGTTTTCTGACCTCGTAGGCAGCGGACTTCCCTTGTGGACTCCACGCGGCACCCTCGTGCGCAATTTGCTCGATAATTATGTGTGGGAGCTCCGCTCACGCGCAGGTTACGAACGCGTTGAGATTCCGCATATCACGAAGAAAGACCTTTACGTAACGAGCGGACACTGGGAAAAGTATAAAGACGACCTCTTCCACGTGAAAACCCGCGAAGGACACGAATTCGCGATGAAGCCGATGAACTGCCCGCACCACACGCAAATTTATGCGCGCAAGCAGTGGAGTTACCGCGAACTTCCCCAGCGTTACGCGAATACGACGATGTGTTATCGCGACGAGCAATCCGGCGAACTCTCCGGACTTTCACGCGTCCGCGCTTTCACGCAGGACGATGCGCACGTCTTCTGCCGCATGGACCAGGTGAAAACGGAATTTTTGAAGATTTGGGACATCATTCACGAGTTTTATCCGACGTTCGGCTTCAATTTGAACGTGCGCCTCTCGCGCCATGACCCCGCGCACCCCGAAAAGTATCTCGGCGATACGAAGCGCTGGCAGTCGGCAGAAACGATGCTTGCGGATATCGCGAAAGAAAAGAAGGTCAGTGTTATTGACGGTCTCGGTGAGGCGGCCTTCTACGGACCTAAGCTCGATTTCCTTGCAAAGGATTCTCTGGGACGCGAGTGGCAGGTTGCGACCATCCAGCTTGATATGAACATGCCTGAGCGCTTCGGACTCATCTGCATCAATGAGGAGGGCAAGAAGGAAGGCGTCGTGATGATTCACGCAGCCATCATGGGCTCAATTGAGCGTTTCCTCTCGGTGCTTATTGAACACACCGCAGGACTCTTCCCTGTCTGGCTCGCGCCCACTCAAGTTGCGGTTGTCCCCATTAACGACAAGCATGAAGCTTATGCGAACGAAGTAATGGCGGCATTCGCAAGGGCGGGCATTCGTGCGGAACTCTCACCGGCAAATGAAACGCTCGGTAAGCGAGTGCGTGCCGCTGAAGTTCAGAAGATTCCTCTCGTTGCCGTTATCGGCGACAAGGAAGCGACTGACAAGACGGTTGCGGTTCGCAAGCATGGAAGTAAGGCGAGCGACACAAAGCCGCTGGATTCATTCATTGCGGAACTTACGAAAGCAGTAGCAGAACGAGCATTGTAAAAGTGCCTACTCCGAAACTCATCGTTGTTGTTGGCCCTACCGCAAGCGGGAAAACCTCGCTTGCGGTTTTGCTTGGAAAGAAATTCAACGGGGAGGTTGTTTCGGCAGATTCGCGCCAAGTTTACCGCGGAATGAATTTGGGTTCGGGCAAAGTTACCAAAAAAGAAATGATGGGTGTTCCCCACCATTTGCTCGATGTCGCGGACCCAAAACGCATATTCACCGCAACGCATTTTGCTCGCATGGGGCGAAAGGCCATTGAAGATATTGTAAAGCGCGACAAGACACCGATAGTGTGCGGCGGCACCGGTTTTTATATCCGCGCACTTGTTGACGGCATTGTGATACCAGACGCAAAGCCGAATCCCACGCTTCGCAAGAGACTCGAGAAACTCGCCGCCCACGAACTTTTTGAAATGCTAAAGGCAAAGGACCCCGAACGCGCGGCGACCATCGACCCGAAGAACCCCCGCAGGCTTATTCGTGCGCTCGAAATTGTTGATGCGCTCGGCAAAGTTCCGACCCTCAAAAAACATCCGCTTCCATACCCCACACTCTTCATCGGCATCGCACGCGATAAGGAAATGCTGAAATCACTCATCGAGAAACGGCTTAAGGCGCGTCTTAAAGCCGGCATGCTCGTTGAAATCAAGAGACTCCACACGAATGGCGTCTCGTGGAAACGTCTTGAATCATTCGGACTTGAATATCGATACGGCGCGCTCTTTTTGCAAAAGAAAATAGACAAAGAAACATTTTTGCGCGAACTTACGAAGCAGATTGTAGATTATTCGAAGCGCCAGATGACGTGGTTTAGACCCGATGCGCGCATCCACTGGATAACGGAACCGAAGGATGCGGTGAGGCTTGCGGCTAAATTTCTCGCATAATTTTCTTCCGTTGACTTTCGGCACGGACGGAATATAACAATAGATAGTACATCTCACCCCTTACCATGGAGGCTGGCATATGCCAGGGAAGAATCCGAAGCTGAATCACAGTCTCATCGACGGATTGTCCGGGTATCGGTCGCCCATCGGCACATGGGAACTCGGCCCCAAGGAGACGTTCGAAACACGGGAAAAGCTGCTCTCGTTTCTTCATGAGGCGGGCGCGAAGTCGGCGCTTCTCAAGTTCATCCGCGCGCACGATATTCCACGTCATGTGTCGAACCTGCTTCTCGAAGCCTTCGACATTCCGTGCCACATCCCGGGCGGAGCGCTGCGCGCACTCGAGCTCAGCGAAAAGAGCTGGCACCCGCTCGACCATCCCGTCAGCTGGGGCAAATCCGACCAGGACGATTGGCTCTGGCGTCGGAATGACAAGCCCATCGCCGCGGTTCAGAAGCCCGACGGCAGCTGGGAGACAGTACTCGCAACATATTAGACGAACATGGCGCCCAGAATCTTGGGCGCTTTTTATTTCTCTGTATATTTTTTGAAATAAAAACCGCGGAATGTTCCGCGGTTGTGCGCCTAGTTTATGCCGTAAGCGCGGTCATCTTCTGCTTCGCGTCTGAAAGTCGCGTGTACCATGCCTCGCGGCCCTCGTCCCCGAACTCGTCGTCCGGCTCGTAGAAGTCCGGCGTGAAGAACGGAATGCACGAGATTTTCCATGCCTTGCGCAGAAGCCCCTCGTAGGAGAAGTGGCGCTCCTTCAAATACTCGATGGCAGCGATGCCCTGTTCGAGTGCGTCGAGCAGAAGAATTTCTTTCCCATGCGCGTCGAAAATCCGCATCGCCCACATCTGGCGGATTTCTTCCCAAACCTCCGGAAGTGTCATGCCGGGGTGGAAATTCTTCAAACCGAAGAAGGAAATGCCGTCTTCGAGATTCGAAACGCGAAGAATGCGCCAGCGCAGGAAAAGTGCGAACATGACCTCCTCGACTCCGCCCGTGCTGTACTCCCAACCGTCCGATACGACAAGCTTCCCCGCCATCTCGCCGATCACACGGTACCAAAGAGACATGTAGGCATCCTGCGACCATCGCCACTTCTTTGCCTCGAAGACTGACGGCGCGACGAAAAGCAGGTCCTCACGTCTGCCAAGACTATTCGCGAGCGCGATGCCTTCCGCCACGTTCGGCTTGATGACCAGCTCAAACAACGCATCCTTGCCGTACTTTACGGCAAGCTCATCGACCGAACGGACATTCTCCTTTTCGAACACGTCGAACAGGCGCTTCCCTGAAGTGATGGGCATGCTCACGTACGCGATGTGGCCGCGACGATTGCCCCGAAATGACCGGAAGGCGCCGAGCACCACTCCGAGATTCGCAAGCTCGTCTTCGGTCAGCCGCGCGTACGAATCCTCTACCTCTTGCAGCAGGTTCTTCACGCTCATGAAAACCTCCCTGTGTGAGATGAACTAACCCCACCATAACAAACACCCGCGGGAAGTCAATCCGCGGGTTTGCACTGTTTACTGCAGCTTTTTCGTGAATATCTCGCGGAGTTTTTCCGGACTTGCCTGACCTCTCGTTTTTGCCATGCCCTGGCCAACCAGGAACTGTACCGAGTTTGCGTTTCCTTTTTTAAAGTCTTCCACCGCCTTCGGATTCTTCGCGATGATTTCGTCGGCCAGTTTCGAAAGCTCTTCGGTGTTATCCACCACGCGAACGCCCGTGCGCTCCATTATTGTTTCAGGGTCTTCTCCCGACTCATGCATTTGTTTGAGCAGGTTTTTTGCAAGACGGCTCAATGCCTTTCCTTCTTGCGCCAACGCCACAAGGTGCGCGAAGTGCTCGGGCGTAATTTTTAACGCACTAAAACCGATTTTCTCCGCGTTCATTAATCCCTTCAAATCGCTAGAGAGATAGTTGCAGAGTAATTGGTAATTCGGCTGCGCGATGCGTTCCGCAAGCTCGGATGCGGATTCCTCGAAATATTGCGCAAGCAATGGCTCTTCAATAAACGCTTCTGCCTGCTCGAGACTCAATCCGAAGGACGCCACAAAACGCTGCCGCTTCGCCTCGGGAAGTTCGGGAAGTTCGTTCTTCATGTGGTCCAAATCCCAATGCGACAAATCAAGAGGAGGAAGGTCGGGATCAGGGAAATAGCGGTAATCGTGCGCTGATTCTTTCGAGCGCTGACTTTCCGTAATGTGCTTCACATCGTTCCAGCCGCGCGTTTCTTGTTTGATTTTCTCCCCCTTTTCGAGCGCCTCCTCCTGCCGCTTCAATTCATATTCGATTGCGTCGTGCACGGCACGAAATGAGTTAATATTTTTCACTTCAACCTTCGTGCCATATTTTCCCGGATCCTTGCTGATTGAGATGTTCGCCTCAACGCGCATCTGACCCTTTTCCATATTTGCTTGCGAGATTTTTAAATAGCGAATAATTTGCTGTAATTTTTGTAAGAATTCCTTTGCCTGAGCTGCCGAGGCAATATCCGGCTCGGTCACAATTTCCACT
>JBBILW010000031.1:0-5520 GCA_037444725.1 Candidatus Jorgensenbacteria bacterium | reverse complement strand
GTCACGGCTCCCGCAACAACGAGCCGTGACGGTGGCCGTTGTTGTCGTTCCTGTTCCACCTGTCTGTGTTCCGCTGTCGGTCTGTGCAAACGCTACACCTGCTCCGAGAAGTGATAATGAAATGACACCGATGGATGCATTTCGTGCTGCCGTGAGAAATAATTTGTTGTTCATAGATATATTTTGTAATCAATTGCTCGACCTTTCCCTTACTGAATATTGATACAAAACAAAGACCTGATTTATTTCAGGTCTTCGCCTCGCTATTTTAGATTATCTGGTAATACACCTCGCGCAGTCCTTTCAAATCGAGCGTGAGCCAGCGTGCCCACGTTATTTTTACTTTGTAGAGCGAAAAGTTTACTCCCATAAGACTCAAAAATGGACCGTAATAGAGCGCCTGGAGCACTGTGTCTTTGGTAAGATTCGAGAGAAACTCGTTTTGCTTTTCCGATTCCTGTACTTTTTCCGCGGTTCCCGACATCTGCATGGTCGAGGGGCCGAGTTCCGTACCGATTACGAGCGATACATTTTTGTTCTGTTCGATATTTGCTGCTTTTCTTGTGTCACCACGCGTGACGAAATAGAGGTTGTAATCGTCATCAATGAAATACAGCACAGTTGCGGACTCCGGCTTGCCTTCCAAGGATACCGTAGAGATTACCGCAAGCTTCCTCTTTTTGAGGAACGCCATTGACTCCTTTTTTATCTTGTCATCGGCAATTTCTGTGGTCATGCATTCAGTATATCACACATGCATGCGTATTTTTGATATACTATAAGTAATATCAATCGTCGTAACGGATATTGACAAATATAAAAGATTGTGATATAAATAAACTATGAAAAAGGAAATGTTTCAACAGATGTATGACGACGCTTCCAGGTCTGCACAGAAGGAAGCTGCCCCAGAAAAGCGCGAGAAACTTGTTCCGACTGAAGAGTTAACTCCGGAAGAGATGAAGAGGCGTGCTGCGGCCGCCATTAAGGAAGGAGTGCCGGGAAAAGGAGAAGCGGGACCGAAAGAGATGGAATTCGAAACCGAGCTTGAACTTGGCGGTACCGAGGAACAGCCCATCGAGTTGAACGACTGGAGAGTGGAAGAGCAGAAGAAGAAAGAATTCGCGAAGAAGGTGGCAGACGAACGCGCCAAAATGGCGGAGAGGCTGAAGGGTAAGAAATCAGCTTAGTCTTAAGAATAACGTCCCGTTTTCGAACGGGGCGTTTTTCTTTTGACGTGGTAGAGTAAATACATATGGTCATCGACGAGCGTGCGCAGTTCGCATCCATTCCCCTCTTTAAGGCTTTCGAGACGCTTTCCTCGCGCAGCACGGGCATATCCGATGCGGCAGCGTCGCAGCGGCTTAAAAAATACGGACTCAATGAGATTGAGGTCGGCCGCGACGTTCTTTTCATATTTGATTTGGCAAAACGTTTTGTGAATCCCCTCGTCATTCTGCTTATCATCATCGCCTCGTTCTCCTATTTCTTCGGTGACCGCGTGAGCACGACTGTTATTGGCGCGATGGTGGCGATGAGTGTAGGGCTTTCTTTCATTCAGGAGCGCCGCGCGCGCAATGCCGCGCGAAAATTAGGCGAAATGGTGCAGACGACATGCAAAGTAGTTCGCGAGGGCGCAATCAAGGAAATTCCGCTGAAACATGTTGTGCCCGGTGATGTTATTAATCTTTCCGCGGGCGATATGATTGCGGGCGATATCCGCATTGTGACTGCGAAGGACCTTTTCGTGAACCAAGCATCGCTCACGGGAGAGTCGTTTCCCGTTGAAAAATTTGTGGAAACAGCACCAGCAAATACCGCAGTAACGCCCCAGTTGAGGAATATGGCGTTCATGGGCTCGTCCGTCATGAGCGGTATCGGTACCGGACTCGTGATTCGGACAGGTCGCAATACTGCGTTCGGTTCGCTCACGCAAAAACTCGCCGAGGCGAAAGGAGAAACGTCATTTGACCGGCAGATGAAGGAGTTTACCTGGCTCATGATACGCGTGATTCTCGTGGTCGTTATCGCGATTACCGGAATCCGCGCGCTTCAGCACCGTAACATGATTGAGTCCCTTCTTTTTGCGCTTGCAGTCGCCGTGCAGATTACGCCGGAGACTTTGCCGATGATTGTGACCTTGAATCTCTCGCGTGGCGCGCTTGCTATGTCGCGGAAAAAAGTCATCGTGAAACGGCTGAATTCCATTCAGAACCTTGGCGCCATGGACGTGCTATGCTCCGATAAGACGGGCACACTCACCATGAATGAGATTATCCTCGAGAGGCACGTGAACGTGCTTGGACACGAGGACGAGAAGGTATTCATGTACGGTTATATCAACAGTTTTTATCAGACCGGCATCAGAAATCTTTTGAATGCGGCGGTCTTAAAGCACCAGCGCGAGGATTTGCATGGCTATGAAAAACTCGATGAGGTACCGTTTGATTTCGAGCGGAAAATCAACTCGGTTGCAGTGAAAAAAGACAATGTGGTTACTTTTATCGCGATAGGTTCGCCTGAAGAAATCGTGGCACGGTGCACTTCGTACGATGAGCGAGGCGTGAAGAAGCCGCTGCTTCCCGACCATCACGAGCACATACTTGCCGAATATCTGAAGCTGAGCGCCGATGGTTTTCGTGTGCTTGCGGTAGCGCATAAGCGCATCGAAGAAAAGAAATCGTATGAAACGAAGGACGAGTCCGAGCTTACGCTTATTGGCTATATGGGATTCCTCGACCCCGCAAAGCCGTCCGCAAAAGAAGCAGTCGCGGCACTGAGCCGCGAAGGAATCGCTTTTAAAATTGTGACGGGAGACAGCGAGCTTGTTACGAAGAAGATTTGCAACGATTTAGGCATTGAAACGGGGTCTATTGTGGTGGGCACGGACATAAACGGACTTTCGGACGAGGCGCTCGGAAAGCTTGCGGAAAAGACGGTCATTTTCGCGCGAATGACGCCTGAGCAGAAAGAGCGCATCGTAAAGAGCTTAAGCCTGCACGGCCGTACGGTTGGCTACTTAGGCGACGGCATCAATGACGGCCTTTCTTTGCGTGCGGCGGATGTCGGAATTTCGGTAAATAATGCGGTTGATGTCGCGAAAGAATCCGCGGGCATCGTGCTGCTCGAAAAAGATTTGCAGGCACTTACCGACGGCGTGCTTGAAGGACGCAAGGTATACGGCAATTTTATGAAATATATCCGTATGACGGGCATGGTGAACGTGGGATATATGATTACGACGACACTCGCGAGCATCGTTCTCCCCTTTCTGCCTATGGCACCCGTGCAGATGCTTTTGAATAACTATTTATACGAAGTGGGTCAGGTGGGAATCCCGGGAGATAATGTGGACCGGGAATATCTCCGCTCACCAAGGAAGTGGCATATGCGCTCGGTGTTTCTTTTCATGGCGGTGCTCGGGCCTATTGTTTCCCTTTTCGACTTTTTAATGTTCTCAATTCTCTGGAATTTCTTCGGCGGGGGCGCGAATCCGGAATTATTCCAGACGGGCTGGTTTATCGAAACGATGCTCGCGCAAATGCTTCTTATATTTGCGATACGCACTAGGAAAGTTCCTTTTATCGGAAGCATGCCGAGTACCGCGCTCATGATATTTATGTTTTCTATCATCGGTATCGTGTTCGCGCTTCCTTTCACTCCGTTTGCCGGCGCGCTTCATCTCGTAGTAATGCCCGTAGCCTTTTACCCCGCGGTATTAGGATTGGTTGCCGTGTATCTAATCGCGGTTTGGGTGGTTAAGAATTGGGTAATCGCGCACGTCGCAAAAAATTGATTCGTTATAGATGCGGGGGTATGCTTTAAGTAGCTATTTACCACATACAAAAAGAAAGGAGTCGGCCTTGAACGTATCGAATAAGTACGAAGCGGTACTTAAGCCTATGTACGTGTATGTCCGGTGCGACTGCCCCCGTGTGCACGGGAATTTTTCTTCGCACATCATCTTCCTATTTGATGCGTTTGATGAATACGCTCAACGCATCATAATCTGCATGGAGTGCCGCCGCTTTTGGAAAGACGATGTTCATCTTGCGACACAGCTTGGTAATTTCGCTCAGTCCGCACTGAGTCACGAATTGAATCCGAAGTGGAGACACTAGAAATAAACGACTAGGGGGATATATGTTTGATAAGGAGCGTGGCGACCGTTTCAAGCTCATGTTTGTCCAAACCGAATGCACCTGCGTGGGCGATTATTGCAGGCATGCGGTCATTCCAAGACTTGATAGAGTTGAACGCGATCGGATTTCCTATCTTGTCGTGTGCCAAAAATGTCTTGGCTGGTACTGGGACGATATCCCATTTGATTCATGCGACGCGATAATGAAGTCGATACTCTCCATCCCCGAAAATGAACTGCCCGTTCACTAATATCAGTGCATTTGCAGGAAGGAGGATGCTATGGCAATGCATGATGAAGTGAAACTTTGGAGGCTCACTCACGTCAACTTGTATTGCTCGTGTGAGAAGGGGAAGATTTTCTCGCATGCGATCATACAGATGCTGGATTTTACCTCGTGCGACAAAACCGCATACTTTCTCGCGTGTCCGAATTGCGATCGGTGCCTGAGAGTCGTTATTCCCTTCGCGTCCAAGTATTTCGACACGTTGGCGATTAAGATTCTCGCCCATGAGGAAAACGAGTCGTGGGTGCAGTAGGCTGCATTGAGAAGGGTCAGCGTATGACATCGAAGAGAACAGTGAAACTGTGGAAGAGAACATTCGTTGACGTTAACTGCGACTGCGTCGGTAAGGCGGTAACGCACGTCATTTTCCAAGTGCGCATGAGTACGCCCACGTCCGTTACGTATCTGTTCCAGTGCATGAACTGCGACAATGATATTGTCTACGAGTGCGTGTACGACACGGATTTCTTCAATTATCTCGTCAACGACATTCTTACGCATCCCTGGAATAAAACATTCACTCAGTAGTCTTCAGAGAGGAGGTTCACAACATGCACAAGATGAGGAATGTCCCCGCGAGGTTATGCGGACACCCCATCTGGATTCCCAAGGACCGAGACGCAAAAGTTTTCGCGTTGTGCAAGCAATGCATGGCGCGATATCCGTTCCTCATGACGCGCTGCACGATGTGCGGCGACACGCTCGCGTACAACGCGATTACCCAGTTTCTCTACGCGAAGAGGGGCATCTCCCTGCCATCGCTCTGCTCATGCTGCAAAAAGGACGCGCCTCTTTTTGCGCTTGCGATTCGCGTGGTCGAGCGAAAGTACCGCAACCAGGTGGTCGAGTCATTCAAGCGAGTTTCGCGGCTCGGATTTCCCACGGGCGCGCTCGTTGCAGTTTTACACGGCAGGCGAAGCGGCGACCTGGTCGCTGAGGTCTGCATTGAGAACTTCCCTGGTGGAAAACGCTTCCCCTCGATTCTGTATGTGACGAACGACTGATGTTCCCGCCCGGAGTCTCTAGGACTTTCGGGCGGTTTTTTATATCGAAAATTGTTTTTTTGCACTTTTTTGAGCAATGATACAATCTA
>JBBILW010000030.1:0-6154 GCA_037444725.1 Candidatus Jorgensenbacteria bacterium | reverse complement strand
ACTCAATACGCCGTTATCAGTCGCAGGACCGTCGGCCAAGATATCACCCTTCTTAACTTTGTCACCGACCGAAACAATCGGACGCTGTGAAAGACACGTCGACTGGTTCGAACGGACGAATTTCAAAATCGGATATTTCTTAAGGTTCTCACCCTTCACCGTCACCACCTGGCTGTCCGCCTCCGTTACCACACCGTCTTCCTCCGCAAGAATTACCTGCTCGGAATCGTGCGCCGCACGGTCTTCCTGGCCGGTGCCGACAAGCGGTGCGTCCGGGACGATGGAAGGAGTTCCCTGTCTCTGCATGTTCGAACCCATGAGTGCGCGGCTTGCGTCGTCGTGCTCAAGGAAAGGAATGAGCGAAGTCGCCACCGAAGTGAACTGGTTCGCAGATACGTCGATTGCATCGACATCCTCGCGCTTGCAGGTGCCTGGCTCTCCGTGCACGCGTGCCGCGACAACGTCGTTCACAATATAACCCTTTTCATCGGTCACCACGTCCGCCTGCGCAATCGTGTACTTCTCTTCCTCGATTGCATCAAGCCACACCACGCTCGAAGTCACCACGCCGTTCTTTACTTTAAAATAGGGGGACTCGATAAAGCCGAGATCGTTCAATCTCGCGTAGTTCGAGAGATAACTGACCAAACCGATGTTCGCGCCTTCCGGCGTCTGAATCGGACAGATGCGGCCATAGAACGATGAGTGCACGTCGCGCACCTCAAAGCCTGCGCGCTCACGCGTCAAACCGCCGGGACCCATAGCCGAAAGCCTGCGCTTGTGCTCAAGCTCCGCTAAGGGGTTCACCTGGTCCATGAACTGCGAGAGCTGCGACGCCTGGAAGAAGTCGCGCACCACCGCGGTCAAAAGTTTGTAGTTTACGAGTTGGACCGGCTGCAACACGCGCCTGTCGAGCGTGGACATTCTGTCCTGTACGCCGCGGCGCAAACGCGCAAAACCTACGCGCAAGCGCATCTGGATAAGTTCACCAACCGCGCGCACGCGGCGGTTGCCAAGGTGATCAATGTCGTCCGCCTCTGAAGTAAGGCTGTTGTTCAAACGGATGATTTCCTTGAGAAGCGCAATCATGTCCTCTTTGTCGAGGAGTCCGCCTTCCTTTTTCGAAACGCCAAGACGCTGATTGAGTTTGAAGCGTCCCACGGGGCTCAAGTCATAACGGTCGAAACGGAAGAACATGCCCTCGATAAGCGAGCGCGCATTGTCGGCGGTCGTAAGGTCTCCGGGGCGAAGACGATGATGGATGCTCACGAACGAATCGTCCGCGTTTTCCGCATCGTCTTTCTTAAGCGTCGCCTGAATGAATTTGATTTCACCGATATCGACGTCCGCGAATTCCTTCAACATTTCTTCGTTCGAAGTGAATCCGAATACGCGAAGAAGCTGGGTCACCGGCGCTTTGCGCTTGCGGTCGATGCGTACGCCGATGAAGCCATCCTGTTCCGTTTCGAGTTCAAGCCACACGCCGCGGTTCGGAATAACTTTTGCACCGAAAAGCTTCCTGCCGCGGAAAATGTTTTCAGTAAAATATGCACCAGGCGAGCGGACGAGCTGCGAAATAACCACGCGCTCCACGCCGCTGATAATAAACGTGCCGCGGCGCGTCATCATCGGGAAGTCGCCGAGGTACACCTCCTGCACATTCGATTCCTTCGTGACCCTGTTCACCAATTTCAAGTTCACGCGGAGCGATGCTTCGAATGAGAGATCTTTTTCTTTTGCCTGCTCTTCCGTATACTTCGGCGCGTCGAACTTATAATCCATGAAGTTCAACTCGAGCTCCTTTCCCGTGTGGTCACGGATAGGAGAAATTTCATCGAACAATTCGCGAAGTCCTTTCTTCAAGAACCAGTCGAATGAATTACGCTGAATCTCAATGAGATTCGGCTGTGCGAATTTGGGACCCTTATACTTGGTGAAAACTTTTGTTTTTTGGTGCATGGTGTGGTTTAGAGATATTTAGCTCGCTTTATATTGTGTTCTTCCAGTGTCTTTGAGAACATCGTCTCCCCTGTCTTTGCTGATAAATAGTAGAGATAGGGATTGTCTTTTGGTGCGAGCGCGGCCTTTATTGCTGCTTGCCCCGGATTCGAGATCGGCGTAGGGGGCCACCCGAGTCGCTGATATGTGTTATAGGGAGAACTGAGTGCGGTATCGTTTTTCGTAATCTTTAAGGTCTCGCAGTCTCTCAGAAGTCCTCCGCATTTTGCATAACTTACTGTCGCATCTACCTGAAGGGGCATCTTTATCCGCTGCCGCCTCAAGAGTATCGCCGCCACCATCTGCCGGTCCGAAAACTCCGGCACTTCTCTTTCGAGAAGCGATGCGAGCGTGAGCGTCTGGTACCAATTCTGCTTTCCTTCAAGGAGCGACCATGCCTTTATCTGAAAATTGTCGAGGAACATGCGGACAATCGTCTCGGGCGGCGCATCAAGCGCTATGCGATAGGTGTCCGGGAAGATAAATCCTTCATAACTCGTCGCATTCGTGAGGAAGGGATACTCGGACTTCAGTTCCTTCGTGGGCACGCCGAACGGCACATCTTTCTTCCACACTCCCGCATCAACAAGCATCTCCTGCACATCCTTGACCGTGGAGCCTTCAGTGATGGTTATCTGTGTCTCATTCGCCCCTGGAGTCGTGAGCGTCTTCACGATTTCTGGAGTGCTCATGGAAGTCGAGAGTTCGTACACGCCCGGCAAAAACTTTTGCGCTCTTCCGCTCACAAGCGAATAGAATTTGAACACGCCGAGCGATTTGATGAGCTCGTTTTGCGCCAAATTCTCGCCGATATCCCGCACGCCCTCGCCCTTCTCAATCTTAAAAAGCACGGTCTTTTCGGAACCGTTTACGCCCGCCGAAGGATGCCCCTTCAAGTCCGCCGGCTGCAGACCGTAGAAAAAATAGGCCACCACGACAATGCACAAAAGCGCCCCTCCCAATCCGGTAAGGAGTCCGGCGCTTAAATTGCCTCTCTCTCTTTGTTCAAGCTGAGGATTCAAGTTTAATGTGTTGGATTATGCTTAAAATAATTGAAGACGTCAGAATGTTCGAGCCGCCGTAGCTGAAGAATGGAAATGTGACGCCTGCAACCGGTAAAAGACCCAAATTCGCCCCTACGTTTACAAACAAATGAACGATAAAAAACAGACCCCCTCCCAAACTTATTAGTCTGAAATAATTATCACGGGCTCTGAGTCCAATTAGCACTATCCTATACACTACCCCAAAGAATGTCAAGAGCACGATGGCGCCCCCAAGGAAGCCCCACTCCTCCACGAAGGCGGCAAACAGGAAATCGGTCTGCGATTCGGGTAAAAATTTGAACTGGGTCTGCGTTCCCATTTGGAATCCCTTCCCCCAAAAGCCGGAAGATCCTATCGCAATCTTCGCCTGAATCACGTTATAACTCACGCCCAAGGGGTCCCGTTCGGGGAAAAGGAAGCCTGTCACGCGCTCGCGCTGGTATGGCTTCAGGAAAAACGACCACATAAGCACCGCGGCAACCCCTACGACGCCGACACTAAGCAAAAAACGCTTCACATGCACACCACTCAATGCCATAAAGCCAAACCAAATAGTCATGACAATAAACGCTGAACCGAAATCGGGGTGTATGGCGATAAAAAATCCAGGGATAGCGGCATACAAAAACGATTGAATAATGTTTCTTGCGCGCCATGCATGGATATGCCTGCGCGCAAAAAAGTCCGCCAGAACGAGAATAAGGGCGAATTTAACGAGCTCACCGGGTTCGAATTGAAACCCCCCGATACTAATCCAGCTCTTTACACCGCGGACCGTTCCCGGAAGAAAGTTGGACACGACAACAAGCGTGACGCTGAACCAGTAAAGCCCTAGACGAAACCAGCTCTGGCTTCCAAGCCAGCGCCAGTCGAATCGGCTTCCCGCGATGATGATAAATAAACCGACTGCATACCACACAATCTGGCGCCAAAAAAATGCGATATTCGAACTCGCAAGAGAAACAAGGCTTGCCGCCGCAAGCACCAAAAGTCCCGCCACAATCCACCAATCAAAATACCTCCAACGCGTCATCATCTGCTACTAATAAACATCTCCGTCTTCGCTGCGTCAACGTTTTTGAAGATGGGGTCGATTGGAAACGGTATGGTAAATGACGCATTTTGAAATCCGACAAGCGAAGTAATGACGGTCTCCGAAGCAAAGATTTTTGCATTATATCGGTCGTGCGCCACCGCAAGCACCGTCACTTCGCGCGCCGTATTACCGCTTATATTCGACGCGGTCCCGCTCACGCGGATACTTCCCTCCGGTAACACATCAGTCACAATGCCTGAAACTGATAATTTAGGTGCCGCAAATTCATCGATTGAACGCCATTCAGGATTATCGAGCGAAATGGCAACTTCGCCGATATTGTCGAAGCGCGCGCTGACTCTTGGTTCAAGCATGTACTTGCTCTCATTCGCATACAGCGACGATCTGCCATCAAACCGTTCAATTTTTGTTCCCCCTTTGTCGAATACATCAACATGATAATCAAAACCTGCCGCATGGTAGGCGTTGTTCGGATTCGCTACGCCAAAAAGTATCGTGGATTGTCCCGTTGAAAGTGAAAATACTCTATGTGCTTGCACGGTGAGCGGTGAAAGATTTTTCTCGGCGCACGCAACGCAATTTCCTCCGCAATCAATCCCCGTTTCGTTCTGATTCATAATATTGTCAGAACACGTCGGCGCCGCCTTAAACAATGGGCGCGTGAAAAGAAAAACAATGAGCCCCAAGCACACAAAATAGAAAAGACCGTATATGAATTTTTTTAGTGATCGATTCATGGGAGTTACATTCCTCGGACAATATTTATGAGCTTCGAAAATTCCTCTGCGTCCGCACTTGCTCCTCCCACGAGAAAGCCTTCTATCTCGCGCTCGTGCGCAAATGACGCAATGTTACTCGCATTGACCGAACCTCCGTAGAGCACGCGCACGCGGAGCGCGGGGTGATTTTTTGCGATGGAACGGCGTATCGCCGCGCTCATCACGGATGCCTGTTCTGGCGTCGCATTATTTCCTGTGCCTATCGCCCAAACAGGCTCATACGCCACAATAATCTCCGCGGTTTCGTTTTTAATAAGCGAGAGGTCGGTCATAAGCTGCATTTCCACAAAGCTTGCCGCATGCGATTCCCCTTTATCGCGCACGTCGTGTTTCTCTCCTACGCACAAAATTGGCATAAGTCCGGCCTCGAGAACTACCGCGAGTTTTCGCGCAATTGTTGCATCGCTTTCATTAAGAAATTGCCTGCGCTCCGAGTGTCCGACAATAACATGTGTTGCGCCAATTGATTTTGCCATTGCACACGACACCTCGCCAGTAAATGCACCTCCCTTTTTCGGGTTTTCGTAAAACACGTTCTGCACGCCGATATGGGAGCGCTTCACGATGCGTTTCACAAAATCAAGGTACGGAAAGGGCGGGGCAAGCACTACGCCGTCCGCATCGCTCGCGCGCGCCAATAACTCGGCATCAGCAAGCGTGACGGGCTTCATTTTCCAATTGCCGACAAGGAGCTTATTCATTACGTATTATGATACATTGTCTTCCTCTCCCATTCCAATGCTTTTCGTGAGTTGATATGTGCGCGTGCGGCGCAGACGTGCTCGCGCGCGGAACGCCCGCAGAAACATAGTGAATGCGCTCCATGCACCCCCGCCGCATGAACACGCCTCTTCGTTTTCAAACACTATTTCATGCACACGAAAACGATTTGCTTCGGCAATTGCAATGAGCTCGACTAAAATATCGCGGTCATTAGAAAGGTCGGGCAAAGAAAACACCCGAAGCGCCATGTCCTCGGTCATCGCAAACATGCCAAAGCGCGCGTCCGAGAAACGTCGCAATGATTTCCCGCATAGCAGAGTATTACCCGCACTGCGCACGATGCGCCGCATCCCTTCGCCCAAAGTCTCACGCAACTTCTTACGATTTCTCGTCCCCACAATCATTTCCGCTCCGCCGCGGAATGCCGCCGCAATCTCCGTTCGCGCGTTTAACACATTAATGCACTGCGGGAGAAACAACACCACGCGTACGTTGCCGCGCGAGGCAACCATTCCCTCTTTAATAGCGAAGCCATGCCTCGCGGACTTTTT
>JBBILW010000029.1:0-6333 GCA_037444725.1 Candidatus Jorgensenbacteria bacterium | reverse complement strand
CCGGTCTTTTGAATCATTTCCGTGCGCGCCACTTCATCGGCCATTACGTCCTTTTCGACATATTTCACACTTTTCTGGTCGAAATAGGTCTTAGCCATTTTGCAATAAACGCACGACGGAGTTGAATATACTATTACTGTTTTCATAATTGTATTTTATCACACGCGTCAAGACCTTTTAAAGCAATTTATGCTCCTCGCTTTCCTTTTTCGACATGAATGAGACATACAAAAGCGGCACCATGAATAACGTAAGGAAAGACGAGAGAATAAGGCCGAAAATTACCGAGCTTCCGAGCGACATCCAGAGCTCATTCGAGAGTGTAACCGGTAAAATGCCGAAAATGGTGCAGATTGAGGTTATAAATATTGCCTCCATTCTCGATTTGCCTGCATCGACTACCGACTCCATGAACGGAATCTTCGATTTGATGTTCAGGTTTATCTTGTCGACGAGAATAATCGCGTTTTTCACGACGATACCGAAGAGCGCAAGAATGCCGATTAACCCCGGGAAGCTCAACGACACATTGAAGACCGCGAGCCCGATAAACACGCCAATGAGCGCAAGCGGAATGGTGACCAGTACGATAAACGCTTTGCGCAACGAGTTGAATTGGATGATGAGCGTCGTCACGATGAGAATCATCGCGATAATCATGGCGCGCAACACCGATGTTACCGATTCCGTGTTCTGTTCATTCTGACCTCCATACGAAATCGCATAGCCCTGCGGGAGCGCGTAGCCAGCGAGTTGCTTCTGGAATGCGGCGAGTATGAGATTCGAGTTCGTTCCCGCGCCCGCATCAGCGGTCAAAACCACCGTGCGCTTTTCGTCGATGCGCGTGATGGAATCAACGGATGGCTTCAGTTCGATTTTTGCGACATCTTTCAGATATACCGGCTGGCGGCGCATATTCAGAATCTGCAAATTTTGCACGTCTTCAAGCGTCGCGATTTTATCCGATGCGAATCGTGCGTTTATCTTCACTTCCTTACCGTCCAAAATCACATGCGAAATTTCCGTTCCGGCAATTGCCATGCGCAAGGCGGAACCCACATATGCGGCATTCAACGAACGCTGTTCGAGTTTTACGGGGTCGAGCATGAACGTGTACTCCGGCACGCTTTCTTTGAGCGAAATGTTTGCGTTCACGACTCCCGGAATAGAAGCGAGTTTCGGCAACAGTTCGCGCGAAATCGAGTCGAGCTTCACGAGATCGTCGCCGCTTATGTGAGCCTCAAACGCGCTGCCCGCGGGCGGCCCGCCGCCCATGACCGATACCGCGATTGTCCCCTCACCCACATTCGTCAGGTCGCGGCGTAATATATCCGCAAATTCGTACGAGCGCATGGTCCGCTCCTTTTTGTCTTTCAGCAATATATCAATCGATGCAACATTTGAGCCGGCACGCGAACCGCGCGCGTTAACGCTCGGCTGGCCGACAAGAGTCGAGAAATTGGCAATCTCGGGATACGCAAGCAATTTTTCTTCCACTTTCGTCACCGAATCATTTGTTTTCTGAAGTGTCTGGCCGACAGGCATCGTCACGTCCACATACACGTAATCACTATCGGATTTCGGGAAGAATTCGCTTTGCACAATGCCCGTCGCAGGCAGCGCCACCGCGCCGATGAAAAGAATGATGACTGCCGCATAAACTTTCCTGCGTTCTTTTCGGCTGAAAATTATGCTGCGGAGCATGCGTTCGTACACGGGAATAAGCGCATCAAAATGCAGTATGCCGTGCATGAGCCGGCTGCCGAACGATGTATTCTCATGGTCGCTCTGTTCGCGCAATTTACGTTTTATCTGCTCATCGTCCAGCCACTCTGCGTGCGCAAGCTGCGCATTCGCATGCAGAAGCGTATGCCCGCCTTTTTCGTACCAGACAACCGCCCAGACGAGGCCGGTGAGGAGCATGATTCCCGCCGCAAAGCCCATCTGACCGCCGAAGATAAAGAAGATGGACGCAAGGGCCAGCGTGCCAAGTTCTATGCTCCAGAACATGCGCGACGTAAGACGAATGCGCTCCAAGACGGCCGCGAGCGGATGGTTAATCATGAGCGCCACAAGCAAAGAGCCTATAAGCGTAATGGAAACGGTTATCGGGATGGATTTGAGGTACTCGCCCATGATTCCGCTTGAGAACAAGAGCGGAAGAAATGCCCATACGGTCGTGAGCGTCGTCGTGGTGAGGACTACTTTGAAGTCATTCAACACCAAAAGCACTGCTTCCTCAGGCGTGAATTTTCCCACTTTCAAATACTGCTTCGTCGCCGACACCACCACGATTGCGTCATCAACAAGGAGACCGAGCGCCAGAATGAGTGAGAAAAGCGACAGGAAGTTCAATGAGATGCCGAGATAACTTAACGCCGCAAAGGTCACGAAAAACGTAAGTGGAATTGCAAGGCCGGCTACGAACGCTTCTTTCACGCCCACAACGAGAAAGAGCACGCCGAATACGAGCAGAAGCGTCAGAATAAAATCGTGCGTCAGCTGTTCGAAGTCTTTTTTCACCACGGTCGCCGTGTTGAACGTCACGTCATACGCAAGTCCCGGCACGCTCTTCATCATCGTGTCGGCAGCCGCGCGTGCCGCATCCGCCGTTTCGATAATAGAACCGCCTGTGCGTTTGATAATGGAAAGCGAAACCGCATTCTGAGGTTTTACGCCGCCGATAGAAAGACGCGAGTACACCGTCTTCTTTATCGCCTTCTTCGTTATCGTTGCGAGATCGCGCACCGTAATAACGCTGCCGCTTTCGCTATGCGAAACAGCGACGGCGCCGATATCATCGGCTGAATAGAGCCTCGAGTCGGAACGGACGGGATAGACGAACTCCTTCCCGTCGAAATTGCCCGCAGGTATCGCAAGATTTGTCGCGGCAATCGCCTGATTTGCCTGATCGGCGGTTATGCCATAAAAAAGCAGCTTATCAGGGTTGTAGGCCACTTCAAATTCCGCTTCATCGCCGCCCGACACATTTACTTCGCGTACACCGCTTATCTTCTCGAGTTCCGACTTCAAATCATCCGCATATTTGCGCATCGTGAAACCGTCGTACGGACCCGTGAGCGAAAACGTGAGAATGGGCGTATCGTCGAGCGAAATTTCGCGCACCACTGATTCATTTGCGTCTTTAGGAAGGTCTATTTTCGCATCCGTTACTTTGTCGCGCAGATTGCGGATTGAATCCTTCAGGTCTTCGTGAGCATCGAATTCAACGGTAATCGCTGAAACCGAATTGGACGAAACAGATGTTACTTTCTTAAGTCCTTTGAGTCCCGCAACTTTCGACTCGATTTTTTTGGTGACGAGTTCCTCGATGTCGTTCGGTGACGCTCCCGGGTATGTCGTCACGACGACCGCAATCGGAATCTTCACCTCAGGATTAGATTCGCGCGGAAGCGTAAAAAATGAATACAGTCCTATCGAGGTAATGACCGCGATAAGCAGCACCACAATGCGGACGTTGGAAACGAAAAAATTCAGCCATGTCTTCCGAAGCTCAGGCTTGAATTCAAGTTTGTCGAGATAGTTTTGATCCGATGAGCGAACGCGCTTCGGATCTGCATTCTGAAATGCTTCGTTCATGGTTATTGTTCCGCCGTTACGGTCTGTCCTGCGTGCAATTCATACACCGCTGAAACGAGTTTCATGTCGGGCGCGATTCCCTGCGTAACTTCCACATATTCTCCCGAAGTATTACCGAGCTGCACCGTATGTTCCTCAAGCGTTGAGTCAGGACTTACGGTAAATATGCTCGCTCCCGCATTCGCAATCTTTACCGCCTGAAGTGGCAGAAGATACACGAGCGATTTGCTTGAGTCACGCACTACCGCAATCTTCAACGCCGCATTCTGCCCCACGACAAGCTGGGACGTCTGCGCGTTATTCACCACTACGAGTGCTTCGACTGTTTTTGTCATCGGGTCGACGCTCGGCGAAATGTGACTCACCTTTCCTTTCACACTGTCGTTTATGAGAACTTCTGCGCCCTCTTTCACGTATTGAATATCGTAATCGCTCAAGTATGTCTTCACCTGCAGTGCGTTCTTGCTCACGACGGACGCGACGAGCGTTCCAGGGCTTACCAACTCGCCGTATTTTACCGGCAAACTTGCCACGATGCCGTTAATCGGCGAACGAATGACGGTTTTTTCAAACTGCGCGGTTGCAGATGCGACATTTGCCGCCGCCTGCTCAACCGCCGCCTGTTGCGCTTTTATCTGGTCGCTTGTTGCGCCTGCCATTACAAGATCGTACTGATTTTGTGCCGCTGCGAGCGCGCTTGTTGCGCCGTTTACCGCCGCGTCACGCGCCTTCAACGCCGTATCGTATGCATTCTTTGCTGCGGAATACATCGGAGACTGCGTGTTAGGAATGGTTACCGTCCATGAATCGCCTGGATTAATATCCCCATCCGTGCTCACGGTTATATATAAGCCTCCCGTTCCCACTGCCACGCCGGTACCGCGTGTTACCCAGCCCGTCGCGGTTTCAATACCGCTCACGGAAAACGGCGACTTGTCTCCGCCTTGCATAGTAATCACGTATACACCCTGAGTGGAGAGCGCGTACGAACCGGAAAGCGTGATACGCGCATGTGACACGTTATTGCTGTTCGACACGATTGCGAGACCATTATTTAAAAGATTGGCATACGCACTTTTCACAAGAGCGTCCTGCGTGTTTTTCGTATCCGTAAGCCCCTGCTTTGCCGCCGCAAGTGCGCTTTCCGCTATTTGCACTTGCTCGGAGCGCGCCCCCTTCATCATCTCATCGAGTCTCGCCTGCTGGCTTTTTAACAAGGCTTGCGCCTGCGTTAAAACCGCCGCAATGTCGGTCTGCTGCAATGATACAAGTGCCTGGCCTTCGGCAACTTTCTGACCGATAGACGCGTATATTTTCATGACCGGACCCGCCGCCTGGCTTCTCAATTCAGCCTGCTGCAAAGATTCCACCACTCCGTTCGCGCGAATTTCGCTGCGATCTTTCAGATAATCGCTTGCCGCAATAAGCGTCACCTTTGTTTCGGGCTTCGTTTCGGCTACCGCTGCCTTCCGACCGATGACGCGGACTCCGACTGCCGCAAGGCCAAGAACCGCGATAATAAGCGCTCCAATGACGTATTTATGATGTTTTGCGTACGATATCGGTGTTTCCATATATATAAATGACTGCGTGAGTATATCACTGTTTATCTGCGAGATAAAGCACCACAAAACGATTGTTTATGGAAGGAGATACTGCCGCATCGTCGTATCGAGAAGTTGCTGATTGTGCTGCCCAAAGAAAATCGTGGTCATATCCGTGCCGCAATTAAACACATCTCCACCTGAATGCGTCGTGCGCAGCTGCGTAACATCGTATCGTTTGCCCTGAATGGTCACGATACAGCGGTTATCCGCGGGTGCGGGCGTAACAGACGTGGGAGTAGGTTTCACCGACGGCGCCGTGCCGCCGCTTGAGGTAGCTGGCTCAATTTTTTGCGGTAGCAAGTCCTGCGGCACTCCCGCCAAGGGATTCGTGGTCGTTGTTTGCGCGAGCGAAGTTGTCGCGACAGCGGGCCCCGTCGTTACGCGAATCTCGTTCGTTTTCGACGCATACGTCCAGCCGATTATCATGCCGATAACGACCGCAAAGTTTACGAGCGCGATTGTGGTGATTGTTTTAATCGTCATGATCCTAAAAATGAAAATTCTTCAAAGATTATATTCTTGCGTGGCACGTGATATCGGGTTTCAAAGTCTGTCGCGAGCGCTGTTGTCATGCCGACAGGCCCGCAGAGCAATATAAGTTTTCCTTTCGGGTCGCCGCTCTGCTTTACGATGGTGTCCGCGTTAATGCGTCCATCCACATCCGAACAGAAATTGAGAATTTTAAATTTCGGATTTGCTGCGGCCTTCCCCAACTCTTCCGCATACATCGCTTCATTCATATTCTTCACGCAATAATACACGGTCACATTTCCCGTATTCCCTCGTGTGCTCAAGTATTTCGAGAGAGACAAAAACGGCGTCACGCCGATACCGCCCGCAATCCAGACCTGATCCTTCGAACTTGTGGCAGCCTTTTCGCCAAACTGGCCGTAAGGGCCGAACACGGCGACCTTGTCGCCTGCGCGCAACACTTCAAGCTTGTTCGTGTAATCACCTAGTGACTTAATCGCAAAACGGAGCGTTTCGTCGCTCGGTGAAGAAGCGATAGTGAACGGATGCTTCTCGCGCGAGAGCCATTTATTTTCAAATGAAATAAATGCGAACTGTCCCGCGTGATATTCCATTTTCGTTCCTACCGGCTTCAATTTTATTTCTGTGACCGATT
>JBBILW010000028.1:0-7091 GCA_037444725.1 Candidatus Jorgensenbacteria bacterium | reverse complement strand
GCGCAATACGTGAGCGAGGACGTGGGCCGCAAACTGGAAACCGTCGAGCTCGAAGATTTGGGTTCGGCACGCAAAGTCATCGCCACCAAGGATGCGACCACGTTCGTCGACGGCAAAGGCGACAAGAAAGCAATCGATGAGCGTGTGAAGCAATTGAAGGCGCAGCTTAAGAATGCCGATTCCGATTTCGACAAGGAAAAAATCCAAGAGCGTTTGGGCAAGCTCGCGGGCGGCGTTGCTGTCATCAAGGTTGGTGCCCCTACCGAATCGGCGCAGAAGGAATTGAAGCAGCGCGTCGATGATGCGGTATTTGCCACGAAGGCGGCGATGGAAGAGGGCATTATCCCGGGCGGAGGCATTGCGCTCTTCAACGTGTATTCACTCATCAATAAGCATGAGAAGCACGCGAACCCTGTCGTCGAGGCGGCGCACACAATTTTGAGAGCGGCAGCGGAAGCGCCACTTCTTGCGATTATCGCAAATAGCGGTGAGAACCCGGAGAAGATTGTAGAAAAACTTCGCGCGCGCACTACACATGATGCATGGAAAGGCTTCAATGCATATAAGAATGAAATCGATGATTTGAAAGCGAGCGGCATCATTGACCCCTTGAAGGTCTCAAAGACCGCATTCATGAATGCAATTTCGGTTGCAGCGAACTATCTCACGATTGGTGCGGCGGTGACGGAGATTCCCGAGAAGAAAGACAAGATGCCGGGCGGAATGCCTGGAGGAATGCCGGGTATGGGAGAGTATTAAGTGACAGAACATATAACAAATAACTGATAACGAAGAGCCGATAAAAAAGAATCGACGCTTCGCAAAGCTGCCCTTGTAATGGGGGCGGTTTTGGTTAAAGATAGTCCGAGCTGTTTAACACCTAACCCTCACATAAGGAGGACGCAACATGGAAACGATTCCGATTCCCCCGCGCATCGTCGATGAAACAGGTGCGATGACGCTCCGGCCGATAAGCGAAGGCGCCGAGAATTGGCTTTTCCGGCCCATTCCGAGGCTCGATCACGGCTTCGTGTACCTGTGCGACTACATGGGTAACGACCATGCTATCGTAGAGGCAGCGAACGCTTCGTACGGCCGTGGCACGAAGAAGGTGAGCGAAGACGAGACTCTCATCCGCTATCTGCGTCGCCAGCTTCACACGTCGCCGTCCGAGATGGTGGAGTTCAAGTTCCATGCCAAGATGCCTATTTTCGTTGCGCGTCAGTGGATTCGCCACCGGACCGCAAACGTGAACGAGTACTCGGCACGGTACTCCGAGATGTCGGATGAATTCTACATGCCTCCGATGGAAGAACTGCGCAAGCAGTCGACGGACAACAAGCAGGGGCGTGGAGAGCTGCTCACTGAGGACCAGCGAGAGCAAGTGCAGGAGATTCTCGGTAATATCTATCGCCAGTCGTACGAGGGCTATCGTGCGTTGCGTGACATAGACTTCGCGAGAGAGCTCGCGCGCATCGGCCTCTCGGTGGCCAACTACACCGAGTGGTACTGGAAGATTGACGCGCACAATCTTTTCCACTTCTTCCGCTTGCGTCTCGACAGTCACGCGCAGAAGGAGATTCGCGTTTTCGCGGAAGCGATGGCGCAAATCGTGAAGGATTCCATTCCGCAGTCGTACCGCGCGCTCGAGATGTACACACTGAACGCGATGACGCTCTCCGAGATGGAGATTGAATTCATCAGGAAGTATCCTGGCGAGCTCATGAGCGAAGAAGTGCTCTATGAGCGCTTCTATCCGTTCGTTGCGAACAAGCGGGAGACTCGCGAGTTCGTCGAAAAGATGAAGCGGCTTCATCTCGTGAAGCTGTAATACAAGCTGCATCCCCCTGGAAACAGGGGGTTTTTATTACTGCGGATGGGTGTGGTAAACTGTATGCATACGAATCTTATGAAAAATAAACTTGTATGGATTGTCGGTGCGATAGTCGTGGTACTCGTGCTCTTTGTATGGTCTTCATACAACGGATTTGTGGTAAAGAATGAAGCGGTGGACGGACAGTGGGCGCAGGTGGAGACGCAATATCAGCGCCGCATGGATCTCATTCCGAACCTTGTGAGCTCGGTGCAAGGCGGCATGAAGCAGGAAACGGCGGTATTCTCGGCAATCGCGGATGCGCGCACGAAATATGGCAGCGCGAAAACCGTTGATGAAAAAGCAGCAGCGGCGACTGGCGTAGAATCGGCATTCAGCCGCTTGCTCGTTGTTATGGAAAACTACCCGCAGTTGAAATCGATCGAAACGGTGCATAATCTTATGGTTCAGCTCGAGGGCACGGAAAACCGCGTGAGCGTGGAGCGCCAGCGCTTTAACGACACGGTTAAGGATTACAACATGTCCGCAAAGCGTTTCCCTGGTAACATCATCGCAAGCATGTTCGGCTTCAAAGACCGCACGTATTTCGAGGCGGCACAGGGAGCCGAGGTCGCGCCTAAGGTTAACTTCTAACAATCCATGAGGAGAGTTGTTACACTCTTTCTCGCCGCATTCGCTGTGATTCCTATCATGGCGAGCGCATACACAAACCCCGGCACGCCTCGGGGTTTTGTGAACGATTTTGCAGGAATCTTACAGCCGCAGGAAAAGCTGCAGCTTGAGCAGAAAATCGCATTGTTCGCGAGCAGCACCAGCAACGAGATTGCGGTAGTCACGATACCAAATCTCGGTAACGACACTATTGAGAATTTTGCGGTAAAGCTTTTTGAGGATTGGAAAATCGGAAAAGCAAAAAAAGATAACGGCGTATTGCTCCTTATCGCGCGCGACGACCACAAAGTGCGCATTGAAGTCGGTTACGGGCTCGAGGGCGCGCTCACGGATTTGCAGAGTGATTCGATAATCACGAATGACATCACCCCGAATTTCAGAGCTGAGCAGTATTATAGGGGAATAGATGCTGCGGTCAGTGATATCATGGCGGCAACGCAGGGTGAGTATACTGCCTCATCAAACGACTCGCGCGCCGTTAATGTGCTGTTTGAATACTGGTACCTCATTCCGTTCGCCTTTATGTTTCTTGCAAGTATTCTCGGACGTTCGAAGTCTTGGTGGGCGGGAGGAGTTGTCGGCGGTGTTGCGGGAGTCATCATCGGATTGATTTACGGATTTTTCTATTTCGGTATCGTCGTGACAGCGGTGCTCATTCCTGTCGGGCTCCTATTCGATTTTGTCGTATCACGGTCATATAATCGTTATGTAAACGGTATTGGAGGAATGCCTTGGTGGATGCGCGGAGGAAGGGGCGGTCCCGGTGGATTCGGAGGCGGGGGATTTGGCGGATTCGGGGGCGGAAGGTCGGGAGGAGGAGGTGCAAGTGGAGATTGGTAATTTTGTTTCATGAAATATTCATTTGAGAAAACAATCATAATAAATCTGGGAGGTTCGGTAATTGTTCCTGAAGACATCAACATCAAACTTCTTTCGCGATGGAAGGAGTTTGTCCAGAAATATTCTAAAAAACACAAATTTGTAATTGTGGTGGGAGGCGGTAAGCTTGCGCGGAAGTATCAGGAGTCAGCGCGCGCCATCCGCGCCATTACCGTTAAAGAGAGCGACTGGCTTGGTATTTATGCGACGAGGGTAAACGCGAAACTCGTGCAGACAGTATTTGGAAAACTTGCGGCTGCGGACATTATCGATAGCGCGGAAAAGCTCGGTGAATTATCCGCGCCCGTCACTATTGCGAGTGGTTGGGAGCCTGGAGCGTCTACCGACCTTATCAGCGCGCGTATTGCAAAGCACTACGGCGCGCATGAAGTCGTCATGGCAGGGAAGCCCGCATATGTGTTTACCAAAAATCCCGATCAGTTCGTGGACGCGAGGCCGTTTGCGAAGTTAACGTGGGCGGAGTATTGGAAGCTCATCCCGCACAAGTGGGAACCGGGGGTAAGCGTGCCTATCGATCCCGTGTGCGTAAAGTTTTGCAAGACGAATAAGTTAACTGCAATCGTTGCAGACGGCAGAAATATCAATAATATGGAGTATTTGCTGAACGGTGAGGAGTGCGAGGGCACGATTGTAATATAAGCACCTCACGAAGCGTCTTATGTATAGCCGCATTTGCGGCCCTATCACAAAAAAGTCGTCTGATATAATAAATATAAAGTATATGAGCACAATAATAAGGAAAGCGTCGGTTTTGGCGATGGTAGCAGTGTTCGGATTATTGGGACGCGGAGACGCGTTACTCGCGCACGCACAGACCGCAACGACAACCGCGACGGATACGGTTCCGCTTGTTGACCAGTCAGATTTTATCAAGGAGTTGCAGGCACTTATCGCGCAACTGCGTGCCGACAATGCACGTTTGTTGCAGTCCCGTGATATCAGCAATGCCGACACGGAACATGCGGGTGACCAGCAGGGCACAAATGTGGTCATCGACGGCGAGAAACCGCACAGCGAGATAGAGAAGGAAATCGACAGTGAAGTCGAAAATGAGAGTCCGGACAGCGAAGCGAGAGACACAGAAAACCAGATTCAGGGCGAAGAGGGCGGTGACCGCGAGCAACGCAGAGCGACCACAACCGAACAGCGTTCCGGTGAAACTCGAACTCAGGAGAACGGCGGTGATAATGCCGACCAAACGGATGGCGAGTCAAACTAATTAACAACTCATGCGCAAATATCTTTCGATTTTGGTGAGTGTGGTGGTTATCGCAGCGTTCGGGTTCATCGTGTACACACAGTGGAACAAGACGCCTGCGCCCGTGGCGCAAGAGCAGCTTCCCGCGACAACGACCGCGCCTGCGGTAACCGAGACGCCGAGACCGAAGGCCACGATTACGGCAGTGACGCTCGGCAAGCGTGTAGGTGCTGACGGTATCGTCAATATGGCAACTACGACGTTCGGCACGAAGGACAACATCTACGCGGGTCTTACGCTTCAAAATGCATTGGCACGCACCGAGATTTCGTACATCCGCACCTTTAACGGTCAGTACATCGATTCGAAGGTGTCGCACCCCACAAAGGACGGCGTAACGAACTTCTATTTCAGCTGGATATTGAATGCGGGGAAGGTAAGGAAAGTCGGCAATTACACACTTATGTTTTATGTGGACGGCGTGAAGTCGCAGACGGTAAGTTATACGGTGAAATAGTATAAGTGATACGGAAGCCGCCCCGTGAGGGCGGTTTTCTGTTATACTAAAGGCGATGGAAAGCACCAAAAAAACAATTGCCGAATTGGAAGCGGAAATAAAGCGATTGCGGGCGCTCGCGTATCTCGACGAGCTCACGGGGCTTTATAATCGCCATGGTTTCAGAATTGAAGCCGACCGATTTTTGCACGAGTTGAATTTGCCTCACGAGAGAGCCACCTTGCGCCAAAACGTACTTATTAAGAATTTTGCCGTTATCCTTATCGATGCCGATTTTTTCAAAAAGATAAACGACGTGCATGGTCATGCGATGGGCGATGCGGTCTTGAAGCTTCTTGCGACCACTATTCTTGGCAGGGTGCGCGATCTTGATATTGTGGGCCGTTGGGGGGGCGAGGAGATTGTTATTGGTTTGCCCGGGGCTTCGGAGAGTGATGCCGCAAAGATTGCCGAAATTATCAGGGAAAAAGTTGCGGCAGAGTATGTAAAAAAAGGACGCTCGAAAATCGGCGTCACTATCAGCGCGGGTGTGAGCTCTCATGCGCATGGCGCGTCGCTCGATGAGTTGGTGCACAATGCCGACCTTGCGCTCTATGAAGCGAAACACGGCGGACGCAACAGAGTGGTGCGGTTCACCGAGTTGAAGGCGGCGAAATAATTATCGTTTCCATCCCGAACGAGCAAGGTCAACTTTGTTGCCGTTGAATCGAACTCCTTCTTTCAGAAGGATGTTCTTTTTTGTGACGATTCCTTTTCCGAATGAGTAACCGGTCAGAGAGCCATCGGACGCGACAACTCTGTGGCAGGGGACGCGCGTGCGGTTCATATTGTGCTTCATGCACATTCCGACTGCGCGTGCAGCATTCTTATTCCCTGCAAGTGTTGCGAGTTGTTTATACGTCGCTACATTTCCTTTGGGGATTTTTGCTGCGAATGCGTAGACTTTTGAGGAGAATGACATGATATTTTGTGGGATACGGTGTTTCGCGTTCTTTATTTCATAATAGCCGATACGCTCGTACGCGAATATAGTTTGAATAAAAAATGGCCCTAGATGCTGTACGCATCTAGGGCCGTTCCCGTTGTATGGGGAGTTACTT
This sequence comes from Candidatus Jorgensenbacteria bacterium, assembly GCA_037444725.1. GTDB lineage: Bacteria > Patescibacteriota > Minisyncoccia > UBA6257 > GWB1-50-10 > CAIKKG01. The sequence continues at coordinate 870 of JBBILW010000028.1, read as the reverse complement.
CCTGTCGACAATCTCGACGTTGTTCACCACCTTGCTGCTGTCGAACGTGGCGACGCACCGGTAGCCGGGCTTCGTCACGCCACCGCAGTTCTTGTTGAGGTCGTCCTCCTTGACCAGGCTCCACTTGGCGGGGCCCGTGAGCGCCTTGGTCGTCGAGGTCTTCAGCTCCACCTTCTTCTCGGGCTTCGGCTCGGGAGCCGGCGCCTGCTTCTGCACCTCGGGCTCCTGGTTCACCTGCCGGAGGGACTTCATGTCGATGTTGCAGTCCTCGACGACGTAGCCGATCTGCGTGAACGAAGCGCTGCCGCTCGCACCGAGCGCGGCACCGCCGGCGGTGTTGCTGCCGAAGATGTTCGCGCCGCCGCTCGCCGAGCCGGACTGGCTGTAGACGGCGCTGACGCGATACCGCTGGTGACCGACGAGCTGCTGGTACTTGTAGTTCGTCCCCGGGATGGGGAAGTCCACCATGATGAAGGGCTCCTTCTTGTTGATGCCCTTCAGGCTGCCGTGCACCGTCTTCACGGTGTACTTGCTCTGCCAGAGGCCTGCGGCCACGGGCACGTGCGCCACGTTCTCGTACTCGTCCACCTCGTAGCGCGGGCCGCACCCCTCGATGGGAGTGATGACCGCGCCGACCGGAATGGTCACGGAGGGGATGATGGTCGGAGCGTTCGTCGCGGCGAAGATCTTCGTCTGGCTGTTGTCGGTGATGCTCGCACCACCGCCGTTGCCGGAGTTCTTCACCTCGGACTTGCCGCCCTCGGCGTTGCCGCCGGTGGCGTTACCGCCCGTTGCGTTGCCGCCGGCGCCGCCCTGACCGCCCGCACCGCCGTTCGCCGTGTTGTTGTTGGTGTTCTGGCTGGTGTTGGT
>JBBILW010000027.1:0-7534 GCA_037444725.1 Candidatus Jorgensenbacteria bacterium | reverse complement strand
TATTCCCACATTTTACGGCGAGAAAATAGTTATGCGTCTTTTGACCGGCGCGCAGAAACCGCTCTCTCTTGCTGACTTGGGTTTCTATGAGAACGATATTAAAACGCTCGAAGCGGCAATCAAGAAAACGTACGGCATGGTGCTCGCAACCGGTCCTACTGGTTCCGGTAAAACGACGACGCTCTATTCGTTGCTCAACATGCTCAATCGTCCTGACGTAAACATCGTGACGATCGAGGATCCTATCGAATACGATATGCGTTACGTGAACCAGATGCAGGTAAACGTGGCGGCGGGTATTACGTTTGCTGCCGGGTTGCGTTCCATTCTGCGCCAGGACCCGAACATCGTTATGGTCGGTGAAATCCGCGATGAGGAAACCGCGAACATCGCCGTGCAAGCGGCGTTGACCGGACACCTCGTGCTTTCAAGCTTGCACACGAACGACGCGCCGACCGCGGTTCCGCGTTTTATCGATATGGGCGTCGCCCCTTTCCTTGTGTCGGCGGTGTTGAATACGATTGTGGCACAGCGCCTCGTGCGACGCGTGCATATCGACTGCATTGAAAGCTATACACCGAATCCCGCGTATATCACCGCGTTGCAACATGAACTTATTGCGTCGGGAGTTGCTGCGAACGAAGTGAAAGTTCCAAAATCATTTTATCGCGGACGCGGATGCAATATCTGTGGCGGTACCGGTTTCTTGGGCCGTCTCGGTATCTATGAGGTGCTGAACGTCACCGAGGAGGTGAGAAAGCTCATTATCAGTGATTCGTTCAGTCTTGATAATCTCCGCAAGGTTGCGCGCAGCGAGGGGATGACCACGATGTTCGAGGACGGTCTCCGCAAGGTGGAGCGCGGCGCGACCACTATCGAGGAGTTGCTGCGCGTGGTCAGGGAGTAACGCAGAAACGTATAACTGATAACTTGTAACGGAAGAATAGTAGAGAAATATAATGTACAATTATAGTTGTAAGTTATTAGTGATAAGTTATTTGTTTTTCATCATATGAAATTTCGCTACATCGCATCGCAGGCTGACGGACGCATTGTTGAGGGAGACATAGAAGCGCGTAACGTTCAGGACGTACTCGCGTATCTCTCGAAAAACGCGCTTCGTCCGGTAAGCGTAAAGCCCATTGAAGAGAAGGGGAAGGCGTCGCTTTTTGGCGGCGCGGTTACTATCACGGACCAGATATTCCTCACCAAATATCTGGCGCTTATGTTGCGTATCGGTACCGGACTTCTTGAGGCGGTCAACATTCTTATTGCAGACTTTACGAAGCAGTCTCTTCGCGACATTCTTTTTGAGGTGCGTTCCGCGCTTGAACAGGGTCAGCCGTTTTACAGTACGTTTGCAAAATATCCGAAAGTGTTCAGCGATGTGTATGTAAACCTTGTGCGTGCCGGCGAAGCATCGGGAAACCTCGAGAAGATTTTTGCGGATCTTACGGAAATGCTCACCAAACAGAAGGATTTGCGCGACCAGTTGCGCGGCGCCCTAGTATACCCCGTTCTTCTTCTTATCGGCTCGGTGCTTATTCTTACGTTCCTCGTGATGTTCGCCCTTCCCAAGATCGCGAATGTGTTTATGGAGGGCGGTTTTAATCCTCCGCCGTTTACGAAAGCAGTCTTTGCCATCGGTCTATTCTTTAACGCATACGGCGTATATGTTTTGGGATTAGTGGCGGTGCTTGCGGGAATCGCGGCGTGGCTTAATGCGACTTCACAGGTATTTCACAAATTTTTATCAAATATTGTTGCCGGTCTGCCGCTCGTAAAAACGGTATTGAAGAAGATGGCGCTTCAGCGCTTCGCCTCGACGCTCGCATCGTTAATCAAGGCGGGCATGCCGCTTACGGAGGCGCTTGAGATTACCGCGAATGCGGTCGCGAACGAAGAAGCGCGCGCGGCGCTCGTGCGCATTTCGCGCGAAGGACTTGCGAAAGGTCTTACGATAGGCGAAGCATTCCGACGCGAGCCATTTTTCCCGCAGACCATTACAAACCTTGTTGCCATTTCCGAGCGTGCAGGACACCTCGATGAAGTGCTTGTAACGCTTAGTGATTTTTACACAAAAGAAATCGATGCGTCAGTGAAAGAGCTCGTTTCGTTCCTTGAGCCCGCACTCCTTCTTTTCATCGGAGGCGTTATCGGCGGCATCGCGCTCGCGATTATCGTGCCGATTTATCAGCTCACGACGCAGTTCTAGGGAGAGGAACTTATAACTGATAACTTACAACAAAGAACGGTGGAAATGACCAATGATAAAAACGAGAGTAAAAAACTTAAGGGATTCCGTTATTAGTCATTGGTTATCAGTTGTTAGTTCTCGTTCCGCATTCACCCTTATCGAAATGCTTGTTGTGGTTGCAATTACCGCTATTTTTGCGACGATGGGATTTGTATTTTTGGGCTCCTATCGCGGCAGCCAGAATTTGAAGAAGACGCTCGATGAGCTCACTGCAGCCGTTCAGGCAACGCAGAAGCGTTCGATTACCCAGGACAATGGAAGCCAGTGGAATGTGCGTTTTTCAAATATTGCATCGTTGGGCAGTCAGTACTTTACGTTTTCAGGGGCGAGTTTTTCCACCACGACTGTTGACCGCACATACGGGCTTGCTCGCGGCATTTCCTTTTCGAATCCCTTTTCAAGCTCAACGTACGACGCGCTGTTCGCACCCATAACCGGGGTGCTTCCGGAGAAAAAGATTATTTCCATGATTGACGGGAGAGGAGATGGGCTTGTGAGTGACCTCGTTCTTTCAACGTCCGGGAAAACCACAAAACGAAATGAGCATGGACTTGTTGCGTATTGGCATCTTGATGAGGGTACGAGCACTATGATTAACGATGCTTCAGGTAATGGAAATAATGGCACTTTAGCTATTGGGGCCGGCGGTTCGCAAACGACAAGCGTGCAAGCGTGGTCAAATGGTGCGTCAGGAAAAGCAGGCGGCGCTCTTAATTTTGATGGCGCCGATGACTATATGCTGGGCCCGAATTCGGCATCGGTAAAGTTGAATACAGGAACGGTAACTGCATGGATTAAAACTTCTAACGCCGGAACCGCCTATCGCGGTATTGTGGTGAAGCAATCGGCTTATGGGATGTTTTTGAAAGATAATGTATTTATGATTTATGACTGGGGCGCAGGCGATAGGACAACGGGAATAAATCTCGCCGATGGGGCATGGCATCAGGTTGGAATGGTGTTTAATGTTGGAACTACGAACGGCACGACTCTCTATATAGATGGCGCCGCTGTCACAACGACGACAATTGTGTCCGCCGCCCAGACCGTTCCTGTTGTAATTGGCGCGGGCACAGCAGGCGTGTCTCAAATATTTACAGGCCTTATTGATGAGGTTCGCATTTACAATCGCACGCTCTCAGCGAGTGAAATATTGAGCCAGTACAATGATTTGAAATAAATGAGAAGAACAAATAACAAACAACTAATAACTGATAACGGGGGGCGGGAATCACCCCCCTCCGAAGTTATAAGTTATGTGTTATCGGTTATCAGTTCACGTAGTGGTCAGTCCCTTATCGAAGTCGTTATCGGTCTCGCGATAGGTTCGATTCTTATCGGCGCGTCGGCGTTTGCGATTTCAACTATGTTGCAAACAAACCTCGCCTCACAAAAGGGCCAGGTGGCTACTTCGCTTGCGCAAGAATTACTCAATAAAGCGAGGGTATACGGCTCGGCTGATTGGCAAAGCTTATACAGTCTTACCAAAGCGTCGAGTACGCAGTATTTCTTGAACGCGTCGGGAACTACGTATGTGGTTATTCCCGGAAAGGAGGGCTCGCTTGATAACGACGTAACGAACGGCCTTGCCGCTGAGTGGAAGTTTGATGAGGACGCGAGTACTACGAGTACACTTACCTATGATGCAACGGGGAACGGAAATAATGGAACGCTCTCTAACGTGACACGCGCGACATCAACGTGCAAAATGGCGAATTGCGCAAGATTTAACGGAACAAATAGTTTTGTGTCGGTAAATAATTCAACTAGTTTAAATCCAACGAGTACGATTACGATAAGTGCGTGGATAAGGCCCACAGACATTACCACGTTGTCTTATGTTGAAATCATGCGTCAGGAAAGCGGGGCATCGAGAAAATTATTTTCATTCCAAATAAACGGGACGCAGCTCACGCTAGGTTTGAATACAGCGGGGGCATATTGGGAGACTGATTTTCCAATAACACCCTCATATTTTACCGATGGCAACTGGCACCATGTTTTATACACGTATGACGGTTCATTTGCGCGGCTGTACGTTGACGGTACATTGAACAATTCACAGACGCACACGGGCGCCATCGCGGTCTCTGGTGCTAACCTCTATATTGGAAGCACTGGTGGCGGCAGCGAATTTTATAAGGGCGATATGGATGACGTACGAATCTATAACCGGGCACTTTCGGCGGACGAGGTGCGGCAGCTCTGGAATAGCAATATATTCACTCGTTACTTTTATGTGGAAAATGTGTGCCGTACCAATAACGCATCCAGTTCTATTTCTGGAGTTGCCCCGTGCGGTTCTGGTTCAGCCGACGACCCGTCTTCACAAAAAATAACTGCAGTCACGCAGTGGGTTACCGGCCAGGGAGCAGGGTTCACTTCACTTTCTGATTACTTGACTCGCTGGAAGAATACTATTTTCAGACAAACCGATTGGTCGGGCGGCAGTGGAGCCACAAGTCCCGTAACTTCACCCGGATCGACGTTTACATCGTCCACGGGCGCCAATTTCAGCGGCGGCTCAATCCGGATTCAAGGCTTGTGATGGATGCGCTTCATGCGGCATCTGTTATTGAGAAACGGCGTCAGGTATAATCAGAACAATGGTACAAGTAAAGAATTTCAGCCAATCGCTTGAAAAGGATTTGCAGCGTCTGCATGTGGAAATAGGCGTAGCGCGTAAAGAGAATGTTCCCGCGCCGCAGATGGAGCGGGCGGTGGTGAAACAATCACTTGAGAGAATCGCAGAGACGGTTCCTGCGCCGCACCCTTCACAGGCTCCCGCTCAGTCTTCTCCTATAACAGTGCAGGCGACAGGAACGAGTCCGCTGCCCGGATATCTTGCTAAAGGCGATCAGCCCGAGCAGATAAAGCAGGAAGTGAATCGTCTTGTAAGTCTGGTTTTTTCGGACAGTATTTCGACTGCCATCGCCGAATCGAAGCGGCATTCGCCGTTTGTCCAGGATGCGTTTCATGATGCGCTTGTCGACAAGTTGATGCCGGAATTGAAGCGACGCGGCATGATATAACATGCAACTGTTCATTATCTTTTTATCGATATTTCTTCTTGCGCTTGCCGGCGTTATTTCTTTTTTTGTGATACGGGCGAAAATCCGCAGGCAGATTGCGGACAGCCTCGACAATAAACTTTTTCTTGTGCGGTTGCCGATAGGCAGCAAGGAGGGGAAGGACATGAAGCGGGAGGTCGGCATCGCCGAGCAGCTTGTCGGTGCGCTCGCATCGTTTGGCAAGCCGTTTGCGTTTGAAATAGCGGTACCGAATATTGGCGAGGAAATTCACTTTTACGTTTCGGTTCCAGGGAAAGCGCAGGGTGCGGTAGCGCGTCAGATTCAGGCATTGTGGAAAGACGCATCAGTTGAAGCGGCCGAAGAATATAATATCGTCGCGCGCATGCGGGCAACTGCGGGGGCCATTTTGCGGCTCAAGGAACACTACGCGCTTCCTGTGCGCACCTATCAAAATTTTGATGCAGATACGCTTTTGCCGGTGCTGGGAGGCCTTACTAAAATCAATGCGGTAGGCGAGGGATGTGCAATCCAATACGTGGTGCGTCCGGCAACGAATGAGCGGAAGTCTATCCGAACTGCTATCAACAATCTAAAGAAGGGCAAAAGCGTGAAAGAAGTGATACAGACAAACGAGCTTTCCTGGGGCGACATTGAAAAAGCGCTCGGCGGCTCGGCTCCCAAAAAAGAAGGAGAGAAAGTGATCGATGATTTGGCAATCAAGGCGTTTGAAACAAAACTTTCCAAACCGCTTTTTAGAGTTAACGTGCGCATCATCGCATCGGCACCGAGCCAATTTCAGGCAGACTCAATCGTGGACGGCATTGCTGCCGGTTTTTCACAATTTGCGACTCCGGAGCGTAATGAGTTTCGGACAATGAAGCCGCGTAAACTGCAGGAATTTGTTCACAATTTTTCATTTCGTGATTTCGTGCAGGAGGAATCAATGGTGTTAAACACCGAGGAGTTCGCAAGTATTTTTCACTTCCCCACGCCGTTTATCGATGTTCCGAAAGTTAAATATTTAAAATCGCGCGAGGCATCTGCGCCTGCCGGCATGCCGAGTTCCGGAATCTTGCTAGGCAGCAATCCTTATCGCGGAGTAGATACGCCCGTGCGACTTTCACGCGAAGACAGGAGGCGGCATTTGTATGTCATTGGTCAGACCGGTACCGGTAAAACCGTATTCATCAATAATCTTGCAGGACAGGACGCACAAAACAAAGAAGGTTTTTGCGTTATCGACCCGAACGGCGATTTGTTCGAGGATGTGTTGAAGAGGATTCCAAGAGAACGGCTGCAAGACGTGATTGTTTTTGATCCGGGTGATCTTTCATATCCGTTGGGGCTCAATATGCTCGAGTACGATCCGAGGTTTCCCGAACAGAAGACTCTGCTTATCAATGAGCTCATGATGATTTTCGATACGCTCTACGATATGAAGACCGCAGGAGGTCCCATGTTCGAGCAGTACGCGAGAAACTCATTGTTGCTCCTCATGGACGACCCAAGCGAAGGCTTTACCATACTGGAGATACCGCGCGTGATGACCGATGCCGATTTCAGAAAGCGGTTACTGGCAAAGTGTACCAACTTGCTTGTAAAGGAATTCTGGGAGAAGGAGGCGGAAAAGGTTGGCGGCGATGCATCGCTTGCCAATATGGCACCGTACATCACCTCGAAATTCAATACGTTTATTGCGAATGATTATACGCGTCCGATTTTGGCGCAATCGAAAAACACGATTGATTTCCGCCGCATTTTGGACGAGGGAAAGATATTGCTCGTAAATCTCTCAAAAGGAAGAATCGGCGAGTTGAATGCTTCGCTTCTTGGTATGCTCATAGTCGGCAAGCTTACCATTGCTGCATTTTCCCGCGCGGATATGCCCGCCGAAAAACGCCGCGATTTCTATCTTTATATCGATGAGTTCCAGAATTTTTCAACGCCGTCTATTGCGGTCATCCTTGCGGAGGCGCGCAAGTACCGATTGTGTCTCACCGTTGCGCACCAGTTTATCGCACAGCTTAAGGAGCCCATTCGTAATGCGGTATTCGGTAACGTGGGCAACATGGTGGCATTCCGCGTGGGCCCTGATGACGCGAAGTTTCTTGTCCAGCAATTTGCGCCGGTGTTCAACGAGGCCGATATCATCAATATCGACAATCTGAACGCACATGCCAAGATTCTTGTGAATAACCAAGTGTCTCCTGCGTTCAACTTATTCGTACCATTTCCGCCTAAGGGG
>JBBILW010000026.1:0-7676 GCA_037444725.1 Candidatus Jorgensenbacteria bacterium | reverse complement strand
TCAGACGTGTGCTCTTCCGATCTGCTCATTACACGTGTAAATACGCCTGTAGTTTTTTCAATCAACAGAGGGGCGACCTACACAATAGATTGGGGCGATACGAAAAAAGATACGGGTTCGGTAACGCAGGAACTTGTGAAGCTCGTGAGTCATAGTTACGCGAACGAGGGCGATTTTGCGGTAAAAATCGCGGTCACCGGTGCGGGCGTTTCACAAAACTATTCATTTCCTATCCGCGTTTATCCATAATTCATGGCACACGATACGCGGTCAAAAGGAGAATTCGTTGCGCGGAGACCGAAGTCTGAGCGACGAAGAATAATCATCGGCTGGATAATCGCAATCGCGGTCTTGTTGTTATTGGCGGGAGCCGTCTATTTTGCGGGATTTTCGGAAGAAAGCAGAGTACACAGCGTCACCGTATCAGGCAATCGCATTACGGGAGAAACTGAAATAGTAAAAGCGGTTACGGAAAATATTGCGTCGCGTTCGTGGGTGCGCCGATTAGTGGGAGAAAATAATATTCTTTTCTGGACAAACGTGAAAGAAATATCGGGAGACGCATTGCAGGAGCCCGCGATACGGTCGATAGCCGTTGATACGGACCTGATTGGAAGAAGGGCGCTCGTGAACGTCCGCGAAAGGGAATTTGCAGGAGCGTGGTGTGCGGAATATTGCGTGGGTTTCGACGAGTCAGGGATTGCGTATTTTAATACGCCCAATCTTGAGGGTTCTCTGTTGCGCGTCATATATGACACGGGTTCTGCGGTGCCTAAACTCGGCGAACGCGTCCTCTCCGATGAGCAGCAGTTCAATAACATGATGAAGACGATACGCGATGTTCAGGAAGCGGGTATTGCGATAGAGCGGGTGGAAGTAAAAGATCACACTCTTCGTGAGTGGACGATAACGCCGTCGCATGGGGGAGCGATGCTTTTCAGCTTTGATGTGGTGCCGGAACGCTTGGGTAACGTATTAAAAAACATTATGGAGCGCACGAAATGGGACAGCCTGAGCTATATCGATTTTCGCGTGGCAAATCGCGTGTACTACAAATAACGTGTGATATTATGAAGAAGATGAAAGTTGATAATCGTCGCGGAGGGTTCACGCTCATTGAAGTCCTCATTTATGCGGTTATCTTTTCGATAAGCGCGGTATTTCTTGTAAATATTTTGACATCAGTTACGCAGACTGAAGTGCGCCAGAATTCGATGAACAATGTAAGCCAACAGGTGACGTTTGTGGCGAATACCGTTCAGCGGCTTGTCCGCCAATCAAGCCTTATACAGAATCCGTCCGGCGTTGCGAGCACGACGCTCTCGCTTCGCATGTCTTCGTCGACGCAGGATCAGACTTATATTTTTACTGATGCTTCATCGACGGCGATTTATCTGAAAACTGTGGATGCGACAGGAACGGCGAGTACGACATTTGCGCTCACGGACGATACGGTTACTGTAGGCAACTTTACCGTAACAAAATTTGAAGTGCCCGGTGGCTCGGCGGTGGTACAGGTAGATGTAACCTTGAACTACAACACGAGCGTAGGACGCGCGAAAGTAGCGCGCACATGGCGCGGTGCTATTTCTCGTGTGTCGGCCGCCACATTCGATTCAAGCCTGGTGCCGAACGCCGCGGGTACGTTTGACCTTGGCGGCTCGGGTGCCACGTGGAACAATGGCTTTTTTGCGGGCAACGTGAATATTACGGGCAAGCTCGGCATTGGCACCACGCCGACTGACCTTACGGGTACGGCGGCCGCGGTAAAGGTGATAGGGGATATCGGATTCCCTTCATCCACAAACGGCGTGATACTCATGTCGCCGGGAGGAACATGTTTCCGCATAGGTGTGACCAATTCAGGCGCCTTCTCTACTTCGACCGCTACATGCCCCTAAACAATATGGGGCATTTTTAGCACTTGACGCTCACGAGTGCTAATCCTATACTTTTACGGTATGAAGGATCGCACCAGGGCAATTCTTGAATTTGCAGTGAGGGATTTCATTAAAAACGGAAAACCCATCACTTCCGAATATCTTTACGATCTCCACGATTTCGGCATAAAGCCTGCGATGATACGTTGGGAATTAAACAGCCTCGCCGAGGAGGGCTTTTTTTACCAGGAACATCCTTCTGGTGGCAGATTTCCGTCGGATAAGGCATACCGGTATTTTGCCGACACGTTGCTTGCCCGCGAAGCGGAGGTGGAAGAGAAGGCGATGAAGTGCGAGCTGTTTATGAACGATATGAAGTCCGTCGTTCAGCAAATGTCCGAACAATTAAAGGTGTTGAGCATCGGATATGACCCGAAACGAGGAATGATGTACGGCAGCGGACTTCGCGAACTTCTTGAAAACCTCGAGACTGAAACAAAGGATGAGCTGGTGGATGTGGTAAAAGATTTTGAACAATTGGAGGAAAGACTCGCCAAAAAGCGCGAGTGGTGGGAAGAAGGCGATGCATGGCCGCGTGTGTTCGTAGGAGAGAGCCCGGTAACGCGCAGTGATCATCTTTCCGTTATCGCGGCGCGGTACGACGAAGGCGGAAGGACGATTTTACTGCTTTCCATAGGTCCGAAACGTATGGATTATCAGCAATCAGTTGAATTGTTCAAGGAGCTGAAATCAGGGAAAAAGAAGAAAATCAAAAAAGAATAATATGGACGAAGAAAAAAATAAAACAAAAAACAAACCTTTCTTAGACTTGTATAAGAACGACCGGCGGTTTTCTGAAAAAGAACTAAAAGCGATTGATGAACTTTACAATGAGCAAGCAGCTGAGTTTCTGAATGGCTGGAAGAGGGCGAAAGCGGACCTTGCCAATTTTAAAAAGGAAGAGATGGAGCGGGTGCAACGGATGGTGAAGATGGGAAACGAGGGCATTGTACGCGATGTGGTAGGAGTTCTTGATAGTTTCGATCTCGGTATCACGGCCTTAGGAGCCGAGAGCGCAGCAGGGAAAGGAATGATACTCATTAAAACCCAGCTTGAGGATGCACTGAAGCGTCATGGACTCGAGTCCGTTCGCGCGGAAAAGGGAACGATGTTCGATCCCGCGCATCACGAAGCCCTTGGAGAGATTGAATCGGAGCTTCCTGAGGGTGCAGTTGTGGAAGAAATTGAGAGAGGATACAGGCTGAATGAGCGAGCGATACGTCCGGTGCGGGTAATCGTGAGTAAAGCGAAAGAGTCGAAGAACAAATAACTAACAACTAATAACAAATACAATCACCACAATACATGCCACAACCAAAACTCTTGTTGTAAGTTGTGTGTTATAAGTGATGAGTTAAGAATATATGGCAAAAATATTAGGAATCGATCTCGGTACGACAAATTCGGCAATGGCAGTCATGGAAGGCGGCGAGCCGCGCATCCTGGAGAACCAGGAGGGCAACAGGACAACGCCGTCAATTTCCGCGATGAGCAAGGCGAACGAGAGGCTTATCGGCCTTCTTGCGAAGCGCCAGGCGGTCGTGAACCCGAAGAATACCATTTACTCGGTAAAGCGCCTTATCGGACGCAAATTTAACGATGTGGAGGTCCAGCGTGACCGCGCATTGCTTCCGTATGAGATTAAGGAATCGGCGCAGGGCGGAGTAGACGTAAAGATGGGAGACCGCTGGTACACGCCCGAAGAAATTTCGGCGATGATTCTCCAGAAGCTGAAGGCGGACGCGGAATCAAAGCTCGGCGAAACTATCGATGAAGCAGTCATTACCGTGCCGGCGTATTTCGACGACAGCCAGCGCCAGGCAACGAAAAACGCGGGTGAAATCGCGGGATTCAAAGTGCGCCGCATTGTAAATGAGCCGACGGCGGCGGCGTTCGCGTACGGTATGAACCGCATGAAGAACGAGAAAATTGCCGTGTACGACTTCGGCGGCGGCACGTTCGATATTTCAGTGTTGGAAATCGGCTTTGATGCGGACACGAAAGAGCAGACCGTCGAAGTAAAAGCGACGGGCGGCGACACGCACCTTGGTGGCGACGATTTTGATAAGCGCATCATGGACAACCTGATTGCCGAATACAAGAAGCAGGAGGGTGTGGACATTTCGAAAGACCCGCTCGCAGTCCAGCGCTTGAAAGAAGCAGCGGAACGCGCGAAGCACGAGCTCTCGACCGCGATGGAGACGGAAATAAACCTTCCCTACATCACGTCCGATGCATCGGGCCCGAAACACTTCGTAATGAAGCTCTCTCGCGCAAAACTCGAAAGTCTTGTGCAGGATTTGATTGATCACTCGATTGCACTCGTAAAGGAAGCGGTGACGGCATCGCAGCCTAAAGGCGCAGGCATGAAGATTGAGGATATTAACGAAGTATTGCTCGTGGGCGGACAGACACGCATGCCCGCAATCCAGGAAGCGGTAAAGAAATTGTTCGGCAAGGAGCCGCATAAGGGCATCAACCCCGATGAAGTGGTGGCGGTAGGTGCTGCGGTGCAGGCAGGTATCTTGCAGGGCGACGTAAAAGACATTCTTCTCCTTGATGTAACGCCGTTAACCTTGAGCATTGAGACGTTGGGAGGTGTTGCTACGCCCATGATTCAGAAGAACACGACGGTGCCGACCGCAAAGACGCAGGTTTTCTCGACTGCGGCCGACAATCAAACATCGGTAGAGGTGCACATCGGCCAGGGTGAGCGTCCTCTTATGGCAGACAACAAGACGCTTGCACGTTTCATTCTCGATGGTATCCCGCCGTCCCCCCGCGGCATGCCGCAGGTTGAAGTAACCTTCGATATCGATGCAAACGGCATCTTGAGCGTTTCCGCGAAAGACAAGGCGTCAGGAAAGTCACAGAGCGTAAAAATCGAGGCATCAACGAGCTTGAACAAGGAAGAAATCGAGCGCTTGAAGCAGGAGGCTGCCGCACACGCTGCAGAAGACCAGAAGAAGCGCGAAGTAATTGAAACGAAGAACCAGGCGGAATCGCTCGTGTATGTCGCGGAAAAGAGCCTCAAGGATGCAGGCGAAAAAGTAACCGCCGACCTCAAGGACTCGATACAGAAGAAAATCGAACATGTGAAGGAGGTGAAAGACAAAGATGACATGGAAGCGATTAAAAAAGCGACACAGGAGCTTTCCGCCGAACTTCAAAAGATAGGCGAAATGATGTATAAAGATAATAAGGCGGGACCGGAAGCAGCGGGTCCGCAACCTGAGCAACCCACTCAATAATGATTGAATCACCGGAGGTAATCAGTCAGTCAAAATTTGAAGAAGCGGATTACAGCATCTGGAAAGTTGTTGTTCTCGCTCTCGTTTCGATTGCCTCCAGTGTGGCGGCAGTGTATGAATTCAATGCATTTTTGACCACGTTCCAGTATGCGTTCCTTTGGTTCGCGTCCGGTGCAGCACTTCTCTTTGTGGTGATGAATGTACTGAATGCATTTTTCATCAAGCATTTCTCGATAGTGTGGGGCATTGCGCTTGCAGAAAGCTTTGCGCCGCTTGTGCTCTTCATGCAGTACACGAAATCAAACACGATTCTCGTACTCCTTGGTGCGTTCGTGTTTCTGTTCCTTTGCGTAGTTGCGGCAACGCATCGGGGAGTGGGAGTCTTGCGCAATAGCGTGAAGATAAAGTTTTTCCAGATTTCGCGCGTCATCACGCCGAAACTCATGACGGGTGTGCTCGCAACCGCAACGGTGCTCATATACCTCAATTACGTGATGTGGGGCGGACTTACGGGCGTTATCGGCCACAAGTTGGTAGATGGCATCTTAATCGCCTCGGAACCGGGCATTAAGCTCGTATACCCGACCGTGAACGTCGATATGACTATCGACAAGGCGCTTCGTGAGCTTACGATAACCCAGATTCAACGCTTACCTCCGGGCGCAATTCCCAATGTGAACTTTGATTTAAGCGCAGGCCTCGCTCAGCTTCCGGCGGCGGAGCGTGAGACAGTGCTTAGTAAGCTCACAGACCAGTTGAAAGCAAGTATCGAATCAAAAATCGGCGCATTTCAAAAAGGAGAAACGGTGAAAGAGGCCGCATACCGCCTCATCACAGAGTACGTAAAGACATTGCCCGCATCGACGCTCCAAATCGGACAGATTATTCTCATGGTGCTTGTGTTTCTTACGCTCCGCAGCGTTGTGGCGCTTGTCTACTGGCTTCTCGATTTTATAGCGTTCGTCATCTACAAGTTCCTTATCGCGTCCGATTTTGCACTCGTAAGTTACGAGACATTGAGCCGCGAGTTTACCATTCTGCCGTAGTTATTCCGTCGTTATGGGTTATTTGTTATTAGTGGCACGTTTCTTTAATTCATGAAAGATTATTATTCCGTCCTCGGCGTTTCTCGCGAAGCGTCTGAAGAGGACATCAAAAAAGCATACAGAAAGCTCGCGCACCAGTACCACCCTGATAAGGGCGGAAATGAGGCGAAGTTCAAAGAGGTGAACGAAGCGTATCAGGTGCTCTCAAACAAAGAGAAGCGTTCACAATACGACAGCTTCGGCCGTGTTTCTGATATGGGAGGCGGCCAGGGCCCAATGCCGGGCTGGGAAGGCTTCTCGGGATTTGGAGGTCAGGGTCAGCAATGGAACGTTAACTTTGGAGGCGAGGATCTCGGTGATCTCGGTGATATTTTTGAACAATTTTTCGGCGGTCAGGCAGCGGCGTCGCGAAGACCGACCTATACGCGCGGCTCGGACATCGAGATACACGCAGAAATCACGCTTGAGGAGGCGTTTAAGGGCTTATCAAAGACGCTTCACTATCAAACGTTTACGGAGTGCGCCCATTGCTCGGGGTTAGGATACGAAAAGAGCAAAGGCACGAAGAAGTGCGCAAAGTGCCAGGGGAAGGGAGAAATCCGCGAAGAGCGCCAGACATTTTTTGGTAAATTCGCGCAGGTGCGTGCGTGTCCCGATTGTCACGGCCGCGGCGAGGTCCCCAACGAAAAGTGCCACGAGTGTAAAGGCACGGGCCGTATTGTAAAGCAACGCGAAGCAAAGGTAGAGATAGCGCCGGGTATTGAAGACGGCCAGATTATCAAGCTCGCGGGGTATGGCGAGGCAGGTGAATTCGGCAGTGGTAGCGGCGATCTCTACGTCGTCGTGCGTGTGAAGCCGGCTGCAAAATATGAGCGAAGGAAAGCCGACCTCATAACGGAAAAAGAGGTGAGAGTCGCTGATTTGCTTTTGGGGCGTGAAATTGCAATGACAGATGTTGATGGAGCGCATTTCACCATCACAGTGCCCGCAGGTTTCAATGTGCGTGAGCCATTGAAAATCACGGGACGCGGTATGCCGAAATTCGGCGTCTTCGGCGGCGTTTCGCGCGGCGATCTTTATGTATTGCTCAATATGAAGACGCCGAAAAGCGTTTCTGCGAAGGCGAAAAAGACGCTGGAGGAGCTCGATAGGGAACTGTAGCCGCTCACCCTCAGGTTCATTGACTTTTTAGGGCATTCTGATACTATATTCAGGCAACCCGTAGACAGTAGGTGCTGCGATAAAGCGGCATAAGTCCTACCGAGGAGTGGCCCGATTTTCGGGCAAAGCTCTCTCTGCGGCAAAAGGTCGCAGTTTTTTATTGAAAAATACTGAACATGAGCACAAAAGCACAAAAAGTTACGCAGATTGCTGAAGGCGCCGAAGCATTGAAGGGCAGCCAGGCGGTCGTTATCACGGATTTCACGGGTCTTACCGCG
>JBBILW010000025.1:0-8850 GCA_037444725.1 Candidatus Jorgensenbacteria bacterium | reverse complement strand
GGTGCGTGTCACAAAAGAGCGCGCGCCTTCATGGTCGCTCTTTTTCTCCCGCATCGATGACCTTGCCCGTTCAAACGATGTGGTTATCGAACGCATAGACACGACGACATTCAAGGAGAGCATCTCGTTGCTTGCATACGTTTCGAGCTATGACGGACTGACAAAGTTTAAAAAAGCCCTTGAGGCGGAAACGGATTTTTCCGCAGTGAAACTTTCCGTTGCGGCTATTACGCAGCGCGCCGACGGATCGGTTGAGTTCCAGATATCGTTTATCTTTACGCCGAAGGCAAAAAAATAACGTTAGAGTGAGAGAAGCGTGCGGATTTCCAAAAAGAGGCGCAGGAAGATGCTCTTGTGCGCGTGAGAGATTGGCTTTAACACGAACGTCTCAGCTTTTTTTCGCGTGCCGATAATGGGGTGTTTTTGCTCGATGCCGATGCGCAAGCGCCAGAATTCATTCGTGTGAATTGATTTTACTACCGAGGTGATGCCGTGATGCCCCGCTTCGCCGCGGCCGAACTGAAGGCGGTATTCGCCGAGCGGCACGTCCGCGTCGTCGTGGATGACGAGCAATTGGGAAGGGGAGGCCTTAAAATAATGCAGCGCATCGCGTACTGCGAGGCCTGACTCGTTCATGAAGACTAGCGGTTGAATAAAGGTGTGCGCGCCGATGCGTGCGTACGCGAACGTTCCCGTGCTTGCGGGAGTGAACGCGGTGCCGTCTGCGAAGGAGGTAAGCGCCTGCATGCCCACATTGTGGTAGGTGTTTGCGAGTTCTTCGCTCGGGTTTCCGAGGCCCACAATCAGCTCGATTTCTTCGGGGTTGTATTTATCCATCATGTTCGTTAAAATTATCGCATATTTAATAATTTCGTCTAACACCAACGCACATGAAAGCATTTTTCTGGTCATTATTCGAGGTTGTGGAGACAATCGTAATCGCAGTGGTTGCGGTCGTTTTGGTGCGCGCGTTCGTTGCACAGCCGTTTCTCGTGAGCGGCACGAGCATGGAGCCGGGTTTCCAGAATGGCGACTACTTACTCGTTGATGAAGTGGCATACCGTTTCCGAGAACCTGCACGAGGCGAGGTGATGGTCTTCAAGTATCCGGGTGATCCTCACCAGTATTACATCAAGCGCGTTATCGGATTGCCGGGCGAGCGCGTGGTGATAGATGGCAAGACGGTCACTGTGTATGGGAAGGACGGCTCTACGCAGGTACTTAAGGAGCCTTATGTCGCGCGCATGATGAACTCGGACAAGAGTGAATTTACGGTGAAGCAGGGCGAGTATTTCATGATGGGCGACAACCGTGACTTCAGCTTTGATTCACGCCGCTGGGGTGCGCTTCCCGCAAGCGACATCATCGGACTTGTGCGCTTCCGTTTGTGGCCAATCGATAAGGCGATGGCATTCGGCGCGTACGCGTATCAATAAAAGTTATGGCACCTAAAGCACCAGCGAAGAAAAAAACAAAGAAAACAAAAGCGCCCTTCGAGGCGAAGAGCGTAAAAGGAGTTGCGGATATTTTGCCGAAAGACGGCGATTGGTGGCGCGCTATTTTTGAAACAGGCCGGCACGTGAGCGACCTTTACGATTTCCATTATATGGAAACGCCGCTTTTGGAACACCAGGAACTTTTCGTGCCGAGTGTCGGTGAATCGACTTCGCGTAAATTGTATCGGTCTCACGACTGAGGAGGGGAGGAGGTCGCGCTCCGCGCGGATCTCTCCGCGCCGATTTTGCGCAGCTATATCGAGCATCATCTCGGGTATTACGCGTCGCCGCTCAAGGTCCATCACTATGGTTCGGTTGCGCGCCAGGAAAAACTTGATAACGGAAAGTCGTGCGAGGTGCACCAGTGGGGATTTGATATCGTAGGCGACAATGATGCGGTGTACGACATGCAGGTCGTGCTTGCCGCTATGGAATTTTTGAAGGCGCTCAAATTCCAGAATTTGCGCTTGAAGATTAATACGATGGGCTGCAAAGTGTGCCGCCCCAATTACCGCGAGAAGCTGAAGGCGTATTACCGCAAGCAGAATATTTGCACCGAGTGCAAGGATAATTTGGAGGAGTATCCGTTGCGTCTTTTCAACTGTGAAAAAGAGGAATGCGTGAGCTTCAAAAAAGACGCGCCTATCATTCTCGATCATCTCTGCCAGGCCTGTAACAATCATTTCAAGGCGGTGCTGGAATTGGTGGAAGACAACGGCATCCCGTACGAGCCGAATCCGTATTTCGTTCGCGAAAAAGAGTATTACAATCGCTCTATTTTTGAAATCTACAGCGGCGAGACCGGTCCTGCGCTTGCGGGAGGCGGAAGGTACGACTATCTGTCCGAGATGCTGTTTGGCAAGCCGATTCCAGGTGTCGGCATCGCGCTCGGTCTCGATAGGATTGTGGCGCAACTTAAAGCGAATAACGTGGGATTGCCCCACAAGCAGAAGTCGCGCGTGTTCTTTATCGCGGTAGGAGAGCGTGCGAAGAAGCTGAGTGTTCGGCTTATGAACACGTTGCGCATGAGCAATATTGCGGTGGTGGAGGCCTTGGGTAAGAAAACACTCAAAGCGCAGATGAAATTCGGTGAGCGCGTACATGCGCCCATTGCGCTCCTCTTTGGACAGAAAGAAGCATTCGAAAATTCGATTATTATCAGGGACATGAAGTCCGGCGCGCAGGAGACCATTATGCTTGAGAAACTCGTCGAGGAAACAAAGAAGCGTTTGAAGTAATATGGCGGATTGTGTGTTCTGTAAAATCGCGAATAAGGTTTTTTCGGCGGAAGTAGTCTATGAGGACGATGTCGCGACTGCGGTACTCGACATTCACCCCATCGCTCCCGGGCACACGATGATATTGCCTAAAAGTCATGCCGAGAACATACTCGATTTGCCTGACGCCCAGGTTGGTCCGCTCTTTTTGGCGGTAAAGCGGGTGACGGAACTCTTAAACAACGCATATCACCCCGACGGATTTACGATAGGCATCAATCACGGCAAGTGGGCGGGGCAGGCAGTCGACCACCTCCATATCCATGTTATCCCTCGGTGGAAGACGGATGGCGGAAAGTCCATCCATAGCGTTGTTACGAACCCACCCACGGAATCATTGACGGATATAAGAAAAAAGATTATAAAGGAATAACCAAATATGGCTATCGAAGTACGCAAAAGAGAGGGTGAAACCTCAAGTTCGATGTTGTACCGCTTCAGCAAGCGCGTGCAGCACAGCGGTGTAGTAAAGGAAGCGCGCAGGCGCCAGTTTACCGGCAGGACGCCGAACCGCACGAAGCGCCGCGCAGCAGCGCTCTACCGCATCACGCGGCAGGAGGAGTATCAGAAGACCAAGAAGCGCGGATCCAAGTAGAACCGTTCCAAAGCCCGCGACAGAATCGCGGGTTTTTGTATACTAATACCATGACACTCGAAGCAAAGATAAAAGCGGATTTCATCACCGCATATAAGGCGAAGAATACGGACGTGTCGGACACGCTTCGTTTATTGCAGTCAGCGCTCCAGAACCGCGCCATTGAAAAGAAAGGAAAGGGGGATGCCGCACCGCTCACGGACGACGAGGTGCTCGATATCATCCGCCGCGAAACGAAAAAGCGCAAAGAAGCGACGACGCTCTACACGCAGGGCGGCCGTGCTGACCTTGCCGCACAGGAAGAGAAGGAGTTAAAGGTGCTCGAGGTATACTTGCCCGCGCAGATGAGCGAGGCGGAAATTGCAAAAGAGATCGATGCCCTTTTGAAGGAGGTCGGCCCGGTGGACCCCAAGGATTTCGGTAAAACGACCGGCTTGGCAATGAAACGCATGAAAGGAAAGGCGGATGCCGCGCTTGTGCAAAAGGTCCTTAAGGCAAAGCTCGGTTAAGATGGCGGGGAAAGCAGAGATTATTCTCGCAGAAACGCCTAAGGCGTTTGTGTCCTTGGCGCGTCAAGTCAAAAAAACGCTCGTTGATTCGCTCCACATCCTCCACGAGGATGATGTTGCGGTTGAGCTCCATATATTGAGCAATGCGGCGATGCGTTCCATCAATAAGGCGACGAGAGGCAAGGATGAGCCTACGAATGTGCTGAGTTTCGAGGCGGACGGGTTTCCTCGAGCCGACGTGAAGGGCAAAAAATATATAGGGGAGATCTATCTCGCGCCGCAGGTTATACGGGCGAGGGGAGAGGACGCGAAGTTTCTCGCGATTCACGGACTTCTCCACTTATTCCAATATACGCACAAAAAAAATCGTGATAGAATTACGATGGAAAAGGCGGAAGACAGCTTGCTCGCAAAGCTCGCGAAGCGTTCGTAAACACGCGCCGTCATTCTTCACGTAACTTATGGCATCACTCGTCACCAGCTTGGATATCGGTTCATCGCAGATTAAAGGTGTTGTTGCCGCGCCGAAAAAAGATGGCACACTTTCCATCGTCACCGCATTCAAGCGCCCCTCTGCCGGATTTAAACGCGGCGTTCTTACGGACGTTGAAGATGCAACCGCGACATTGCGCGAAGTAGTAATTGATTTGCAGCGCATTTCAAAACGCGCCACGGAAAACGTGTTTGTGAATATGAACAGCGAACATGTGTGGGCACGCAGTTCGCAGGGAATGGTGGCGGTCGCACGCGCAGACCAGGAAATCCAGCAGGACGATATCGACCGCGCGACGCTCGCCGCAAAAGCGGGCAAGGTGCTCCAGAATCGCATGGTGCTCCACAATACGGTGCGCGAATTTTTGGTTGACGGCGTCGGCGATATAGCGGACCCGCTCGGCATGACAGGCAATCGTTTGGAAGTGAACACGCTCATCGTGGAAGCGTTCGCGCCGCATTTTAATATTCTCATGAAAACGTTGGAGCGCGTAGGCCTTAACGTCTCCGGTGTTATTTTTAATCCTTTGGCGGCAGAGCGCGCAGTGCTTTCAAAGCATCGCAAAGAACTTGGCGCGCTTCTTATTGATTTCGGATTTGGTACTACGACCTTTGTGGTATACGACGAAGGCAAGCCGCTTTATACGAAATGTATTCCTGTCGGTGCCGCGCACATTACGAATGATATTATTGCGGGATTCACTGTTCCCTTTGAAGTTGCGGAACGCCTTAAGGTTTCATACGGCTACGCCATTTCAAAGGAAATAAGCCGCAAGGATACGATTAAGCTCTCCGAGGTGGACCCGAAAAATACAGGAGAAATCTCGAAAAAAATGATGTGCGAGATAATCGAGGCTCGTCTTGAAGAAATACTTGAACTCGTAAATAATGAATTGAAGGCGCTAGGCCGCAATACGCAGTTTCCGGGAGGAGTGATGATTACAGGAGGCGGCGTGAAGATGCCCGGCATGGCGGAGCTTGTGAAGCAGACCTTAAAATATCCGACGCAAGTCGGTTTCCCGGATCTCTCGCGGCTTGAGATTACGAATCCCGCGCATCATGAGCTGCTCGAC
Source organism: Candidatus Jorgensenbacteria bacterium (assembly GCA_037444725.1). Classification (GTDB taxonomy): domain Bacteria; phylum Patescibacteriota; class Minisyncoccia; order UBA6257; family GWB1-50-10; genus CAIKKG01. Next base: position 3,408 of record JBBILW010000025.1, on the reverse strand, counting down.
GACCCGGAGTTCGCGGTCGCCATCGGATTATTGCTCTGGAGCGAGTCATCAGGAAAGCGCGCGTCCGGAACATTCGGAGACAAGATGCAGCACATATTTAAGAATCTCATTCCCTAATTTTTATGACGAAGAAAAAAGCCGCACCAAAGAAAAAAGCAAAAGTATCGGCTCCCGCGGCGCCGAAAGCGCCGAGCGTTGCGAGCTCGAAGAAAAAACCTTCCGCTACATTTACGAGAATTAAAGTGATTGGCGTGGGCGGCGGAGGAGGGAATGCGGTGTCGCGCATGATGGAAACGAATCGCATCCGCGGCGTGGAATACGTTGCGGTCAATACCGACGCGCAGGATTTGGATTACGCGAACGCGCATAGAAAAATTTATATCGGACGCGCGCTTACAAAAGGTTTGGGTGCGGGAATGAATCCGGAAGTCGGCAAACAGGCCGCGGAAGAAAACCGTTCGGAAATCGGCGAGATGCTTGAGGGCGCGGACATTGTGTTCGTGACTGCGGGTCTTGGCGGCGGCACCGGCAGCGGCGCGGGTCCTGTGGTGGCAGAAATCGCAAAAGAAAAAGGAATTCTTACAATCGGCATCGTCACGAAGCCGTTCATGTTCGAGGGCGCACAGCGCGCGACGATTGCAACTGAGGCGCTCGGTAAATTTAAAGAAAAAGTAGATGCGCTTGTGGTGATTCCGAACGACCGCATTTTCGGACTCATCGACAAAGAGACTTCGGTGTTGCGCGCATTCGGCCATATCGATGATGTGTTACGCAACGGCGTGATGTCGCTTGCGGAAATCATCAATACTCCTGGGCTTATCAACGTTGATTTTGCGGATGTGAAGGCGGTATTGCGCGATGCAGGGCAGACGCTTATCGGCATCGGCATCGCCGCAGGCCAGGACAGGAGCATGAAAGCGGTCAATGCCGCAATCCACTCGCCGTTGCTTGAGATTTCAATCGATGGCGCGCGCAGCGTGCTCTTCAGTATTGCGGGCGGACGTGATATCAAGATGTCGGAACTCAACGATGTTGCGAAAGCCGTCGCTTCAAACCTCGATACGAACGCTCGGGTTATCTTTGGGGCGTATCACGACCGGAGCCTTAAGGATAAAAGCCTCAAAGTTACCGTTATTGCAACGGGTTTCAACGGAGTGTTCTCGACCCGGCTCGCGACCCCTACGCTTTTTATGACCGAGGAGATCCCGAATGCCCCCAAAGCCCATACCGCACCCGAAACGAAGGAAAAGCATGCCGGCTCATCCCAGGAAAAGGAAAAACCGCTAAAAAGCTCCTCCGAGGAGGACAGTGAAACCTGGGAGATTCCTGCATTTTTGAGGAAAAAGAAAAAATAGAATCTGTGGCCGCCTCCGTTTTGACACGGGGGCGTTTTTTTAACGTTGTGTGCCCTTTATCCACCCTTCGCGGCCAAAAAAATTCTGATATAGTAGGGAGTATGACCAGCAAAAAATTATCTCCCGACACATCTAAAACAGGTGCTGCAACGCGCGGCAGGGGAAAGACGAAGAGCGAGATTCCGCTCCGTCGCATGTACACGCGCGAGGGGGTTCACCCGTTTGATGAGATAAATTGGGTGCGCCGCGACGCGGTTGTAGGCAGCGGCGACAAGAAAGTATTCGAGCAAACGAACTGTGAGTTCCCCGATTTCTGGTCTTCGAACGCGGTAAACATTGCTGCTTCAAAATATTTCCGCGGAAAACTCGGCACGCCCGAGCGCGAAGAGAGCGTGAAGCAGATGATCTCGCGCGTGACGACCACGCTTCGTTCGTGGGGAGAAAAATTTGGCTATTTTAATACGGAAGAACAGGGCACGATATTCGAAGCCGAACTTGCGCACATTCTTGTGAATCAAAAGGGCTCATTCAACAGTCCGGTGTGGTTCAATCTCGGCATGTCCGAGAAGCCGCAGTGCTCCGCATGCTTTATTCTTTCCGTGGAAGACAAAATGACTTCCATTTTGGATTGGATAAAAACCGAAGGAATGATTTTCAAGGGAGGTTCCGGCGCGGGCGTAAATCTTTCCACGCTCCGCTCGAAAATGGAATCGCTTTCCAAGGGCGGACGCGCATCGGGTCCCGTGTCATTCATGCGTGGAGCCGATTCAGTTGCGGGCATGATAAAGTCCGGCGGTACGACGCGCCGCGCGGCGAAGATGGTCATCTTGAATATCGATCACCCTGATATTGTTGATTTCGTAAACGCAAAGGTGGAAGAAGAAAAGAAAGTGCGCGCGCTTATGGCGGCGGGTTATAACATGCTTGACTTGAACAACGAAGCATGGAATTCAATCCAGTATCAGAACGCGAACAACACCGTGCGCATTTCCGATGAATTTATGCGCGCTGTGGAAGAAGACAAAGAGTGGGAGACGAAATACGTAACGACCGGATTGCCCGCGAAAAAATATCGCGCGCGCGAATTGTTGGACAACATCGCGGAAGCGGCATGGCAGTGCGGCGATCCCGGCGTGCAGTACGACACCATCATCAACCGCTGGCACACGATTCCGAATTCCGGACGCATCAATGGTTCGAATCCGTGCTCGGAATATATGAGCATCGACAACTCGGCGTGCAACCTTGCTTCCATTAACCTCATGAAGTTCGTGCGCGAGGATGGCACGTTCATGGTGAAGGAGTTCAAGCACGTAGTGGATGTGTTTATTCTTGCGCAGGATATTATCGTGGACGGCTCAAGCTATCCGACGGAGAGAATCGGCGAAAATTCACACAAGTTCCGCCAGCTGGGTCTTGGCTTCGCAAACCTCGGCGCACTTATTATGACGAAGGGCTATCCGTACGATTCCGAGGAGGGCAGGGCGTTGGCGGGGGCTATCGCATCGCTTATGACAGGCGAAGCATACCGTTTTTCCTCAGTAATAGCGCGGCGCGTAGGCCCATTTGAGGGGTACGCCATCAATAGAGAGCCGATGCTCAATGTCATCCGCATGCACGGCGCGGCTTCGCATAGCATCAATATGTTCTATTTGAACGATAAGGAGCTTGCGGATGAGATGAGGAGCGTCTGGGAAGAGGCTTTCAAGCATGGCGAGAAGTACGGATTCCGTAATTCGCAGGCGACGGTTATTGCTCCTACGGGAACGATTTCGTTCATCATGGACTGCGACACGACCGGCATTGAGCCCGACTTTTCACTCGTGAAGATGAAGCAGCTTGTGGGCGGCGGATGGATGAAGATTGCAAACGCAAGCGTTCCGCCCGCACTTGAGCACTTGGGATATTCCGACAACGAGCGCGCGGAAATAACTTCGTACATTACCGAGCACAACACGATTGAGGGAGCGCCTCATTTGAAAGACGCGCATCTTCCGGTGTTCGATTGCGCGGTCCGCTCGGCAGCGGGAACGCGCGCTATCTCATGGAGAGG
>JBBILW010000024.1:0-9930 GCA_037444725.1 Candidatus Jorgensenbacteria bacterium | reverse complement strand
GGTCGGGGGTGGGTCCGGCACATTCAATGTGTTAAAGGGGCTGAAACATTACCCTATCCACCTTACTGCAATCGTTACGGCATTTGATAACGGCGGAAGCTCGGGACTTCTGCGCGACGAGTTTGGCACTCTGCCCGCAGGAGATGTGCGCCGATGTTTAGTGGCGCTTGCTCCGGACGAGGGTGACGGCACCCTTCGCGATCTTTTTAATCACCGATTTAAATCTGACAGTTCTTTGCGCGGCCACAGCTTCGGCAATCTTTTCATTCAGGCGCTTACCGACATCGCCGGCGACGAAGTCAGCGCAATCGAGCGTGCGGGTACGCTGCTTGGAATAAAAGGAACCGTTCTCCCCGTCTCAATCGATAATGCGCACCTTTGCGCGGAGCTAGAAAATGGAGAAATAGTGAAGGGCGAGACGAATATCGATATTCCGAAACACGACGGTGCGCTCAAAATTAAGAGAGCATTTCTTTCTCAGGATGCGCGTATTCACCCGCGTGCGGCCGCAGCGCTCGAAGAGGCGGATATGATCGTGTTCGGCCCAGGTGACCTCTATTCTTCGCTCATTCCTAATCTGCTCGTGAAGGGCTTCCCTGAGTCGATAGCGCGGAGCCGCGCGAAGACGGTAATGGTGGTAAATGCGATGACGAAATGGGGTGAGACGAACCATTTCAAAACGTCCGATTTTGCAAGAGAATTGCTCGCCTATTTGGGCCTTCCCGTGCTCGACGCAATGGTCTGTAATGCGTCTGAATTACGAGGCGAACTTGTTCAAAAATACGCATTCGAACGTGCCTATCCGGTCATTGTTGACGAGGCTAAACTCCATTCGTTTGCAAAGAAGATACTGCTTCACGATGTCGTAAGCCAATCAGATGTCGTGCGTCATGATTCGAAAAAACTTGCCGCCATTCTCGCTTCGCTTCTTGATGCCGCGCCGAGAGAGTGATATGCTTGTGAACGCTCTTGAGAAAAATCCGCACGTACGATAGACTGCGTGTCGGCACATTAATTAAGAAAGGAGCACACACAACCATGTCTCACGAACACAAGTCGCTCATGAAGAAGCACTTCACCGATGAGGTGAAGAAGAAGTTGAAGGGAGTCGTTACGCCGCACGGGTTCACGGCCGAGAAGGCCGTTGCGTCCGGCGTGGCGAACGAGGATTCGAGCGTGGGCGTCTACGCGGGCGATGAGGAGTCTTACACGCTCCTTGCGCCGCTTTTCGACCCCATCATTTTCGAGTACCACGGCCACAAGGCGGACGATTCGCATCGGACCGACCTCGATGCCGCGAAGCTTGAGGCGGACAGCCTCGACGATGACGGCTCGTTCGTCGTTTCGACGCGCATTCGCGTGGGCCGCAACCTGAAGAACTACGGCTTCGCGCCCGCCATCACGGCAGAGCATCGCCGCGAGGTGGAACGCCGTATCGTCGATTCGCTCTCGAAGTTCACCGGCGCTCTCGCCGGAACGTACTACCCGCTTGAGGGAATGGACGAAGTGACGCGCCAGAAGCTCGTTGCCGACCACTTCCTCTTCAAGAAGGGAGACCGCTTCCTCGAGGCAGGCGGCGCAAACCGCGAGTGGCCGGAAGGCAGGGGTATTTTCCATTCGGCAGACAAGCGATTCCTCGTTTGGGTGAACGAAGAGGACGAGCTCCGCATCATTTCGATGCAGGAGGGTCCGAACGTGCGTGAAGTGTTCGCGCGGCTCTCAGAGGCCGTCACAACGCTCGAGAAGCAGCTCACGTTTGCGTACAACGACCATCTCGGGTACCTCTCGAGCTGCCCCACGAACCTCGGAACCGCGATGCGCGCCAGCGTGCACGTCAAGTTGCCGAAGCTCGGTAAGAACGAGGCGAAGCTGAAGCGCATCTGCAGCGCGCTCAAGCTCTCGCTCCGCGGAATCGATGGCGAGCACTCCGAGAGCAAGGGCGGTGTGTACGACATCTCGAACAAGCAGCGTCTCGGCATCTCCGAGGTGGAGGCGGTAAACCTCCTCATCAGGGGCGTCGGCACGCTCATCATGCTCGAGAAGTGCGAGGATTAGCCGCTTCTTTCAAAAAAGCTTTTGCCCGCGCAGTATGCGCGGGTTTTTGTTATAATAACGACGTAATCAACGTATTACACCTATGAATAACACCATACAATCATTGCAATGGCGCTATGCAACAAAAAAATTTGATGCGCAAAAAAAGCTGACTGCGGAGCAGTTTCATGCCATGACCGAGGCATTACGGCTCTCCCCGTCCTCATTCGGACTTCAGCCGTGGAAGTTCATCGTCGTGCACGATGTGAAAACGCGTGAAAAATTGAAAGCGGTCGCGTGGAATCAGTCGCAGGTGACGGACGCGTCGCATCTCATCGTAATCGCGGTTCCGAAGGAGCCGAACGGTAAACTTGTCGATGCCTATGTCGAATTCGTAAAGCGCGAACATGAGCGAATGCCAAAGGGTGCATTCGCGCACGTGCTCGACAGCGCAAAACTTCTTGGCATGGCAACCATGATGAAGGGATTTATGAGCAATAAGACCGCGGAAGGTGTGCGCGGCTGGGTAAGAAATCAAGCATATATTGCACTCGGCACACTTCTCACAGCCGCAGCGGCGGAGAAAATCGACGCGTGCCCCATGGAGGGATTCGATTCCGCAAAGTTCGATGAGATACTGGGTTTACATGAAAAAGGACTCGAATCGTGCGTATGCGTGGCACTTGGCTTCAGAGCCGCCGACGACAAACATGCGAGCGAACCGAAATTGCGTTACCCGGAGAGCGAAGTATTTATTGAAATCTAACAATAAAAAACTCCCGTTATTCGCGGGAGTTTTTTTGTTGCGCCGCATGTGTGCCCGCAACGTAGCCGCTCGTCCAGCATAACTGAAGACTGAATCCGCCTGAAGGCCTGTCGATATCCAAAATATCTCCCGTGAGATAGAGATTTTCGTACTTCAAAGATTGCATTGCGCGCGTATCGATTTCAGTGAGCGGCACGCCACCGCTCGTTACGATGGCCTTGTCGCTGCCCAAGAGATGTTCCACGTGCATAGGTAATGCCTTTAGCGTTGCGATAAGCTTCATTCGTTCTTCGCGGGTAATGCTGTGGCAAAATGTATCAGGCCGGATTTCAGAAAGCGACATAACGATAGGTGCCATTGCCGCAACGGGAACAAGTTCGCCCACCACGCTCTTAAATATCTTATTGCTGTTTGTTTTGAAAACGTTCTGCAGTTTTTCGTTCAACATTCCGTGGTCAAACGTTGGCGCAATATCGAGATGAATCTCAACGGGGCCGTAGACGAGAAGCTCGCCTATACTCTTGCTCATGTTGATAATCGTGGGGCCGCTTACGCCAAAATGCGTGAAAAGAATTCTCCCCTTTTTTGAAAACTGTTTTTTCTTTACGCCCCCCTCACCCTCGCTCATGACGGTAATTTTTACGTCCTGTAACGTAACACCTTGAAGCGCTTTTACCCATACATCGCTTATTGCAATCGGCACGAGCGACGGGTCTGGCTTTATGATTGTGTGGCCTAATCCCGCAAGCCACGTGAAGCCGTCGCCTGTTGAGCCCGTATCGGGACGTGATAATCCTCCCGTTGCAATGATAACCGCATTCGTGCGTATTGTTTCGCCATTTTCGAGCGTAAGACCGATAATGCGCCCCTTATCATGCTGAATGCCGGAGACCACGCTGCCTGTGGCAACCGTGACCTCGCCTTGTTTCATATATGAGACTAACGCATCGCGAATTGAAGATGATTTGTTGCTTGCGGGGAATGCTCGCTTTCCTTCCTCGATTTTATGAGGGCAGCCAAGGCTCTCAAAAAAGTCTATCGTTTCTTTCACGCCGAATTGAGAAAACGGAGAATGGAGGAAATCACTCGCCTTTTTGAATTTCGAAAGCAGCACGCGCGTGTTAAATTCCGCGTTGGTAAAATTGCACCTTCCCCCACCCGAAATTAAGAGTTTCTTTCCGAGAGATGCGTTCTTTTCGAATAAAATTACGCGAGCGCCGCATTCCGCCGCTCTTCCTGCGGCCATCATTCCCGAAGGGCCGCCACCGATTACTGCCACGTCCCACAAGCTTTGCATACTCACCATTGTACGGAATAGTGACAAAACGGCAAATATCTGGCACAATGAAGCACCAGTAAATTCTATGGCAAACGACGAAGTCATATTGCGTTTCGATAAGGTCTCGTATGAATACGGACCCCATCACCCCATTTTGGATGAGGTGTCGTTTTCCGTACGCAAGGGATGGAAGGTGACTTTGATGGGCCAGAATGGCGCCGGTAAGAGCACGATATTCAAGCTTGTGACGCAAATGATTCATCCCGAATCCGGTTCGGTGCATGTCTCAAACGGTATGACGATAGCGACCGCGCGCCAGGTTATTCCGCGCGATGAGCTTGAACTCACTGTTCGTGAATTCTTCGAGAAGTGTTTTGCAAAGAAGGTATACGACATCGACCCTCGCATCGATGAGGTGCTTGAAGTAGTGAACCTCGTCGCTCCGCATGACCGTATCGTGAAATCGTTTTCGGGCGGACAGCAGGCCCGCTTGCTTCTCGCATCCGCACTTATTCAGAAGCCTGACTTGCTGCTTCTCGATGAGCCGACGAACAACCTCGATAAGGAAGGTATTGCGCACCTCACGAAGTTCCTTGTGGAATACAAGAAAACGCTTATCGTCATTTCGCACGATGCCGAGTTCTTGAACGCGTTTACGCAAGGCGTTTTGTATCTCGATGTGCATACACGCAAAGTTGAACAGTACGTAGGCAACTACACGAACGTGGTCGCCGATATTACCGCGCGTATCGAGAAGGAAAACCGCAAGAACGCGCTTCTTGAGAAAGAAATCCAGGCGAACAAAGAGAAAGCGAACTTTTTCGCTCACAAGGGCGGCCAGATGCGTCTGGTGGCAAAAAAGATGAGGGAGAAAGTGGAAGAAATGGAAGAGCAGATTGTCGAAGTCCGCAAGGAAGATAAGACTATCAGGCCTTTCGTAATTCCTTCACAGCCCGAACTTATCGGCGACATTTTGAAAATTTCTTCGTACACGATTTTCAAGAATCATAAACCCGTCAACAAAAAGGCAAATATCGCTATAAAGAAGAACACGCACTTGCTCCTCTCCGGCCCTAACGGCATCGGTAAGAGCACCCTGCTCGAATCGATTGCAAAAGGCGGCAAGGGTTCTTCAATCGCCGAAGGTGTGCGCGTCGGTTACTACCGTCAGGATTTTTCTACGCTCAACTTCGATGATACGGTGTACAACGCGCTTGCTTCGGTTATGGACAGAATTACCGAACTTGAGCTCCGTTCAACTGCCGCAGGCTTCCTTCTCGACGAAAACGTCATGAAAAAGAAGATTGGCACGCTCTCTGAGGGGCAAAAAGGACTCGTAGCACTCGCCCAGCTCGTGCTCTTGCGCCCTGGATTGCTTATCTTGGACGAGCCGACAAACCACATGAATTTCCGTCACCTTCCCGTTATTGCGGCAGCCCTTAACAAATATGACGGCGCGATGGTCTTAGTGAGCCACGTTCCTGAATTCGTGAGTCAGATACGCATCGACGAGACATTCGATCTCGCAAAAGAATAATCGAGTCTTAAATAAAATCCCGCCTTATGTGAGGCGGGATTTTATATTATCGTCCAAATCGTTCTCTGCGAGGTCCGCGATTGCGGAAGCGCGGTGTGCGCCTCGGTCCTGCTGCGTGCCTTCGCGCATATCCGCGTTCTTCGTGTTCGGCGCTCTTCGATCCTTCCGTTTTTACGCGTGCGCGGCTGCGATCCATATGCGGGAAACGATGCATGTGTCTGCGCTCGGGACGTTCCTCGGGGATTCCCGTTCGTACCGACGGCAATGGCCTCGGAAGCTCGGGAAGTTTTGAAACAGGAAGCGTCGAGCGGACAAGCCGTTCAATTGAGCGAACATCATCGCGTTGGTTGGAACGCGCAAATGAAATCGCGTGGCCGCGGGCGCCTGCGCGTCCAGTTCTGCCGATGCGATGCACGTAATCTTCCGGATTTTCAGGAAGGTCGTAGTTGATGACGAGTGCGATGTTATTCACGTCGATGCCGCGTGCCGCAATATCGGTCGCAACGAGCACGCGATAACGGCCGGTCTTGAAACCGTTCAATGCTTCCGTGCGCTGGCCGAGCGAGCGATTCGAGTGTATTTCAGATGCGGTATGGCCCAAAAAGCGCACTGTTGCCGCAATGCGTTTCGCATTGTGCTTTGTGCGTGAAAAGACGAGTACCGAACCCTTATAATCCTGGAGGATTTTTTCCAACAGGCGTGATTTGTCTTCCTGTGAGACGAAGAACAATTCCTGCGTGACGTCCTTTGAAGTACTTCCCTGTCGTGCGATTTCTACGCGAATAGGAAGCTGCATGTAGGTGCGCGCAATATTCACGATTTCGTCCGGCATAGTTGCCGAGAAAAGCATCGTCTGACGTTCTTTCGGTACGGTCTGCAAAATCTGTTTCAATTGAGGCGCGAAACCCATATCAAGCATTCTGTCCGCTTCATCGAGAACAAGCGTGTGCACCTTTTCAAGCGAAACGGTTTTTTGATCGAGGTGATCAATCATTCTTCCCGGCGTGCAGATAATAATGTCCGGCCTGCGTGCCAAGCTGCGGAGCTGGCGCTGCATCGGCTCGCCGCCGATAAGTACCGTGAATTTGACGCCGAGAGGGCTGCCCACCGCGTGCAGTGATTCCGCTACCTGGAGTGCAAGCTCGCGGGTCGGCACGATAATGAGGCCGTTCCCCATGCCTTTTAAGACTCGCTGAATCATAGGAATACCGAACGCGAGCGTTTTGCCCGTGCCGGTCTGCGCGATGCCCATAACGTCCTTTCCTTCAAGACCGACAGGAATAGACTGCTCCTGGATAGGGGTAGGCGATTTAAAGCCCAATTTTTCGATTACAGAGAGGATTCCGGGGGCAATTCCCAGCTCCGCGAACCTCTTTTCGGTGGTATTCATTGTCGGGGCATTCTAACACATTGACAGAAATAAAGATAGTATGCGGTCTATCCGTACCCCTATCGGTCTACCTGAACGAAAATGAACGCACGATGCCTTCAAGAAGCGCTTTTACGCGCTCAATATTAAACTCGTGCAACCCGAACTCCTCCGGATAATTTTGGAGCACTGTCGAGTGGATGAGATACTCGACTGCATAGCATGAACCATTAATAACAGTGCGGTAACTCTTTTGATAATAGCGATTCCCCGCCCCTGCGTCGCTCGATGTATACACCCTGAAATCCGTTCCATGAATAGTTTCGTTCGTGACGCCTCCCAAGGGTCCCCCGTCTTGCTGATATTGCAAGCAATCAGCTACCGCGGATGCGTCGTTGCTTGAGCCGACCGTAAGTTCCGCATCCTGGAAGTTGGACATCGGCTCGAAGAGCTTCGGTATTTCGACACGAAGATAGCTCATGCCATTCGTTCCTTTGCTATCACGGCGCCACTCCGTTGTTTCCGACCTGCCCATTTCGGCGGGTTGGATATCTATCGGCGTTTTGAATGTGAAGGTGAGCCCCGGAATCTGCTGGTCAACCCAGGTTTCGCTTTTCATCGTAAGCGCAGTTGCGGCGCTTATAGAGACCGAAGGTTCTTTAATCAATGTTTTTCCGCGCACAAGCCCGTACCAGGCGCCAAGTCCGAATCCCGCAAGCGGCAATATAACCAGCATTGCGAGCGCAAGTAATTTGGAAAATCGTGTTACCTTGTTCCACTCTATTTTGTGTTTCATATTATTCGTACCGGAGCGCTTCAGCTGCCTCCATCCTTGATGCTCGGCGCGCCGGGAAGTAGCCCGCCATCATGCCTGTAATAAATGTTATCACAAGTATGACGAGGATGCCGAGATAATCCAGCGCCGCAAATGTGAAGAGGTTGTTGATGCCAAACGTGGCTGCAACGAGCCCGATCAAATACGCGCCTAAAATCCCCGAAATGAGACCGACTATGCCGCCAAAGAGTCCGATAAATCCCGCTTCTATGAGAAATAGGGAGAGAATATTCTCGCTCGATGCGCCGATAGCTTTCAGTACGCCGATTTGTTTCGTTCGTTCAAGAACCGAAGTATACATAGTATTTGTAATGCCCACTGCGCCGACGAGGAGCGAAACAAGCGCGATAACCACCAGCACGAACTCAATCATGCCGAGGATGTTGCCGACAAGCTGATTTATTTTTTTGGAGGTGAGCACGGTAAAATCACGTACTACTTCCTGCTTCGCGAGTTCCGCGCGAATCTGGCGCGCGATGATTTCAATGTTATATTCGGGAAGAATTTTTACCATTGCCGTAATCGCTCCGCGGCGATCGGTCAGCATGTGGAAATTATCAAACGACATATACGCAGAATTATCGTCGTCCTGCGCACCTGTTCTGTCGAGTATTCCCGAAACCATAATGCGCTTTGAAGCGCCGAAAATAATTTCGTCGCCTACGTGTACGGGCCGTTTGAAGAGTTCGTGTGCCGCCACGAATCCCAAAATGACCTTGCTCTCCGTATCGTTTATAGGCCACGTACCCTCGACGAGCTTCAATCCTTTCATCTCTTCGAACACCACGCGCATTTCACGCCACTTTACTGCATGCACCATTATCGTTTCTTTTTCTCCGTTGAATTCCGTATTGAATGCCGAAATATCGACAGGCGTCGCGAAACGTACTCCTGGAATGGTATTAAGCGTAGTGATGTCTCTCTCCCTGAATCTCTGATCCCCAAAAAGTCCGCTTACGGGGTTTGTTTCCTTGCCGGGCATGACCACAATCATGTCGGAGCCGAACATGCTGAGCATTTTCGAAGCAGCACTTTGCACGCCTGAGCCGAGCGCAAAAATGCATTCGACGAGCATTACCGCGATCACGATGCCGAGTACGGTAAGAAAGCTCCGCGTGCCGCGGTAGCGGATACCTTTTAGAACAAGAATAATCGATTGCTTGAACATTATTCGGTGTAGGTTGCTTTATGCACGTGATGGTCGGGCACGAGTTCGCCGTCGCGCACGGTAATTATCTCATCAGCGCGTTCCGCGATGTCCTTATCGTGCGTCACAATTACCAATGTTTTCCCCTGCGTGCGGTTCAGTTCAATGAGCGAATCAAGCAGCATATTGCCCGTTTTCGAATCGAGGTTTCCCGTAGGCTCGTCGCCGAACAATATCGCAGGGTCGTTCGCGAGCGCGCGAAGAAGCGCAACGCGCTGCTGCTCGCCCCCTGAAAGCTCGGTCGGCTTGTGTGTCATGCGTTCGCCTAAGCCCACCTCCTTGAATCGCTTTAACAATAAGCCGCGGCGCACTTCATCGTCGGCGTGGCCTGAGAACACAAGCGGGATTGAGGCGTTTTCGTAGGCATTCAGCCATGGAATGAGATTGTATTGCTGGAATACGAAGCCGAACACGGTCGAGCGCAGCTCTGCGGCCGCATCGTCGGAAAGCTTTGAAGCATCCTTGCCGCGCACGAGCACCTTGCCCTTGGTCGGTTTATCGAGGAGGCCCATCATGTTGAGCAGCGTACTTTTACCGGAGCCGCTCGGCCCGATAATTGATACGAAGTCACCCTCCCAAATATGCACATCAACGCCTTTTAGAATCGCGGTATGTGATGCGCCATGACCGAACGATTTATAGACGCCCTCGAGATGGATGAACGGTACGCCAAGATATTTATCCGGCTGCTTTTTAAAGCGCTCAAAACAGCCCTCGCCGCAAAAGTGATAATGCTTACCTTTGTACGCGCACGTGAGCGCATGCGGGAAGTTCTTGAGGTGCATGCCGCACACCAGGTCTATCTTGGATTCGATTCTCTCGTGTTCGGTATGCATGAAACCTATTGATTTCCCGAAACGCGGACGTATTTCCCTTCGCTGAGTCCTTGGATAATCTCGATAT
>JBBILW010000023.1:0-10022 GCA_037444725.1 Candidatus Jorgensenbacteria bacterium | reverse complement strand
GCCAAGGAAGAAATGATTCCGAAATCGGTCGTGGCTGAGCTCCCGCAGGAAGGCGCTGAAACGAAGCAGGAAGAGAAGGAAGGAGAGGAATAAGTTGACGCAAGGAGCCATTCTTGCTACTGTATACGAACTGCAATGACAAACATGGAATTAGAGACAAACGAGCCGAAAACGCATTACGAGCTCTCATCAGTAACGGTGAGCGAGGATGCCGCATCGGTAAAAGCGCTTCTTGCGAAGCATAACGCGCAGGTCTTGAATGAGAGGCCGGTTATGAAAATCCAGCTTGCGTACAAGATTAACAAGGAGGGATTCGGCTTTATGAGCACGATTGATTTCCTTGCTGATACGGCTTCCGTGGCGGGCTTGAAGGACGATCTCGGCTTGGATAAAGACGTCATCCGCGCCATTATCGTAAAGAAGCAGAAAGAGCCGAAGAGGCGCGAGGGCAGAGGCGAAAAAGAAGAGGTGAAGACCCCGTCCGGACCGCAGAAGCTCCGCAACATGATTGGCTCGATGCTCACGAACGAAGCACTTGAGAAAAAAATAGAGGAGATATTACAATAACTCTATATGAATCTGAACAAAGTCCTGCTTATTGGCCGTCTTACCGCCGATCCTCAGTTGAGGAGTACGCCGGGAGGCCAGTCGGTGGCATCGTTCTCAGTGGCGACAAACCGAACGTGGATGAATAAATCCAACCAGAAGCAGGAGGAAGTTCAGTTTCACAACGTGGTTGCATGGGGAAGGCAGGCGGAGGTGGTGAGCCAGTACATGAAAAAGGGAGGCATGGTCATGGTGGAAGGAAGACTTCAGACCAGGCAATGGCAGGACAAGCAGGGCCAGAACCGCAGCACGACGGAAATTATTGCCGAGCGTGTGCAGATGGGTCCCCGCGCTGCGGGAGGCGATTTCGGGAAAGGCGCCTCGATGCCCCAGCCGAAGGGCGCGTACTCGCAGGAAGCGAAGGAGGAATTGCCGGAGATTAACATTGAAGAAGAGATGAGGTCTGAGGATATACCATTTTAACGTATGAATAAGAAACAGTGCTCGTTCTGCTCGCAGAACACAAAAGAAATAGATTATAAGAACCCCGACTTGCTCAAGCGCTATATCTCGAGCCAGGCGAAAATTGTTGACCCTCGCCATACGGGTATCTGCGCAAAGCACCAGCGTCATTTGGCACGCGCTATTAAGCGCGCGCGTGTGATGGGACTTTTGCCGTTTACCAGAAAATAGGAAAGAAGAGGCGCTTTTAAAAAGCGCCCTTTCTTTTTATACTATATACATGTCTTTTGATACGTTTCTTTTTCAGTGGATTCATAGCTTTTCGGGAGTTTCGTCCGCGCTTGATTGGTGTATGCTCGTGATTGCGCAATATCTTCCGTATGCCGCCGCGCTTTTTGTACTTGCGCTCATCGCAAAGGAGAGCCGCTGGAAAGAAAGAATCCATTCGTTTCTCGTTTTGACGTTTGCGCTTTTGCTTTCGAAGGGCATTTTCGTCGAGATAATCCATTACTTCTACGCGCGTCCGCGTCCGTTTTTGGCGCTCGGATTTACGCCGATGTTCCCGGAATCGTCGAACTCATTTCCTTCAAGCCATGCGACCGTTCTTATTACGCTCGCATATTTTGCATACACGTTGAACAAAAGAGCGGGAATCTGGCTGTTTGTGTTTGCGCTTTTGAATGGTTTTGCGCGCGTGTATGCGGGCGTACATTGGCCGCTCGATATCGTGGGCGGGTTTGCGGTGGGGCTTGTCTCATTCTGGCTCACGCTCAAAGCGTTTCCTGCGCGCGCTGCGGCGCCTCGCGCCGAGCACGAAGAAGCGCACAATTGACCCTTCGACCAGGTCTTCTATAGTTAATATATGATTGATTGGGAAAATCTTTCGGTTTTCTTGGAAAAAAGACTTACTCCATCTGAGGTCGAGCTCGTGAAACAGCTCTTGTCTTCGCTTTCTTTTACGGAGCGTCAAAATCTTATGCTCGCGATGATAGCGTTCCCCGGGAAAATACCGCTTATGACCGAGCTTGTCATAAAAAAACAAAAACTTGCACGCCGGTATAACGAGCGCCTCGCAAAGGAAATTCTGGAACTTGAAAAGAAGGAATTTTCCTCGGCTCTCGCGCACGAAAATAACCAATGAAACATTTTGAGCATCCGCCGCACACAGACAAAGAGCCTGAAATAATCGCGCCTGAAACGCGGGAGCGCATCGAGTCCCCATTCGAGAATTTTAAAGAAACCGAGGAGGGTGTACTTACAGAACTTGCAAAAAAAGCAGGTAAACGCGTTACGCCGCTTGTAGCCGCGCTTTCGCTTTTTATGGGCGCCTCTTCCGCCTATGCCGGAGAGAATCCGCCGGGCGTTGAGATTGTTGATAAAAGCGAGGAAACAGAGAGCGGAGCAGCGGTGCCGCCCGAACCCAAATCCGAACGACTATTGAATACGATAAGTCTTACGCTGGGGGGCACAATTGAAAAAACGCCCTCATTGCCGAAAGGTCTTCAGCCGGAATATTATCTCACCAACCCCGAAGCTGATTTTGCGGCGGGTCAGTTCCGGTTTGCATTAGAAAACGCATCGAATGCAAAAGAATATTTTCATAATCTTTCCGCCCTCAATTTGAGTTCGCCTCAGAAAATTGCTGTTCTCAAGGCCATCGAAGCGGGGCTTTACGCTGAATATAATTTGGATATGTCGGCGAAAAATGAATTTGTCAGGATTTCAGAAGATGCCATGTTTCAATCGTTGAAGGCCGATATGAATGGCGAGCAAGTTCCGAGCGGAATGTGTGGGAACATTTCTGTATTCGTCGCGAAGGCAGCTCGCGCGATGGGCATGGAATCCTGGGTGCAGGACACTCTTTCGGGAGGTGCCGGCCATGTTATGACAGGAGTGGTTGCCGGCGAGGGGGAAGAAAAGGAAATTGTATTTTTAGACAACGGGGGAGCGCAGAGAACCGGCACGCTCAACTTTAGCGATGCAATCGGATTACGGGAAAGGAAGGTGGGTGGGATAGTCCCGTTCAATACATTCGTGAGCAATGAAAACGCAACGCTCTTTCCTGTAAAAAGCAGAGCTCAAGAGATAACTTCCGCGTTTGCCGGCATACAACACACGCAGGAGGAACTTGAGTCTACCTTAGGCGCAGGAGCGCTTAAACTTAAGGCGAACGGCATTGAGCTGGCGCTCAGCCCCGATGTTCACACGTTAAGTCTTAATAAATCTCATATAGGAGTGGAGGTTTTGAATTTTAGCGATACACGCAATAATCCGTATCAATCACTCAAGAGCGCAAATGCCCTTAAGCTCGGCGGAAAGTTAGGCGGCGAGCGTTGGAGCGTTGATGCCGACGCGACTATCATGCGCCTTTCAGTTAAAAATTTTGAAAATGGCACCGCCGATTTCGATGAAATCGTTGGGCGCGTATTCGCGAATTATTTGGATGAATTCCATCTCACCAAAGGACAGTACGGCGAATTGAAGGCGAGACTCGGCGCGACGCTCCAGACGGCATTTTCTATGCCAACAACCGATGTGTTTAACTTTGAGAAAATGGATTCGGTTACTGAGGCGGCGACCGGCGCGCGTCTCATTTATATCGATCCGCATGAAGTGGGGCAGTTCCATATCGGCGCTTCGCAGCTATTGCGAGGGCAGTTTTCTGATGCCGAAACGCAGGCATATGTGCCCCACATAGCCGCAACTCAATTTTCGCTTGGCGCGAAAGTAAAGGCGCACGATGGTCTCATTATGGGACTTGATGCAACCCACATTCTGCATGATTGGGGAAAATCGACTGAGGCAAAGGCAGGCATACAAACTAAATTGGGCGCCGCAGAAGTAGGTTATAAAAAAGAGAAGTCGGCATATGAGCGTTTCATACCGTCTACAGAAACCATTTCCGGCTCAGTCTCCTATACCGATAACCCGAAATTCGAGGTCCGCATATTCGGCTTCAAAAAGAAAGAACAGTATAAAGACGCAAAGCCCCACGATGAGTACGAGGGGCAGGTGCAGTTCATTCTGAAGTTCTATTAGAAAAACGAAAGAAACACTTTGCGGACGGCGGCGAGCTCTTCTGAGCTCATTTCGTTAATGAGGTGCACCTCCAATTCCTTGAATGCGTGCTCGATTTCGTGGGGCGCAAGTTTGCCCTTCACTTTCGAGCGTATCATTTTTGCCACCATCTGCTTTTCACGCTCTTCAAGCTTCTCGATTTTTACGAGAAACTCTTTGAGCATTTTTGCGGTTTCTTTCGCAGGCTGATTCTTGAAAAATGAAAGCGGGTCGAACATGGGTCGTGTAATGTCTGTTTACTTCTGGTGCCGAGGGCGGGAATTGAACCCGCATGACCTTGCGATCGCAGGATTTTGAGTCCTGTGCGTCTGCCAGTTCCGCCACCTCGGCAAAACTTGTATTGAGGATGCCACAAAAATAAGTTAGAGTAAAGTGGAGCATACAGTTCTATGACGCGAGTAATCGCCATTTGTAATCAGAAGGGCGGAGTGGGGAAAACGACGACCGCGATGAATTTAGCGGCGTATTTAGCGATGAGCGGACAGCGCACGCTGCTCATCGATTTTGATCCGCAGTTCAATGCCACGGCGGGTCTTGGCGTACGCCACAGCGCGGATGAAACGATTTATCATGCGCTCCTCGCCGGCCTTCCTCCCGAACGCACCATCAAACCGACGCACCTTTCCGGACTTCATGTTGCGCCGGCGTCGGGAGATTTGGCGGGCGCCTTGATTGAGCTTGTGAATGTCCCTGAACGCGAGTGGTATTTGAGAACCTTCGTGGAGCAGGTGAGCCCCTGGTACGATTTTATCCTCATCGATTTGCCACCGAGCGTGAACTTACTCACGGTAAACGGTCTCCTTGCCGCTACGGAGGTAATCATTCCGGTGCAATGCGAGTATTACAGTTTGGAGGGGCTCTCACAGCTTTTGCAAACTATCGACCTTATTAGAAACAATCTTCAGCACCCGCTTCGCATTGGAGGGGCGTTGCTCACCATGTATGATAAACGCGAAAAACTTTCGCGCGAGGTTGCGCGTGAGGTGCGCAAACGATTCCCGCATCACGTCTATGACGTTGAAATTCCGCGTTCGGTAAGCCTTGCCGAGGCGCCGAGCTTCCAAAAACCCGTTGCGCTTCATGCGCCGATGAGTTCGGGCGCTCTCGCGTACGAGAGACTTGCGCGTGAGGTTGCGGCTCAGTTTAGCGAAGTGTCACAAGCGGAACATCATACAGCGCCGCAGGCGCGGCGGGCAGAAACAATTCTTGAGACAGTTGCTCCAGAGGAAGTTTATGTCGAAGAGGTGGTTCGTCCCGCGGGGAGAACGATTCCTGTGATTGAAATTCCGCTTGAGCGCAACGAAATAATCGAAGAAATCGCAGAGCTCGAAGAATATCCGCCCGTTATTTTGTTCTCTCATGGTGACGGGAATACGGAATAGGAATTCCGATTGACACGCCAGATTCTCGGTAATACTATTTTCATTAGTTCGTAACACGTGTCAGGCTTCATGAGCGGTATCGCGGATATCCGGCCGGAATCTGCTGTATCAGGAATGAGGCATGACGAGTTTTACGGGCTACGTATACGTTTTTCTAAGGCAGAGGCAGTCGACGGACCCTTGGTATTAGGCACGGCATCAGATCTCGAGTTGTTCTTTCTTTATTTAATTACACTCGAATATATTTTTCTGTACGCCCGCCGCCAAGAGGCCCATTCGACCCCTCTGTTTTAGTTTTTATATGTGTGCGCTTTTTCTTTTCATGCGTTTGTAATAGAATTGAATCAATATGTTGGGACGCGGACTTGAATCATTAATACCGAATGCAAAAGGAGGCCAGCCCCATGGCGCGCCTCATAATCCGCATGGAGCGCCGCAGAATCCGCACATTCCCGCCGCGCCGCGCGCGGTTCCGCCCCCTCAATTTCAACCCGTACAGCGTGAAGAGGCTTCTATTCATTTTTCACATTTGAATGAACAGCCCGTTCAGCGTGAGGCCGCGCGACCTATGCGTCCGGAACCCGAACCGCAGCAGTCGGTGTTTCACATCGAGCTTGATAAGATTGCGCCAAATCCCTACCAGCCGCGCCGAGAGTTCGATGCGCAAGCGCTTGAAGAACTCGCGCAGTCCATCAGGGAATTCGGCGTGTTGCAGCCCATCATCGTTTCAAAAGTATTACGGGAGGCGGAATCGGGTGCAGAGGTTGAATATCACATCATTGCCGGCGAGCGCAGATGGCGCGCTTCGAAGCTCGCGCGTCTTGAACGCATCCCCGTTATCGTAAAGAAAGTGGATACGAGCCGTGCGAAGCTTGAGCTCGCGTTGCTTGAAAACATTCAGCGCAGCAATTTGAATCCGCTCGAGTCCGCACGCGCATACTCGCGTCTTCAGGACGAATTCGGCCTTACTCAGCGCGAAATTGCAGTCCGTTTGGGGAAGAGCCGCGAGGTGGTGGCGAACTCAATGCGCCTCCTAAACCTCCCTTCGCAGATACAGGATGCGTTAGCGCAGGGCAAACTTTCCGAGTCGCAAGGACGTGCATTGCTTGCGGTGCATGACCCCTCGGAACAAATACGCATGTTCGAGGCGATGCTCAACAAAAAGCCGGTGGTACGCGGTGCAAAAGAGCTTTTGAGCGCTGCGCAGGACCCTCAGCAGAAATATTGGGAGGGTCAGCTCGAGGAGAAAATAGGAGCACCGGTCAAGATTAAGCGCCAAGGCGGCGGCGGTATGATTAATATCCAATATTATTCGAACGAGGAACTGCAAGGAATTCTCGAGAGACTGATAGGGGGACAGCCTTAATCCTTCCCGAATTTATGGGTCACCTCACTGGTGCCCTGTATTTTTTTGAGGCGCACCATTAATTTTGCAATCTTCGATTCGGGAAGCGCATCGCAGCGCACAAGCGCGGTCGTAAATGTTTTTCTCTGATCGGTATGGCCTTGAAGGGACATGATGGTGATTTTGACGTCCGCAAACACGCCCGCAATATCCTTGAGGTAGCCTTCGCGCGCACGACCGATTATTTTAAATTCAGTATGCGTCGGCCCTCCTTTTGCGATGAGCTTCAGTGTTTTTGAGCGCATCGCGTTCTTAATCTTATTCTTTGCCTGTTCGGTCTTTACGAAACGGAGCCAGTCCTCAGTCGGTTTTTTGCCTTTGTGAGTTACGATTTCCACCACATCGCCCGAATTGAGTTCATGGTCCAGAGATACGATTTTTGCATTCACTTTTGCGCCCACGCACTGATCGCCGATATCGGAATGAATGCGGTACGCAAAATCGACAGGAGTCGCGCCGCGCGGCAAGTCGATTACGTCGTTGTCAGGAGTAACTACGAAGATGCGTTCTTTGAAGAAATCGACTTTCAACGATTGAATGAACTTTTCTTGGTCGGTGAAGTTTTCCTGCCAGTTGCGGAGCTGCTCTACCCAAAGGAGATCGGCATTATTCTTAATGCCGCTCCAGCTGCGCCCTGTATACCCCTTTTTGTTGCGCGCCTGCTGATAGGCCCAGTGCGCAGCGATACCCATTTCGGCCTCCTCGTGCATCTCCTCAGTGCGAATCTGAATTTCAATTACGAAGTTATCAACGCAAAAGACCGTGGTGTGTATGCTGCGGTAGCCGTTCGGTTTCGGACGGGCGATATAGTCTTTGAATTTCCCGGGTAACGGCTGCCAGAGCTGGTGCACTACGCCGAGCGCCGCATAACACTCTTCCGGAGTTTTTACGATGATGCGGATAGCAATGAGGTCATAAATCTTATCAAGATTCATGTCGTACCGGCGCAGCTTCTTGTAAAGACTGAAGTATCGCTTTGCGCGGGAGTCCACTTTGAGCGGCCTGATATTGTGCTCACCAAGCGCGCGAAGAAGTATCGGTTCCACCTTTTTCACATACTTTATGCGGTCCTTGTAAGAACTCTCCACAGTTTCCACGAGCCATTTGTACTCGTCGGGGTGTACATAAGGGAACGCGAGGTCCTCAAGTTCTCCCGATAATTTCTGCATACCGAGGCGGTAGGCGAGCGGCGCGTAAATTTCTGCGGTTTCCCACGCGATGCGTTCGCGTCTCTCTTTGTTCAGGTGCTTCAAGGTGCGCATATTGTGCAGCCGGTCAGCGAGCTTAATGATGACGACGCGGAGGTCGCGCGTGAATGAAATGACAAATTTGCGCAGATTTTCCACTTCGGCGCTCTTTGTGTCGTCGGGGTATTCAAGTGCCTTGAGCTTCGTGAGTCCGTCTACGAGGAAAGCGATTTCCTGCCCGAATTCTTTTTCGAGGTCTGCGCGCGTAAAGGAGGTGTCTTCAATGACGTCGTGGAGGAGGGCGGCTGAAACCGATGCCTCATCAAGGTGCCAGTCGGCGACGGTGTTTGCCACTTCTTCGCAGTGTGAAAAATACGGGTCTCCGGACTCGCGCAAGGCTTCATTATGCGCCTTCTTTGCGAACTCATAGGCTTTTAGCACTACGCTTTTTCCGCCGTATTTTTCGAGCAATGATGCCATTTTGTTGGGTTTTTTTATGATACTCCGTCGTATGCCGCGCTTCAATGCGACGGCGTTGACACGCGTCTTCATGCGAATATACTTAAGTCACAAATTAGCAGTGCGGAGTCGCTATTGCTAATCATTAAAAGGGTCAAAAATACATTATGAAATTAACACCATTATCGAATCGGGTGCTTATTGAAGTGGTTGAGGAAGAGGTAAAGGCAACAAAATCGGGAATCGTGCTTCCTGATTCCGCAGAAAAAAAGAAGCAGAGCAGGGGCGTAGTTGTTTCTGTGGGTCCAGGCAAACAGACGGAAAAGGGAGAGCGCTTGAAGATGTCGGTAAAAACAGGCGACAAAGTTCTCTTTAAGGAGCCTTGGAACGACGACAGCAAGTTCGAAGAGGCGGGGAAAAAGTTTGTGTTGGTCGAAGAGGATGATATTTTAGCGATAATCCAAGACAACTAATAACCAATAACAAATAACTTATAACCCACCACCACACACATTTCTGAGTTTCTTGTTGTGAGTTATCAGTTATAAGTTACATAATTTTATGGCAAAACAGATTTTATTTAACGAGGATGCACGGGTTGCGATGAAGAAGGGTATCGACAAGCTCGCGGCAGCGGTCCGTATGACGCTTGGTCCGCGCGGACGCGCGGTGGTAATCGAAAAGGGTTACGGAGCGCCCCAGGTCACTTTTGACGGCGTCACCGTTGCTAAAGAGATCGAGCTCGAAGATAAGTACGAAAATCTTGGTGCGGAATTTATTAAGCAGGCGGCAGACAAAACGAACGATAACGTTGGCGATGGAACGACTACATCAGTGGTGCTCTCGCACGCGATGATTGAGGAGGGTGAGAAGGCAATCCGCGAGAAAGGTTTTAATGTTATTCATTTGGCGGAGGAGTTGAAGAAAGGCAGCGAGGCGGTTATCAAGGCGCTTGAATCACAAAAAGAAGAAATCAACGACAACAAGAAGATCCAGGAAGTTGCGACGCTTTCCGCAAAGGACAAGCAGATTGGCGCACTCATTGCCGAAGTGATGGCAAAAGTTGGCCGCGAAGGCGTGGTTACGGTGGATGATTCAAATACCGTCGGCAATTCGTACGAGCTCGTCGAGGGTATGCAGTTTGATAATGGCTACATCTCTCCGTATTTGGTAACGAATCAGGAGCGCATGGAGGTGTCTCTTAGCGAACCGTACGTACTCGTAACTGATAAGAAAATTTCATCGATTCAAGAGATTTTGCCGATACTCGAGAAGATTGTTGCGAGCGGCAAGAAGGAGCTCGTGATTATTGCGGAAGAAATTGACGGCGAGGCGCTTGCTACGCTCATTCTCAATAAAATCCGCGGCATCTTTACGGTGCTTGGCGTAAAAGCCCCGGGCTACGGCGACAGGAAGAAGGAGATGCTTCAGGATATTGCGATAGTGACGGGTGCGCAGCTTATTACCGAAAGTCTCGGAAGAAAGTTCGAGAGCGTTGAGCTC
>JBBILW010000022.1:0-11310 GCA_037444725.1 Candidatus Jorgensenbacteria bacterium | reverse complement strand
ATTTCAAAATGAGCTGCAATTCTTTTGCAAACGCAACCGCTTCTTCCGCGTTTTTTATGTCAGGCTCGGTTACGAGTTCGAGAAGCGGAGTGCCGCCGCGGTTATAATCAACGTAGGTCGCCTCTTCTTTCGTCTTTTCTCCCCCTGGCAACTCGTGCATCAAACGGCCCGCATCTTCTTCCAAGTGCACGCGAGTAATACGAATGCCTTTCAAGGAACCACCTTGCACTACGGGGTGCTCGTACTGCGAGATTTGATAGCCCTTAGGAAGATCGGGATAAAAATAACTCTTGCGATCAAAGTGAGACTTTTTCGCGATGGTACTGCCGAGTGCCAAGCCCAACTTTACGATTGCGCGGACCGCTTCTTCGTTCACCACAGGCAACGCGCCCGGATGGCCCAAGCAAATAGGACACGTGTTTACGTTCGGGTTTCCCTCCTCAAAGTTATTCGGACAGGCGCAGAACATCTTTGTCCGCGTCTTGCCGTTCATATGAATCTCAAGACCAATTGTCGGTATATACATAGCTCTTTATTCAATAGTACCCCACACTCCTGTTTTGCTCAACAAAAACCCCCTCATTCACGAGGGGGGGGTATCGATTACTGCTCCCAATGCTCACGGTAGCGGTCGAGCAGGCGGAGAGCCTCTCTCAACACCTGCCCGGGAGACGCCGAGCCGTCGATGCTTTCCACGTGCGCACGATCTTCAGAGCGTCGCAGCTCGATTGCGTAACCATACTGGTCAGCAACCCGCTTCAGGTTTGCAAGCTTCTCAAAACGGTCTATTGGCTTACCCGAGCTGCCAAGACGACTCATCGCAGTCTTTGGTGCCGCCACGACCGAGAACGTGATGTCGGGCACGAGATAGTGCTTGCCGAGCATCGCCTTGTGGCATGCGTACAGCTTCTCCATCGAAAGACCGTGAGCCGCTCCATATGCGTACGTCGAGAGGTCGTAGCGATCGAGTACAATCCACTTTCCGCGCCGAAGTGCAGGCTCGATGATATGCACGATATGGAGCAGACGATCCGCAATGAAGAGCAATTGAATCTCAAACTCGCCGAGCGTTGTGCCATCGCGGATTTCACGGGGAATCTTTTTTAGCGCAGCCATGCAGCGCTTCGCAAGAATTCCCATCGGTTTTCCCGAAGCCTGCTTATCAAACTCCACGCACCGATGCACCCACGCTATACACTCCTCGAAATGGGCGAGCTG
The DNA here is from genome assembly GCA_037444725.1 of Candidatus Jorgensenbacteria bacterium. Classification (GTDB taxonomy): domain Bacteria; phylum Patescibacteriota; class Minisyncoccia; order UBA6257; family GWB1-50-10; genus CAIKKG01. Next base: position 10,092 of record JBBILW010000022.1, on the reverse strand, counting down.
ATGCTCCGTGAACTTCCTCCCTTCGATGAGCTGCCGGATGTACTTGCCAAAATCGCTCTTCGTCGGCTCCGCCTCGAGCAACGCGTGAATGCCGCGCCTTTTGAGCGCCGCAATAAGCGACTTTGCAAGCGTCGTCTTTCCGCTTCCCGAAATGCCCTCGACGAGGATAAACTTGCCGGGCTGCTTTTCCCGCTTGTTCACAGCGCGTCTCCCTTTCATCAGGTTTATGATAACAAAACAGCTGGGAGTAGTATCACAGCTGTTTTGTTCTGCGTCAAACAAAAAAGCCCCGAAGGGCTTTTTTAATTTATTCCGTTACTTCGATTCCCATGTTCCGAGCGCTGCCTTCGATGATTTTCATTGCTGCCTCCACCGTGGTGGCATTCAAATCAACCATTTTCTTTTCAGCGATTTCGCGCACCTGGGCTTTCGTAACCTTTCCGACTTTCACCGAGTGAGGCGTTGCTGAGCCTTTCGGCACTCCTGCCGCCTTCCTCAAAAGGGCGGACGCGGGAGAGGTCTTCAGGATGAAATCGAACGAGCGGTCCTCGTAGATGGTGATTTCCGCAGGGATGATATCGCCTGCCATATCCTTCGTTGCCGCATTGAACTGCAAGCAAAACTGCTGGATGTTTACACCATGCTGGCCGAGCGCCGGACCGATAGGAGGAGCCGGATTGGCCTTGCCTGCTTCGATTTGAAGCTTTAATACTGTCTTTACTGGTTTACCCATAGTTGTATTGTTATACCTTATATCTTCTGTACTTGCAACGAGTCGAGCTCAAGGAGCGTATCGCGGCCGAAAATGGGCACCAATACCTTAACCTTGCCGTGCTCCTCATCGATTTCCGCTACCTTGCCTTCCTGATCTTTGAACGGGCCGTCGGTAATCTTCACGATGTCGTCTTCCTTCAAATCCACCGTGTACTTCGTCTCCTCTCCGCCCATCTTCGAAAGCAACGCCTTCACTTCGGCATCCGAGAGCGGCGCCGGAGTCGTGCTGTCCGAACCCACGAAGCCGGTTACACGCGGCGTGTTGCGTACCACGGACCACGAATCGTGATCAAGAATCATTTCGACGAGCACATAACCCGGATAAATCTTTTCTTCAATCGTGTAGCGCTTGCCGCCCTTCACTTTAATCTTCGTTTCTTTCGGAACAATGATATTGAAAATCTTGTCCGCCATAAACATGGACTCCACGCGTTGCTTCAAATAGCGCGAGACCGCGTCTTCGTACCCTGCATAGGTATGCACCGCGTACCAGCGGCGGCTATGATTTATCGTCGTCTCTTTTTTTTCGCTCATGCGTGATTTATGCGATTATTTTTTCAAGTATCTGAACAAATCCGTAGTCCAATACGCCGAGAAAAAGCGCCACCGCAAGCGAAAATACCACCACGAACAATGTGTAGCGGATGGTTTCCTCGCGAGTCGGCCAGTTTACGCGTTTGAACTCCTGGCGTGATTCCTGAAAGAACTCCCTTATCTGCACGATAGTATTTGCCATAGCGATATTAACGAAGGTAACTATACCACTTTATGAGCGGTTAAATCAAGTCTTAGACGTCCAAATTCTTCACCGAGGCCGCATTCGCCTGAATGAAGCTCTTGCGCGGCCCCACCTCCTCACCCATCAATATATCGAACATCTTGTCGGTCGCCACCGCATCCTCGATGGTAACCTGTTTCAATACGCGGTTTGCGGGGTTCAAGGTAGTCTCCCAGAGCTGTTCCGGATTCATCTCGCCAAGACCTTTGTAACGCTGCACGTTCACGCCGTCCTTGCCGTATTTATTGAACACCTTCTGAAGTTCTGCGTCATTGAAGATATACTGCACTTCCTTGCCCTTCTGAGTGCGATAGAGCGGCGGTTGCGCAATGTAGAGATAGCCTCCTTCAACGACTTTCGGGAAGTAGCGATAGAAAAGTGTGAGGAGCAGCGTGCGAATGTGTGCGCCGTCGACGTCGGCATCGGCCATCAAGATAATCTTGTGATAGCGGAGCTTTGTAATGTCGAACTGCTCTGAAATCGCGGTGCCGAGCGCAACCACCAATGCGCGGATTTCTTTGTTTAACAACATCTTATCGATGCGTGCCTTTTCCACGTTCAAAATCTTACCGCGGAGCGGCAAGACCGCCTGCGTACGCCTGTCGCGCCCCTGTTTGCATGAACCTCCTGCGGAGTCACCCTCTACGATAAACATTTCAGATTCCTCGGCTTTGCGGGAACTGCAATCGGCAAGTTTTCCGGGCAATGTGAGGCCCTCGAATGCGCCTTTGCGAAGCACGGTCTCTTTTGCCGCCTTTGCTGCCTTGCGCGCCTTCGCGGCGAGCATATTTTTTTCAATAATCTTACGTGCGTCGCCTCCGTACCGCTCCAAATATTCCTTGAGCGCCTCGGAAACCGCGGACTCAACCGATGAGCGCGCCTCGACGCTGCCGAGCCTCGCTTTTGTCTGGCCCTCGAACTGCGGTTCGCGGATTTTTACTGAGACCGCGGCAACGAGACCTTCGCGCATGTCTTCACCTGTGAGATTCTCTTCGGATTCTTTGAGGTACTCCTCTTTGCGCGCGTAGTCGTTCATGGTACGCGTGAGCGCGGAGCGGAGACCGGTAAGGTGCGTGCCGCCATCGGGAGTGTAAATATTGTTCGCGAAGCTCAATTCTTCAGCCTCAACATCCTGCGTGTACGAAAATGCAGCTTCGACATCGATGCCTTCGACTTCCTTATGCACATAAAACGGATTCGCCTGAATCGAAGGACGCGTACCAAGAAGATGCTGGAGGAAGGAAAGCAAGCCGCCCTCGAAATAGAAGCCGTAATAGTTCGGGATTTCCTCGCGCGTATCGATAACGTCGATACGTACGCCCTTCGTCAAAAATGCCTGATTCCTCAAGAAATCTAAAATCTTCTTGAGATCGTACTCAATTTTCGAAAAAATCTCCGGGTCTGCGTAGAACGTAATGCGCGTTCCGTGAGCTTCCGACTTACCCGTCTTTTTCACATTGTACTGAGGAACGCCGCGCTTATATTCCTGAATATACGCGCCGCCGTCTTTCCAGACTTCCGCAGTCATATCGGTCGAGAGCGCGTTCACGACAGAAACACCCACACCGTGGAGACCGCCCGAAACCTTATACGACCCTTCTGAAAACTTTCCGCCTGCGTGCAGCGTGCAGAGCGCAGTTTCGAGCGCGGACTTTTTCGTTTTCGGATGGATATCGACAGGAATACCGCGGCCGTTATCCGTGATACGGATGCCGTTTTTCTTCAAAAGCTCGACGCGGACGTGATTCGCCTCTCCCGCCATCGCCTCGTCGATTGAGTTGTTCACGATTTCCCACACGAGGTGGTGCAATCCTTCCGGTCCTGTCGTACCAATGTACATGCCCGGACGCTTGCGCACCGGCTCAAGTCCCTCAAGAACCTGAATATCTTTCGCACTATATGATGTCTTTTTCTCTTCTTTTTCAGCCATAGTTTAAAAATAAAACGGCGTACGTATTTGATATGTGATGCCGTTTCTCACCTCGTAATTCTATCACAAAACCAGCCTCCAAACAAGCACAAAATAGGTCAATTTATCCGCTTATTATCTTGCGTTTTTTGAGCTGTCGGCGCACAAAAAGGTAGACAAGCGCTGCCACTGTTACGCCCACGAGTACGTAGAGCGCGTAATCGCCAAACTCCGAAATTTGGTCCGCATAAATGACGAACGCCTCACCAAGCGACCAGCCGAGCATTCCTAAAATAAACCCGCGCACGCAACTGCCTAGAAATGTGATGATGAAGAGTTTTCTGAACGGATATTTGAGCGTGCCACACACCGCGGATACGATGCCGTTCGGAATAATGGGAAGTGAACGGAGTACAAACAACGTGAGCTCATCCGTCCAATGGCCGCGGAAAAACCTGTTCATTTTTTCGACATCGTGCCACTGCACCCCAAACCACTTTCCCCATTTTCCGATAAGCGGCTCTCCTCCCAGGAACGTCACCGAATACACGAAGATTGAACCGATTGCGAGACCAAGCGCACCGGGAATTACGATGCTCGGAATCGATTGCACCGCAACAAATCCGAACGATTCTCCCGCAGTCAAAAGAAAGAAGCCCGCTGCGAGATAAGAAAATGTCGACGGAAGCGGAAGAATTTCTTCGATGAAAGAGATTACGAAAACTCCCCACGCACCGTAGTGCTGAATAACCGGAGTAATTTGTGTGAGAAGATCGTTAAACATGCGCGTCGTTTCGCTTTCTCTATACAAAATACAGGATATTCATATGCGCCGCAATTGTGTACAAGATACAAAAAATCCGCGTCAGATTCGACGCGGATTTTGCGCACTCAGTCGAGGCGCAACGCCACAAGCCTCACGAACTCGAAAACATCAGTTAACAATGCGCGATTCGCATACCCCATCGCCCACCTATACATCTGCGGAGGATGGCGGATGGCGAGCTCATTCACCCTTTCGGTGTACTGCTTGTCCTCACTCACGATTTTGAGGAAGAGTTCGCGCTCACGCGGTCCCGCAATCTCAACGTAGTACTTCTCGACGGACGCCTTCGTGTCATCAGGCATCTTTACGTTGTACACGTTGAGCAATTTTCTCGCGATGTTCACCGGCGCCTCGAACGCCTTCTGGAACAACTCGGACCTCTTCTCATCGTCCATGCATTCCACTTCGCAAAGCCCCTTTTCGAACGTGCGAAGCTTCAGCCGGACGTAGCTACGCGTATCTTCGCGCAGACTGAGAGCTCCCGAGGCAAGCACATCAAGCGGATTTTGCTTCATGTATCCTGTCCGCTCGACGGTAAGACTGAGGTGATGAAGAAATGACGGATCGAGTGTGTGCATGTGCGTCGCAGCAAGCTCCAGATCCGCAGGGATGAATTGCACGGGCACATTCTTCGTTTTCGCAAACTCCTTTGCTCCACTGAGCGCCAGCATTACTTCCCCCACACGGCGAGGGTCGTAGAGAATGACGCAATCAATGTCGCTTCTGCGATTCCATGTGTTCTGGCCGACCGAGCCGCAGATAATCGCACCGAGAATGCCCTGCGAATGATCGATTACCTGCTTCACGTGCGAGAGCACGATTTCTATGTCGCGCCGATCGGGAATCAGGCCACGTCTGATTTCGTCCCACGTAAACACTCGTCCCATGCGCCGCTCCTTTCAGGTGTGAGACGTTAACGAACTAACTATGTTTTACAACCATATTAATACTCGGTCAACATGCTGGACATGAGGCCCGCCTCAGTGTACGGTAAGCGCAGAACCTTCACCTTTTGACGCACAGGAGAACACTCATGGCAAGGCTGTACTTGGCTGGCGCATTCTTCAACGCGGGGCAGCGGCTTCACTTCCTCTTTCTCGAGAAGCATCTCAAGCTTCTCGGACACGAGGTCATTCTTCCTCTCCGCGACACGAAGGATCTCATCGGCGAAGAGAGCTTCGACTTCGACGGCCTCACGGGTTACTGCAGCAGGAATGTTCTGGACCCGACGAATCTCGTCGTCATGAACGGTGACGCAACCGACGGCGATGATACCGCCATCGTGATCAGCATCGCTTTCTCCCCCAAGGACGCTGCCATCACCTACCGCACGAACATCCGCTCAGATACAGCACGGAAGAACAAGCGAGGGGACGTCCCGCGCGCGAGGAAGCGCTGCGTGCTTCACCAGCCCGCTGTCTTCACCGAGCTCGAGGAGGTGGACGCGTACTACAAGCGTCTCGCCTCCCACATCCACGACTTCGTGGAGCACGTGCTGCGCGACGGCAACGCGAAGCAAGCGACGCACTAGAGATTGCTCCGATTCAACCCGCCCTTTAATCTATGGGCGGGATTTTTTACGCGCATACCTCTCCACTGCACATTCGCGCTACTGCGCTCAGTACTTCCTCGCTCTACGCTCGGTCGTTCAATTTCCCTTGGATAAATATGAAAACACCGCCTTTTGGCGGTGTTTTCATATTTGTAGCCCCAAGGGGAATTGAACCCCTGTTTATGCCGTGAGAGGGCATTGTCCTACCACTAGACGATAGGGCCGAACACGCGAACGATTATGACACATTATTCCCCCGTGTACAACCCGGGCTTCTTCAGCCACTCATCGTTCTGGCGTGCAAGCAACGTGCGCACGCGCGCAGGCTCTGCCATCACCTCTTCCACCACCTTTTCAAGGCGCACTCCTTGTGAACCCTTCACTAAAATAAGATCTCCTTTTTGAATCTTAGACTGCAGGAACTTCCCTGCTTCCTGAACGAGCATAAAGGTCGCCACCGATTTTTCGGATAAGCCGCCGCGTATCGCCGCCTCCGCAATCAATTTTCCGCGAATGCCGACGGTAATCAACATATCTACGCCGCGTTTCTTAAGCGACTTACCGATGCCTTCATGGGCTTCCAATGTGTACTTTCCGATTTCCAACATATCACCCAGCACTGCGATTTTTCTTTTTGCGTTGAGAGACTTCAACGTATCGAGCGCCACATTCATGGATGCAGGCGCTGCGTTATACGTGTCGTCGATTATGAAACTCTCCTTAATGCCCTGAATAAGTTTCAACCTGCCTGCGGGTGCTTCGTATTCACTCAAGTTCTCGGCAATCTTCACGAGATTCACGCCAAAGATAAGCCCCGCAGCCGCGGCTGCCGCAATCGAGTATGCCTGTGACTTGCCAAGCGCGCGGTCGACGCGGACCGGCACCATGCTGCCGCTATAACCAAGCTTGCACGAGATACCGCCCGAGACACCGTCGAAGCGATTCGTAAAATTGGAAATGCGCACATCCGCGCGGTCTTCAAAGCCGAACGTAATGATTTGCGCACGCGTCTGTGCTTTCGATTCCATCACAAGCGGGTCGTCCGCGTTCAAAATCGCAAATCCCGTCGCGGGAAGCTGCGCAATAAGACGTGCCTTCTCGCGCATCACGGCATCGGGCCCTGTGAAATACTCCACGTGCACGGGAATATCGCCCATCGCCGTAAAAATGCCAATGTGCGGGCGCGCGATATCCAAGAGATATTTCATATCTCCCGGCCTATCCACTGCATACTCAAGAATGAGCACTTCCGGATACTCCTTGTTCTTTACGACAAGCTGCCACAATGCATAAAGAATCACTCGCGGCCAGAAAAGGAAACCGTCGGTTGATTCCCAGTCGCCTAAAATTACGAGCGGTAAGCCCAATTCATTATTAAAATTCTTCGAAGGCGCGCGGACGCGGCGCTCTTTCGCGAGTACCGTGCGCACCGCTTCTTTTGTCGAGGTTTTACCTACGCTACCCGTAATGCCCACGATACCCGGCTCATAGCGGGCTATCGTCCAGCGCGCGAGAAGCTTGAGTTTCCACTGCAGCATTTTGAGCATTACCGTTTTCATGGCGTGGTAGTCGTTAACTTGTCGGGAGCAATATCATAATAGTTCAGCGCGAACTGAGCAATCTCTTTGAATTTCGGCACGACCGTGGCACCCGCAAGCGGCTTGTCCGGCCTGTCGAGCTTCATCAATATTACGAATTTAGCGTCTTCGGCGGGCGCAAAACCGATATACGAGTGGATGAGCGCATTCTCGTTATACTTTCCGTTTTCAGGAATGAATGCGGTACCCGTCTTGCCTGCAATGCGATATTCGGGAATCGCCGCGACTTTCGCTTTCTCCACGGCTGATTCCATCATACGCGTAACCTTAAGTGCTGTCTCTTCGCTCATAACTCTCCGCACCACGTAGGGCTTCGTATCCGCGTTCACATACGGGCGCATAAGCAGACCTCCGTTTGCGATTGAAGAAAAAGCAGTAATCATCTGAATCGGCGTTACGCCCGTGCCCTGACCGTATGAGGCGGTTGCATAATCAATGTCCGGCGCTTTTTTCCTTTCAAGGTTTTTCAAACTTCCGCGCACTTCATCGGGCAGGTCGATATTCGTGAGTTCGCCCAAGCCGAACTTCTTCAAATACGAATAAAACACCTCTCGGCCCATTTTTTGCTGCGCAAAGATTGTTCCCGTATTCACCGAATCTTCAATGACGTTGGTCATCGTTATTTTCCCGTGCGCTTTGTGATCCCAGTTCGTGATTGTCTTGCCGTTCATGGTCACGTGGCCCGTATCGACAAAAGTCGTGTCGGGCGTGATTGAACCCGAATCGATGCCCGCGGACATGGTGAGCGGTTTAAACACTGAACCCGGCTCGTACTGTGCCTGCACTGCAGGATTTAAAAATGTGCGTATAGACGCATCGCCGTACTCGTTCGGATTGAAATCAGGCGCGGACGCCATTGCGAGTATTCTCCCCGTCTTCGGTTCTTGTATGAGAATAGAACCGCCCGATGCCTTATGTTCTTCGATAAGCTTGTCGAGCACCTGTTCCGCTTCAGCCTGTAAGTTGCGATCGATTGTGAATGAAAGGTCGTCGCCTTTGGTAAGCTCTTCATCGTGAAGCTTCTCGATGCCGTAGAGACCAATCGGCTCTATGCGTTTGTCAGTCTTACCGACAAAGCCGATTACCTGGGACGCGAGCGAGCCGAACGGGTTATAGCGGTACTGCGCTTCCGACGCTTCAACACCAGGAACGTCAGCAGCGTTCACCGCGGTCACCACGTCCTCGCTCGCCTTATCCATGAGCGAGTAATAACTGAGTTTTGATGAAAAAACTTCTTTAAGTTTTGATTCGGTTATGCCAAGAATAGACGCAAACATTTTTGCGGCCTCAGGTGCGTCCTGAATCTCTTTAGGTATGGCGATAATGTGCGGAAACTCCTTATTGAGCGCCACGGGAATGTTCGTCCCGTTCTTATCGGTGAAAAATATCTGTCCGCGACGCAAACTCTGCTGCTCCGCAAGCTCGTTGCGCGCAGCGACCTTCTCAACATAATCAGAACCCTTCAGTATCTGAAGGGAGTAAAGTTTGTAACCCAGAAGGGTGAAAAGTATGCTAAAGAATCCGGCGAGAATGTAGAATCGTGCCTTCATTGTTTGCTCGTGAGATACTGCGGCCGTTTCTCGAGCGTTAATCCGGAGTCGTGTGCTGCGGTTTCCAGTCTGGCAGGGTCAGTGAGGCGGTAATATTCGTTTTTGAGATCCGCGTTGTCAGTCTTCAGTGATATTATCTGCTTCTTTAACGCTTCCAATTCATGACTTTTTTCCACAAGCGAGCTGTTTCCGATGATATAAAACGCACCGCCCACTAATACTATCGCAAAAAGGGCGATAAGAAAATATTTCAATTCGGATTTTTTCTGTGGACAAATGATGGTCATGATAATTTATAAATAATGTTCGTGTGTTGTGTTTGAGGTGACTTCTTTTTCCGGCATCCAGCGCAACGCTCTCAATTTTGCGGACCTGCTTCGCGGATTTCTTTCTATTTCTTCTCTCGTCGGCGCTACGGGCTTCTTCATGACGAGTTCCGCTTTGCCTGATTTTGCGAGTTCCTGGAACTTTTTCTTCACAATCGCGTCTTCGAGTGAGTGAAATGTGATTATTGCCACTCTGCCGCCTTGTTTCATCACGTGTTCCAGGTTATCGATGATGGATTCGATGTTCTCGAACTCATGATTCACGTAGATGCGGAGCGCCTGGAACGTTTTCGTCGCAGCGTGGATGCGTCCGTGGCGGAATCGCGCCGGCACTGCTTCCACTACGATGTCTGCAAGCCGTCTCGTCGTCATAATGCGCTCGGTGCGACGCGCTTCCGTGATGTGCTTCGCAATCTGGCGCGAGAAACGCTCATCGCCGTAGTTGTAGAGGATGTCCGCAAGCTCATTCTCCCGGTAACTGTTCACAATCTCCGCTGCAGTCTCGCCTGCGGTCGTGTAGCGCATATCAAGCGGGCCATCGTGCAGGAAACTGAATCCGCGCTTCGCATCGTCAATCTGCGTCGATGAGAAACCGAGATCAAGCAGCAAGCCATCGGCTTTCGGAAGCTCTTCGTCGCGAAGAATTTCCGGAATCGCCGTGTAGCTTGCGTTGCGCGTGATTATCTTCTGCACTGCGCCGTTTTCAGGTTTTTTAAAGTTCAGTACCGCATCCGGGTCCCAATCAGTTCCCAAAAACATGCCGAACTTGCCGATGCGTT
>JBBILW010000021.1:0-12309 GCA_037444725.1 Candidatus Jorgensenbacteria bacterium | reverse complement strand
ATTCCTCGTACTCATTTATCCAAAATGCCCGCACAACGGGGTCCTTCACATTTCCCACGATTTCCCTGCGATATTCTTTATCTACCAAAAGCCGGGTGATACCGAGGAGTGTTGTGCCAGGGGTTTCAAGCAGCGCCAGAATGGCATTGTTCATGATGTACTCCATACGCGCCGACCAGACGCCGGACCAGATTTTCGTGAAGATACCCATGAGACCGGACGCCACGAGATGTTTGTATTTCGGATCGGGTAATTCGAGCACGTTAAAACCGATATTGAACTCGGTGTCCGCAGGATTGAAATACACCACATCATCCATGCGATCTTCAGGAATCTTTTCCAAAATTCCTTCCACGTTTTCTCCGTGCGGATCGACAAGGCAAACACCCTCGCCGTTCGCGATGTCCTGGATAATCATGTTGTGAATCATGTTGGACTTACCGGTGCCGGTTTGTCCTATCACATACATGTGCTGCCGCCTGTCGCGCCGTCTTATGCCAAAAAGCCGGTCCTTGTTCCGGAAATTGGTACGGCCGAAATATACGATGTCTCGCCGTTCGTCAGCCATTTATTTCATTATACCTTACTTGAGAAAAAAACTTACGAAATTACTGCGCGAATGCGGCGCACGCCCGCGGAAACCGCCTCTTCTTTTTGAATTTTAAAGTTTCCGATAGTTCCCGTGTGTTCCACGTGCGGACCGCCGCAGATTTCTTTCGAATAATCACCGATAAAATACACCTTCACTTTGTTGCCAAGCTTCGCGTACTTATCCTCGAAGAGCCCGATTGCGCCGCGCGCCTTTGCCTCCTCAACGGTAAGCATCTCAAAATGCACCGGCAAATCCTTCTTGATTACATTGTTTACGATCTCTTCAGTACGCTTGATTTCATCGGGCGTCATTTTCGTAGGATGCGAAAAATCGAAGCGCAATCGCTCTGCAGTGATATTGCTTCCCTTTTGTTCTACGTGAGTCCCCAGCACCTCGCGGAGCGCCTCATGCAAAAGATGCGTCGCCGTGTGATACTTCGTTACCGTTTCAGAATTGTCTGCCATGCCGCCCTTGAACACGCCGGCAGACGCGGTGCGTGAGAGCTCCTGATGCTTTTTGAACTCCTCGGCGAATTGTTTCACGTCGATATCGAATCCGTGTTCGCGCGCAAGTTCTTCGGTAAGCTCAATGGGAAATCCGAATGACTGATAGAGATCGAAGGCAACCTTGCCGTCTACCTGTTTCAATTTGGAAAATTCACGCAAACCTTTTTCAAGCGCAGCGCCGAATTTCTTCTCTTCCGCAGAAAGCTCACGCACAATTGTTTCCTTGTTCTTCAATAGTTCCGGGTAAGCATTGCTGAACTGCTCAATAACTTTTTCGGCAACATCAGCCGCAAACGGCTTTGTTATGCCGAGCGCTTTTCCGTAGCGAATAGCGCGGCGGACAAGTCTGCGAAGCACATAACCCTGGCCGACGTTTGACGGGGCAATGCCGCGAGGATCGCCAATGATGAACGTCGCTGCGCGGATATGGTCCGCGATGATGCGCATAGCGCGCGTCGTCATATCGTCTGTGCCGTATGTTTTGCCGGAAAGTGACTCGATGAGCTTCATGATGGGCTGGAACACATCAATCGAGTACACCTGCGTGTTATTCAAAATCGCCGTCACGCGCTCGAGCCCCATTCCCGTGTCCACGTTCTGTTGCTTCAAGGGCGTGAACTTGCCTTCCTTGTCCTTGAAGTACTGCATGAAAACGTTATTCCAGATTTCCACCCAGAGCGGATGGTCATCGTTGAACGATGCGGGAGTTTTGGAAAGGTCTCCCGTCCAATAGAAAATTTCCGTGTCCGGTCCGCACGGCCCCGTCTCGCCCGCCGGTCCCCACCAGTTATTCTTTTTAGGCAATTTCGCAATGCGTGCCTCGGGAATGCCGAGTTTTTTCCAGATTTCGAACGCTTCCGTATCAAGCGGCGCATCTTTATCGCCCTCAAACACCGAGACCGCGAGGCGATTCTTATCGAGCCCAAGCCACTGCGGCGAAGTCAAAAACTCGTAACTCCATTCGATTGCTTCTTTTTTGAAATAGTCACCGAGCGACCAGTTGCCGAGCATCTCAAAAAAAGTGAGATGTGTTGCATCGCCTACCTCGTCGATATCGCCCGTTCTAATGCACTTCTGCACGTCCGCCAAGCGCTTTCCCCCGGGGTGCGTCTCGCCGAGTAAGTAAGGAACAAGCGGATGCATGCCCGCGGTCGTAAAAAGCACAGTCGGGTCGTTCTCGGGAATAAGAGAAGCAGAAGGAATGATGGTATGCCCTTTTGTTTTGAAAAAGGCAAGAAATTTCTCCCTCATTTCGCTCGTCGTGACGCGAACCATAGTAACCGCATTGTACCGCACAATACCGTATTTTTCCAGAAAACCCCCGCAGGTTATGCGGGGGTTTTGGATGAGGGTTTAGTACCCCTCAAGCTTCTTAATGTCTTTGTGATTGCGTATCTTATCAAGCGCTTTCGCTTCGATTTGGCGGATGCGTTCGCGCGTGACGCCGAACACCTTACCCACCTCTTCAAGCGTATGAGGAATATTATCCTCAAGTCCGAAGCGCATTGAGAGAATCTTGCGCTCGCGGTCCGTAAGATCGATAAGCACCTCCCGAATCTGGTCGCGAAGCAATGCCGCATTCGCGAGCTGGTCCGGACTCATGCTCGTCTCATCTTTAATGAAATCAGAAAGCGTCGAATCCTCGTCATCGTCGCCGATAGGCGTTTCAAGCGAAATAACTTCCTGCGAAATCTTCTGGATGTAATGCACTTTCTCAACGTCGAGGTTCATTTCGGTCGCGATTTCCTCCGGCAGCGGCTCGCGTCCAAGTTCCTGCATAAGGCGGCGCTTCGTCTGCGTATACTTCGTAATCGTTTCCACCATGTGGACCGGAATACGGATAGTACGCGAGTAGTCCGCAAGCGCGCGGGTTACTGCTTGGCGAATCCACCACGTCGCGTACGTCGAAAATTTAAAGCCGCGGCGATAGTCGAATTTATCGACAGCGCGTGAAAGACCGATATTCCCTTCCTGAATCAAATCGAGAATGGAAAGGTGCGGACTGCGGTTCACATAGCGCTTCGCGATAGACACCACAAGACGCAAGTTCGCCTGAATGAGCTTCTGGCGTGCAAGCTCGTCGCCCGCTTCAATGCGCTTTGCAAGTTCTTTTTCCTCTTTTGAGTTCAAAAGCGGCGTCCTGCCGATTTCTTTGAGATACATCTGCACCGCGTCCGGCAAATCGTGCTCGATGCGCGTTGCATCCTGTAATTCTTTTGCGGAAACCTCCTCGCGCTCCGATTCTACATTTTTAATAAGCGTGGTTGTTTCGCGCACTTTAATACCCTCCTGTTCAAGGCGCAAATACACCTCCTCAAGGAATGAGAGGTTTTTTTCGATATCGGGGAAATAGTTTAATATTTCCGCGTCATTTACGAAGCCGCGTGAACGGCCGCGTTTCACGAGCTCTTCAAGACGCGCAACGTATTCTTCCGGAACATGCGCGACACGCGCCGGCTTTTTCGGCGGCCTTCCCGATACCGCAGCTTTCTTTCCCTTTGCCTTTCCCTTCACCCCCTTCTTCGCGGTGGTTTTTTTCTTCATTATTGTTTTTTCAATTCGTTTATCTTTTTTGAAAACTCCTGAAACTTTCCCATCGCCAAGGAAAACTTCTCGTCGTCTCCTTCCTGCTCCGCCGCACGCACCTCATCTTTCGCGCCTTCTTGCGCACGCTTGAAAAATTCAAGCTGTAATTGTTTTATGAGCTCGGAACATTCCTTCCGAATCTCCGCCGCATCCGCGGATCCAAATGTATATGAAGATTGCATTTGGGATAATCCTGCGGATTCCGCCTCGGGGTGTTCGATAATATCGACAAACCCTCGTGGCATGTATTCTTTATTTTGCAAAATTATACCCTTAAGCTCGTCACTTGTAAAGGCGATTTGAACGAGCTGGCGCGAAATTCTACTCACACGGCTCTCGTCGAACGAGTCTTGCGGCGTAGGCGCCTTTTCCTGTTTTTCGGCAGGCACGGCAAGTTCCGCCATCTGCTCCTGCAGCGTGCTTTCGTTTACGCCTGAGGCAATACTCAAAGCCCGCACCCATTCGTCGCGCTCGACGGGACTCTTCAAATGGCTCACGAGCGTGAGCAAGTGCACAATAACGCGCTTCTTCATTGCCATATCCCCGCGTACCTTCTCGTTGCCGAAATACCGTTCGAACAAAAATGTAAACGCAGGCTTCGCTTCTTCGATTGCTTTTGCAAGCGCCGTGGGGTCATGCTGGAGCGCCTCCGCGGGGTCTTTATAGGTACCGAATGAAATGACCTTCACATGGAAGTCATATCGATTCAACATGTCGAGCATGCGCTCCATCGCTTTCCTGCCCGCCTCGTCGTTATCGAAGCTCGCGACTACCGTGTCGGCAAGCCGCCTTAATTTCTCCAAATGATTCTCGGTAAATCCGGTACCGGAGACCGCAACCGCATTGCGTACGCCGCACTGCCACGCCATAAGAAAATCCATCTGCCCCTCGACAACTACCACCGTCTTTGCGTGAGCGATTTCCATCTTCGATTTGTGCAAACCATAGAGCACGCGTGATTTATTGAACACGGGCGTCTCAGGACTGTTCACATATTTCGGCACGTCAGCATCTGCGCTCTGCGCGCCAAACACGCGTCCGGTAAACGCAACCACTTTGCCCGTCGAGTTGCATATCGGGAACATAATACGCCCCTCGAAACGATCGCGATACAAATTTCTCGCCGTTTTGTAAATAAGCCCAGCGCGCACCGCATCGTTCACGTCGTATCCTTTTTTGATGAGGTAGAGCGTAAGCGACTCACCGCCGGGAGAAAATCCTATTTCGAATTCCTTGATAGTTTCATCGGTAAGTCCACGCGAATGCACGTATTCGAGTGCTGCCGCATTTTTTTGCAACGCGTCCGCATAAAAATTCTTCGCGTCCTCGTTGATATCCAAAAGTATGCCGAACTCGCGTTGATGCGCAGGGTCGAGCGAACGAATAGGCACGCCGGCCTTGTCGGCGAGAAAACGGAGCGCTTCGGGGAACTCCATATTCTCGTACTTCATTACGAACGTGAAAATATCTCCTCCTTCCGCACAACCGAAGCAGTGCCAGCTCCGCCTATCGGGCGAAACGATAAATGAGGGAGTCTTCTCGGGGTGAAAAGGACACAGTCCCTTAAAATTCCTTCCCGCGGGAGAAAGGGTGACGTAGGCACGCACGACATCAAGCACGGGCAGCTTATCTTTGATAATGTCGACTTCCTTCGCCATATGGCTCTAGTCTACCTGGCCGAGGCGGCGCAGGCAATCGAGTATAAAAAACCGCTCATCAAACTTCTGATGAGCGGGTGATGCGGCGCCAGCTAGCGCCTGTGGCCCCCCCTCTTGTTCTCCGTGCGGAACTTGCCGGTGTACTTCTCGGGCTGGTGGATGCGCCTCAGCTCCCCCTTGTTGTAGCTCTTGTAGCGCCGGAGCATGAAGCCCTCGCGGCGCGCGGAGCGCTCCAGCTTGGCGGCCTCGTCCTCCGTGCACATCCAGACGCGGAGGTGTCCCTTGTGGATCATCGCGTTCTCGGACCTGCCGAGGAAGTTGGCGATGAACGCGTTGGACTCGGCGAAGCGGTCGACATCGGGCTCGATGTAGTGCTGCCACGTGTTGCGCGGGTGCTTCTGCTCCTTCACTTCCGTTCCGATGTTCACGTGTTACTCCTCGTTGGGGGTGAATGTGCTGAAATAAAAGATAACCCGAAATACGAGAAATGTCAATACCCTATCGCTATTTTTCTATCGCCTCACCTGAATATCCGAACCCGCAATGAATTTCACCCTGTCGTACCTGTTTGATGGATTCCACATCATCCAGCCCGCATCGAGGCCCGAGTCGCGCACAGCGCTCACTTGTGCCTGAACTTTATCGCGGTTATAGATTGCGCCCATATTAAAGTCCTGCAGCCACGGGCGGATAATCGCGCGTGTGCTTGTTGCAACGGAAAGTTTGAGAAGACCTTTATCGAGCGTACCCTTCACCACCTCATACGGCGCATCCGCCGGGTTTTGGAAACCGAAATTGCCCGGAGCATAATGCGACGGATACACCATGGGGCATACCACATCAAAGTACTTTGCGATGTCTACAAAGTGCTGGCCAATGCCCACGTCGCCATTGTCGAGAAGACTATGCGCAAAAATATCGACGGAGAGTTTCGCGTCGGGATATGCCTTCCGCACGTTCTCGGTAACATATTTTGAAAATGCATTGATAACTTCCGCGCGCGTCAGCTTCTTGTCGTATTCGGGATACACAATTTGCTCAAGGTCGCCGTCCGCAGGGAAACGCACATAATCGAAATTAACTTCAGAGAATCCTTCATCAAGCGCCTCAATTGCCGCCTCGACGGTGTAGTTCCACACATCTACGCTTGAAGGATCCATCCATGCCACGCCGCCGCCAATCCATAACTTCCCGTCTTTTGTTTTCAGTGCCTCCTCAGGCCACATGTGCGCCAAATAGTTGTCCTGGAATACCACGATGCGCGCGATGGGGTAAATGCCCTCGCTGCGCAAGCGTTTTGCGAGCGCTTCCATTTCTCCGCCAAGATACAAACCATCGCCATCTTTTACATTAATGACCATCGCGTTCATACCCGACTCATGCGCAAATGATATGAGTTCATTCATGCGCTTCGGAATTGCCGCCGTATTTGCCGTCACATAAATCGCATGCACCTCGCTTGGCATCGGCATGACCGTGGACCTCGGCAATGTTTCAAAAATCGATGCGCTGAATAAATGCTTCACCTGCTCCCTGCCGGTTGAAAACGCGAGGAACACAAGAAGCCCAAGCAGTGTCACTGCGCCAAAATACCTGAACAATAGTCGTGCGCGTCCGACTTCCATTTCCCTATCAAACCACAAAAATCATGAATTAAAAAGGGGTCAGCCGCACAATGTGCGACCGACCCCGTATTCCTCTAGAATTCCGGGAGGAACCCCGTAGCGGTGCCGAAATCCCTGCGCTCGTTCCCTGCGTAAGCGACGTAGAGACCCGCAAGATGGTCAAGGACAGCGAACGCGGAAACCTCGCCGATCTCGCCTCCGGAAATCGAGGGGAGAAACTCGTCACCGGCGCAGACAATCCAGTGAGCATGGCCGTACTGGATCCGTTCGGGATGCGTGAGGAGCATACAACCCACCTCAACAACTCCGAGATGGAACTCGGTCCGCGCAAGCTCCTCGGTAATCATTCGTGGCGACTTTCCGCGATGAACTTTCCCGAACTGTGCAGGCACGATGAGCATATCCGCGTTTTCTTGCGCGCCCCTCACCTCGTCGAGCATCTCCTCTGTCCGTGCATTGCGGCGCTGACGTTCGAAATCGAAACTGCTGCACGAGGGATGTACGCAGAACTTCCGCTGTTTCATGAGGTGCGACATCACGAGCTCACGCGCCTGCTGGTACGTCTCACCGAGCGTGCGCCAGTGCGGAAACACATACTTGCCTTCCGCATACACCGAGCTCTTCGCATCAATTGCCTTTCCGGTATAGGTAACGAGCTTCGGGAAATACCGGCGCAAAATACCGATCTGCTCCGCAACGGGCTTCGGCGCAACCCCGAACTTCTTCGGGTAGACGTAATCGGACGCCTCCACCGCTTCGGCAGCGTGCTTGCCGCCGCGCACGCAGTCACCGATGAGTTTCGTAACAGCCATCTCCATACGATGGTCGTCGTTCTCCCTCTCGAGGAAACGAGCCACCTGCTCCTCGTCGAACAAGTCCCTGGCAATCACGCGCCCGAGAGCATTTCTCATGATATCCTGCACTGCAAGCCACTGGTCTTCAGTCATTGCTCGTTTTGCCATATGAACTTCCTCTCTGAAATGCCGCAAGAATCACTTCCTGCAGCGGGTGGTGTTAAAGAACTGATACCGCCAAATTACAACTATTCGCTTAGTGAGTCAATGCGCATGAGGCTCGCAAGTTTTCGCACCGTATTTACATTTCTCGCCGTCATATGCTTGTACACTTTTGTGCCTATGAATTTTCGCATGCCACTTTTGTTGTAGTTCTTACGATGTACATTCCACGCAATTGCCCCCGAAATATATTTAAGTGAATCGATATCAGAATTCGTCGTTATTTCGCCGATTGTACTTTTTGAGTCAAAGGCATCCCATAAAAACAAAACATCCGTTTTCTGCTCTGCGTCGTTTGTCCATGTCGCAGGAATGCCCTTGCTAAGCTTTTGGATCTCGGATGCGGTCCGTACGAGCGTTTTGATTTCAAAGCCGAATGACTTTTTAAGTGTCTTTTCTATTGCGCGCGCAAGTTTGTCCTTCGGCCGTGCAGGAGCTTCAAATATAATATTCCCGCTGTTTATATAGG
This sequence comes from Candidatus Jorgensenbacteria bacterium, assembly GCA_037444725.1. Classification (GTDB taxonomy): domain Bacteria; phylum Patescibacteriota; class Minisyncoccia; order UBA6257; family GWB1-50-10; genus CAIKKG01. The sequence goes on along the minus strand of JBBILW010000021.1, from coordinate 3,857 downwards.
TGAGGACATTGGAAAAACCGCTCGACTCAAACACTTGTTTAAGTCGCGGCATTTCTACCTTACAATTCCCACCCACATTGATTCCGCGCAACAATGCCAGATACTTCATTTCTTTATTTTCTTTTTTTGTTTCGTGTATGGCACATTGTCTGCAGTGATGCGTACAAGTTTCGAGAGCCATTCGCGGTCCTCAATTCTGTCGCCGTCAATTACCATGTAGGGCTTTGCTCCCTCATACGGCAATCCTTCTTCATATGCATCGCCGACGAATTGTTTCCCAGGCTCCGTGATTTTTATGAAAAGCGTATTGTCACAAATAAGGCCGACCACTTTTTGGTCAAAATATAACGCATACTCGCCAAACATTTTGCGAGTATGCGTTTCCCCTGCCGAGCTCAACTGATCAGTTATGTAATCCGCCGTTGATTGCTTGGTCGCCATATGCGCGACTCGTTTACCACGCAGCGATAATGGCCGCCATTGCTGCAAGCGCAAGAAGCGAAGCAAAAGCCTCGAAGAGCCACAGCTTATAATTTCTTCCCATCCAGATGACCTCCACCGAACTCGAGGTTACGAGAAAGCCGAGCCAGAGCCACACTGCAACAAACGCGCCCTTGCCTGCCGATATTGGCCCCATTGAGAGTGAGGACATCCACAAAAGTCCGGCGAGCACGAATGCGGTCACGAAGTTCGCTACAAGATTCCAAAACAGCTGAGGAAGCATATCGGTGAATTTTTCATTCCCCGTCGGATGAATGTTCGCGAGCTTCATCCACAACTTCCCCGCTATCGGCCCATGGAGCAAGAAACCGATAACGAGCGCCGCAACCGCCGCCACACCAACCGCAACCAAATTAATAGGAAACATAAATGATAATAGATTGTTTTTTCCCGACATCTATATTTTAGCAAACTAAATCTCAATCAGTGATTCTCGCTAGTCTCCGACGGTGCCAGTCTTAACCTCTCCGTCGCGTTTGTAATTGGCAAAAATCACGCCATTTTTTGTAACCAAACTGTCCAATAATACGAAGGCTGCGGGAATGGTACCCTCCCCAAACAAGCGCTTGCCCATACCAAGTGTGATCGGATATGTCATGAGCCTCAGCTCGTCTACCAAATCATATTTGAATAACGTTTGCGCGAGATTACCACTGCCAATGACCAAGATATCAGAGTCTCCCGAATTTTTGAGTTTTTTGATGTCGTCAACGTTTTTAAGAAAAACTGAATTTTGCCAATCCGACGTGGTCTTTGTAGTACTCGCACAATATTTGGTGACATCCATAATGCCGGGCCACATATCCGCATGCGAGGGCCAATAGGCGGCAAAAATATCAAATGTTTTTCTGCCCAAAAGAAGATCGGTCGGCTTCATCCATTTTTGCATGAATTGATCAGCCTCCTCGTCGGCAGAGTGGAAATATGGCGCAGTCCAACCGCCATATTTAAAACCGCTTGAGGTATCTTCGTCCGGCCCTCCCGGTGCCTGCATTACCCCGTCTAATGTGATGAACTCCTGAACGATTATTTTTCTCATAGATGTATTTCCGCTAAATGTTAAGTTGTTTTCCCAACAAATATATTTTAGCAAATAAAAAACGCCTGCGTGAGTATTCAGTTTATGTATTGGCGGAGGGGGAGGGTAATCGAACGTCGCTCAACCGCAACGGTCTCGCTCCTTAGAAACCCGCGGTTTCTAAACGCTCCTACGGAGCTATTTCCTACACGGGAGACCAAGTGTTCTCCCGACCCCACTCCTGTTCGAATCCTCCCCACATCATAAAACAAAAAAGATGACGCAAGGTCGTCCGTTTTTTGTTTGGCGGAGGGGGAGGGATTCGAACCCTCGGTACCTTGCGGTACACAGTCTTTCCAGGACTGCGCACTAGACCGCTATGCGACCCCTCCACGCCGGGAGGTAGAGGCCTCCTAGCACTTCCGATTGTATGCGAAAGAGCATGAATATTCAATTATGGCCCGTGCTTCCTTTTTTGTTCCATAGCACGAGCGAGCGACGTTCGAGTATCCTCCCCGTCCGTAATACGCGAACAGGATGTCTTTGTGGTATCCTGTTTGAGTGGTAACAGCGAAGGCGCTCGAACGAGAAAGAGATCTCGCAAGGGCTTAACGATTTATTTTTCTTAAAAAGAATTCGGAATTATGAATATAAAGTTATCTTTCCCTCTTCGGGGAATCTGGAAAGTGTTTCCCATTCCGGGCCACCCCAAACATGCGCGTGATTTTGTTGGCTTATCTGACTCATTAAAATATATGCGGAAAAATAAGTGGCATAATATTATTAAAGGCGGTTCGATTGAGGATTGGTATGGTTGGGGAAGCCCAATTTATGCGCCAATTTCAGGAAAAATTATTCAAGCTAAGGATGGATGGGAGGACAAAACAGATGTCGGTTTTTTGAATGATTTTGTCCAATATTTTTTATTGCGCAAATCACCATCACCGGTTACTGACGACCCTCGTTCAGTTGCCGGCAATTTTGTAACTATCGAATCACCTGAAGGTTTTATTGTCTTTATGTGCCATATGAAGAAAAACTCTATAAGAGTTGCCCCAGGAACTCTGATTAAAGAAGGAGAAAAAATTGGCGAAGTCGGAAACTCCGGTAATTCATTATCGCCGCACCTGCATCTGAATGTATTTCATGACATTGATTCTGCGCTAACCGGTCATTCACTTTTGCGCTATCTTAATGCCGACCACCTCTTGCCTTTTACTTTTTCTAACATTTTAACGCTCACAAAAAACAAGGATTGGATTGAAATTAATAATCAAGAACTCGAAATCGGTTCAACTATAAAAGACCGGATATAGATCTATGTTATTTTTAAAACATTATCTGGCAAATATGTTTTTGTTTATTTTGCCAGCATTAATAATCAACGTGCTGCTCATTGATAAATTACCATCCGTCTACACAAACGATTTCTGGCAAAATATTCCCTTGACGATTATATTAGGAGAAAATATCACGAGAACGTTGATAATTTTACTTCCCATTTTTATGCCGATTTCGATTAGAACCTCTATTAAAAAGGTTGGTTTTGTTATTTATTGTCTTGGAATGTTGTTATATATATTTTCATGGATAGTAACGATCGGAAATCAATCCGGAACGTGGATTCAAAATTTTATTAGCTTTTCGGCAATGGCTTATACCCCGTTAGTTTGGTTGATGGGAATTGGAATGATGAGCGAACGATTATATATGCGCTCACCCTATCGACCATGGATGTACCTGATGCTTTCTTTAGTATTTGTCATTTTTCATATTTATCATACTTTGATTGTGTATTGGAGAATATAATATCGGGAAGAAAAAAACTCGGTTATTACAAGAAACTGCAGCGAGCTCTAATCAACCCCGAGGAATAACATTGTATTTGGGTACAGCGTTTCATTTTGAGCGGAAGCGGTGTAGTAATAGTTACGATTTTACGACTCTTGACAACTTTGGCGTTTTAGTATAGTATCACCCAGCTAGTGTAAGTAAGCGAGGAAAGCAGTTTCCCAACGCAGCACCTTCCCAAAACACAGGAGTAACACAAATGAAGACGAAGATGTGGTTCTTCGCAGCGACGTGCATGTTCTTGCAGCTCTTCATCACCTCCCCCTCCTACGCGGGCGACATCGATCGCAGCGAGCGCGGCGGCCACCACTACGGCGCGCCGAGCAAGCAGGAGCAGGGCCAGGGGCAGACCCAGGGTCAGGGGCAGGAGCAGGGCCAGGGGCAGGACCAGACGGCGAACGGCGGCAACGCGAACTCGACGTCCGGCGCCAACGCGTCGTCCGGCGCCAACGCGACCGGCGGCAACTCGACGGCGAACGGCGGCACC
>JBBILW010000020.1:0-14135 GCA_037444725.1 Candidatus Jorgensenbacteria bacterium | reverse complement strand
ATTTGGGAAAGTTGAAGGTGGTGGAGGTGATGGTGTAGGATGTCGCAGTTGGAAACGATAAGCGGTATTTCACCATTTTTATGTTCAAACTAGTTGCGCCGCATAAACCCGCGGGCGACCAGCCTAAAGCGATTGAGGCACTCGTCGGCGGCATAGAATCAGGCATGCGTCATCAGACGCTTCTTGGTGTTACGGGCTCGGGAAAGACCTTTACGGCTGCGAATGTTATTGCGCGCGTAGGAAAGCCCGCGCTTGTCATCGCGCACAACAAAACGCTCGCGGCACAGCTCACAAACGAGCTTCGGGAGCTTTTCCCCGAAAATGCCGTGCATTATTTCGTTTCTTATTACGACTATTATCAGCCTGAGGCGTATATTCCGACGTCCGACACCTACATAGGAAAGGAGGCAATGATAAACGAGGAGATTGATAAGCTCCGCCACGCCGCAACAACCGCGCTTCTCACGCGGAAGGACGTGATTGTAGTGGCGTCAGTGTCGTGCATTTACGGACTCGGCGCGCCGCAGGTCTACGCGGAGCACATATTCCATTTCAAAAAAGGAGACGCGATAGAGCGCGCGAGCTTTGTGCGCAAACTGGTAGAGCTTCATTTCACACGAACGACAAGTGACCTTACGCGCGGTACATTCCGTCTGCGGGGAGATAACTGGGAAATTATGCCCACCGACCGCGAAGTAATCTACAACCTCGAGGTGAAGGACGACAAAGTTCAAGAGATTTATGAAATCGATCCGGTTGCCGGCTACATTCCCGGCCAAACGCCGGTGCGCAACGATATTTATATCGCACCTGCAAAGCACTTCATTACGCTTGCGCCGGAACGGGAGCGCGCGATTAAAGAAATAAGGGAAGAATTGAAGGTGCAGCTCGCGAAATTCGAGAAAGAAGGAAAGTATCTTGAGGCCGAACGTTTGGAACGCAGGACAAAGTTCGACCTGGCGATGATAAAAGAGGTCGGTTATTGCAATGGCATCGAAAACTATTCTCAGCATCTCTCAGGGCGAAAGCCGGGTGAACCGCCTGACACCTTGCTCGATTATTTCCCGAAGGATTTTTTGACCATCATCGACGAATCGCACGTGACGGTGCCGCAGATTGCGGGCATGTCCGCAGGCGATGCCGCGCGCAAAAAAACGCTCATTGAGTTCGGGTTCCGCCTGCCTTCGGCGGCTGATAATCGTCCGCTCACGTTCAAGGAGTTCGAAAAAAGAATCGGCCAGACTATCTATACGTCAGCAACTCCCGGTCCTTACGAAGAAAAGTGGTGCAGCAAGGAAATGGGAGGACAGGTAGTCGAGCAGATTATCCGTCCGACGGGTCTTGTGGACCCGAAGGTCACTATTCTTCCCGCGAAGGGCCAGGTGCAGGATTTGATTGCACGCATTGAGGCGCACCTTCTCAATGAAAAGCAAAAAGAGCGCGTGCTTGTCACGACGCTTACGAAACGCATGGCGGAAGATTTAAGCGCGTATCTTGAGGAGAAGGGAATCAAGGTGACATATTTGCACAGCGATGTGAAAACGCTTGATCGCATTAAAATTTTGACGAAGCTCCGCAAGGGCGAGATAGACGTGTTGGTCGGTGTGAACCTGCTCCGTGAGGGCTTGGATTTGCCCGAGGTTTCGCTGGTGGCCATCCTCGATGCGGATAAGGAAGGTTTCTTACGCAGCGAGACGGCGCTTGTGCAGACTATCGGGCGTGCGGCGCGTAACGTGCGCGGCGAGGTACTTATGTATGCCGATATGGTAACGGGCTCGATGGAGCGCGCGCTCCGCGAGACCGCCCGCCGCAGAAAGCTTCAGCTCAAATATAATGAGGAGCACCATATAGTACCGAAGACCGTTATTAAAGAGATTAAGGACATTCTCCCCACGGAGGAAATTGGAAAGATAGAGTTGCAAGCGGCGCCCAAATCAAAGAAGGGACTTGAGCAGTTTATTAAGGAGAAAGAGAAGGAAATGAGGGAGGCGGCGGAAGAGCTCAATTTCGAGCTTGCCACGCTTTTGCGTGAGGAAATTCGTGAGCTCTCAAAAGGACTTGAAACGCCGAAGAAGAAAGAAACAGCTGCAAAGCACAAACAAAAATAGGTCCGTTGGATGTTGTTATTTGACTTTCACGGGGAGGAACTCTAAAGTTCGAGCACGACCCCTATAGAAGACAAAGCGGGGGCACTTTCACGTATGCAGGACAAAATCATTATTAAAGGAGCCAGGGAGCACAATCTTAAGAACATAAACCTTGAGATTCCCCGCGGCAAAATGACGGTATTCACGGGTCTTTCCGGGTCGGGAAAGTCCTCGCTGGCTTTCGATACGATATTCGCGGAAGGACAGAGGCGCTATATTGAATCGCTCTCAGCATATGCGCGCCAGTTTTTAGGCCGCCTTGATAAACCCGATGTCGATGAGATAGAAGGGCTTTCTCCCGCAATCTCCATCGACCAGAAAAGCCACTCTTCCAATCCGCGCTCTACGGTCGCGACTATCACCGAAATTTACGACTACATGCGCGTGTTGTTTGCGCGTGCGGGAAAACCGCATTGTCCGAAATGCGGTACGCCGATTAAAAAGATGACAATCGAGGAAATTGTCGATGTCGCGGTTTCTATCTCGAACAGCAACAAGAACGGCAAGAACGTGGTTCTGTTGGCACCCGTAGTGCGCGGACGCAAGGGCGAGTACTACCAGTTGCTGTATGATTTTTTGAATACAGGATTTTCCGAGGTGCGCGTGGATGGCGAATATTACACGCTCCGCGATCGCATTGAGCTCAGCCGCTACAAGCAGCACACAATTGAGCTTGTGGTGGACAGACTTCCTTCGGGAATGGATTTTACGAACAAAGATAATCGTCTGCGACTTTCCGAAGCAATCGAAACTGCGTTGAAGTACGGCAAGGATGTGGTGACGATTATTACTGACACGGAGACGTCGTTGTCGGCACAATTCACGTGCCCGAACGATGGCTTTTCTTTCCCCGAAATCGAGCCGCGTCTCTTCTCGTTCAATAGTCCGTTCGGTGCATGTCCCGCGTGTAATGGCTTGGGCGTGGAAACAATCTGGTCGGAAAAAGTATGCGAAGTATGTGCGGGGAAGCGCTTGAAGGAAGAGGCGTTGAACGTACTCATTGCCGATAAAAATATCGCATCGGTAGTCGGACTTTCGGTGCAGCACGCATACGAATTTTTCGAAAAACTTGAGAAGGCGAAGAATGCCCGCTTCATGGAGGTGGCGGCATTGCCGATGAAAGAAATTAAGAATCGTCTCAAATTTTTGGCGGACGTGGGACTCGAGTATCTCACGCTGGATAGGCGGGCGGGCACGCTCTCGGGAGGAGAGGCGCAGCGCATCAGGCTTGCATCGCAAATCGGCTCGCGCCTTACGGGCACGCTCTACATTTTGGATGAACCGACTATCGGCTTGCATCAGCGCGATAACGCAAAACTCATAAAAACTTTGCAGGACTTGCGCGATCTCGGTAATACGGTTGTAGTCGTAGAGCACGACGAAGAAACTATTCGCGCATCAGACCATCTCGTAGACATCGGTCCCGGTGCGGGCGTGCATGGAGGACACGTGGTTGCAGAAGGTCCTATTCCCGGGATTTTGACCGATAAAAAACAGAACTCGCTGACGCTCGATTACTTGCGCGGCAAACAGTTTATTGAGGTGCCCACGGAGCGCAGGAATGTGGCGAAAACGCATGATTTTCTGAAATTAAAAGGGGTGACCGAGAACAATCTGAAGAATGTCGATGTGAATATTCCGTTGCGAAGATTTACCGCCGTGACTGGCGTATCGGGTTCCGGAAAAAGTTCTCTTGTGTATGACGTGCTCTACAAGCACCTCGCGAACAAATTTAACGGCGCGAGCTATAAGGTAGGCGCGAACAAGGGTATTACGGGCACGGAGTACATAAATCGCGTAATTAACATTGATCAATCACCAATCGGACGCACGCCGCGTTCGAACCCCGCCACCTACGTGGGTGCGTGGACGTTTATCCGTGACTTGTTTGCGGCGACCGAAGACGCTCGTGTGCGCGGCTACAAGCCGGGGAGATTCAGTTTCAATGTGAAGGGTGGACGCTGCGAGAATTGCGAAGGCCATGGGCTTATTGCTATCGAAATGCACTTCCTGCCAACCGTATATGTTACGTGCGATGTGTGTAAGGGAAAGCGTTTTGACCGCGAAACGCTTGAGGTGGAATACAAGGGCAAAAATATTTACGAAGTGTTGCGCACGACAATCGAAGAGGCAGCAACATTTTTCGCGGACATTCCGTGGCTTCATGACCGCTTAAAGATTTTGAACGAAGTGGGTCTCGGATATTTGGAACTTGGACAGTCCGCGACAACGCTTTCGGGAGGTGAAGCGCAGCGTATTAAACTTGCGGCAGAACTTGGCAAGCGGGATACACGCAAAACGATTTATTTACTTGATGAACCAACGACGGGTCTTCACTTTGCCGACGTGCAGAAACTCGTTGAAGTGCTCCAACGGCTTGTGAGCCGCGGGAATACTATCGTGGTCATCGAACACAATCTTGACGTCATTAAGTCCGCCGATTGGGTCATTGATCTTGGTCCGGAGGGAGGCGAGCAGGGCGGCACCATCGTGGGCGAGGGAACGCCGGAAGATATTGCACGCAGAGCACGGAGCCATACGGGAGAGTATCTGAAAAAAGTGTTATAGTAACAAAGATGAGCACAGTAAAGACGCAGCAGCATAAAAAAGTAGGCTTGGCGCTCGGCGGCGGCGGAGCGAAAGGTCTCGCGCATATCGGTGTTATCAAAGAGCTTGAGCGCGCCGGCTTAGAAATAGCTGCCATTACGGGCACAAGCATGGGTGCGGTGGTGGGTGCATGGTATGCGGCCACAAAAGATATTGCCACGCTCGAGAAGCTCTTCTTGTCGATTAAAAGAGACGATATAGTGCCGATGTACAAGCTTGCGCGTAAGCATGACGGCCGTTTCTTTAAAGATGACAGCGTATCAAAGTTTTTGGAATCGCATCTTGATGGCGTGCGTTTCGATAAATTAAAAATTCCGTTCAAGGCGATAGCGACGGATGTGAAGAACGGGGAGCAGGTCATACTCTCCGAGGGAAGATTGGTGGACGCGGTGCGTGCGAGTTCGTCGCTGCCTGTTGTTTCAAATCCCGTGTCAATCGACGGCCGTCTTCTTATGGACGGAGGATTCGTGAATCCTGTTCCTGCGGACGTCGTGCGAGAAATGGGCTGTGATTTCGTAATAGCGGTTGATGTCTCGAGCAAGTGGTTTAATTTTTCCGAAGAAAAGATTAGCGTTTTCCATATCTATTCGCTAATATCAAGCGCTCTTTCAATTATTGAGTACCAGATAGCTCAGCGCGTACTCGAAAACGCCGATGTGGTGTTGACGCCTTCCGTGCTGACCTTTGATTGGCTCGCATTCGGAGAAGCGAGAGATATTATCCGTCACGGCGAAGAAGAGGCGCATAATAATATGGTAAAGATTTGCAAAGACGTGGGGCACATCATGCCGGAGAAAACGTACTTCGAAAGGTTTATGGATTTCATTCTCTACGCAGACTAAGAAAAACCCCTCGCCAAGCGGCGAGGGGTGTGTGTCTATTTCACAGTGGGGCGCCCCGGGAGTTCGAAGCAGTTGTAGCAGCGTGCTTCGTAGTCCTCCTTACCGCCAACCTTAACCTGAGGGGAGAGGTAGGGTGCGGGAACGCCGTTGATGAGGCGCTGGGGAAGATGCGCGGGACTCCCGCACTTCGCACAGTAGGATGCGAGGAGGGTAACCTGCTGCATGCTCTCGCAGAGTCCGATGAGCGAGAGCGTCACGCCGAACGGTTCGCCGCGAAAATCGAGGCGGAGGCCGGAAGCGAGCACATCGTATCCGAGACTGAGAAGCTCGTCCACAAGCCGGTAAAGAGCACGCGGCGGCGTGAAGAACTGCACTTCGTCGAACACGATTGTGTGGAATCTGCTCCCCATCAACGTTTCCGCCTCGCGGATGAGGCGGAGCGCGTGGTGCGGGCGGCGTGCGAAAAGATCCACCGCCTGGAGCGACTGTCCGTTATAGTTCTTGATTACTCCCTTTCCTGCCCGAGTATCGGTCGTCGGAGTAAAGATGAGCACCTTCTTGTGTCCGAATGCGCGCATCGTCTCGATTTCGTGGATAATCGTTCCGGTCTTGTTCGCAAACATGTTGCCCATCACGATACGAAGCGTTCCTCGTTGCATAGGCGTCCTCCTGGTATGCGGGTTTGGAAAGAAGCTGATTCTATCTAAGCCCAAATGGCCCTCTTTTGCAAAAAGAACATGCGCGCGATAGCATAACGCCATGCGGAGCACGAAATCGTTATACGCACATATTCCGGATAATCCCGGCATCTACTATATGAAAGATGCGAAGGGTTTGATTTTGTATATCGGAAAAGCAGGGAATTTGAAGCGACGCGTATCAAGCTATTTCACGAGGCCTCACGACGGGCGTATCCAAAAGCTTGTACAGGAAATCAGAAAAATCGATTATCGCGAGACCGATACCGCGCTTGAGGCGCTCATATTGGAATCGGTTGAAATAAAAAAGCATCAGCCGCCGTTCAATGTGCGCGAAAAAGACGATAAGAGTTTCCTCTATGTCGTTATAACAAAAGAGCCTTTCCCGCGGGTGCTTCTCGCACGCGGCAAGGGTGCGGAGAACATTGCCTATAAAAAGAAGTTTGGACCTTTCGTCTCGGCATCGAATCTGAGGGAAGCGTTGCGTATTATGCGGAAGATTTTTCCGTGGCACATGCATGCGCCGGAAAAGGTGGGGACGTATAAGCGCCCTTGTTTCGATTATGAAGTTGGTTTGTGTCCAGGTACCTGCGTAGGAAAAATATCCAAACAGGAGTATGCGCGCACCATCCGGAGCCTCACGCTGTTTTTCGAAGGGAAAAAAGCGAAGGTCGAGGCGGTATTTAAAAAAGAAATGGCGGCGGCGAGTAAGCGGCAACAGTATGAAAAAGCGGGCGAACTGAAGCGTCGGCTTTTCGCGTTAAAGCATATTCAGGATACGGCGCTGATAGGCGAGAGCGAAATATTCGAGGAGGGCATGGAGAAGCAGCTGCGAATCGAAGGATATGACATCTCAAACATTTCGGGTACTGCGGCAGTAGGCTCAATGGTGGTGTTTAAAGGAAGCGAGCCGGACGTAAATGAATATCGCAAATTCAAGATACGAACCGTAGCCGGGCCGAATGATGTGGCGATGCTCCGCGAAGTAATGACGCGCCGCCTGCAGAATCACTGGGCACTGCCAGACCTCATCCTTGTTGACGGCGGCGTGCCGCAAGTCAATGCGGTTGAGGACGTATTGAAAGAGGAGGGGTTTTCTATTCCGGTCGTCGGTCTCGCAAAAGGCCCGGAGCGGAAGAATAACGAGCTCATAGGAACGCTCCCCGAAGGCGTAGCAATGGAAACGCTTATCCGCGTGCGCGATGAAGCGCATCGATTCGCGGTGGCATATCACACGAAGCTGCGGGGAAGGCAGATGTTTCTGTAATTTTCTTGCGTTCGACTATAATAAGGAGAACGAATGATAAAGAAAAAAGACAGTCCATGGATTGGAGCCCACGTGGGAAGAAACGGCTCGCTTGCAAGTACTATTGATGCCGCCGAAGCAATCGGAGCGACGGCAATTCAGATTTTCGGCTCCTCGCCGCGCGTGTGGCGCACAATGATGCCGAAAGCTGATGACGTAGCCGCGTTTAAGGAGAGGAGAGAAAAGAGCGCTGTGCGCGCGGTGTTTTTGCATGCGGCGTATCTCGTAAATCTTGCGAGTGCTTCCGCCGATCTCTATGCATTTTCTACACAGAGTCTTATTGACCACTTAAAGATTGCGGATATGATTGGTGCGGAAGGTCTCATTTTCCATCTTGGTTCGCATAAAGGAGGCGACAGAGACGAGGCGTTTGCGCATGAAATCGCGGCGATGAAGCGCGTTTTGGAGTCGGTGCCGGGAAGCACAAAACTTATTATGGAAAACACTGCGGGAGGCGGTGATAAAATCGGCGCCTCAATCGAGGATGTGGCGCGCATCTATCATGCGATGAAATCCGACCGCGTAAAAATTTGTTATGACACCGCTCATGGATTCGAGGCGGGGCTTGTTTCGGAATACACGCCTGATTCGGTGAAAAAACTTTTTGATGCGTGGGAGAAAGCGGTGGGCATGGACGCGTTCGCGGCTCTTCATGCGAATGATTCGAAAACACTTACGGGCTCGCATCATGATCAGCACCAGAATATTGGGGAAGGCCATATAGGCATTAAAGGTTTCGACGCGCTGTGCGCGGATACGCGGTTGCGCGCCTTGCCGTGGCTTTTAGAAACGCCTGGGTTTGATGGCAACGGTCCTGATAAAAAGAACGTAGACACGCTTCGCGCTCGTTTTCAATAATATGCAAATCGTAAACATCACCAAGGGAACCATTCTTGCACACAATGCGGGATATGCGCGCACGCTGCGCGAGAAGACTATCGGATTATTGGGGAAGACGGAACCCGCATCACTCTATTTCAAAACAAGATTCGGGATTCACACGAGGGGAATGCAATTCCCAATCGATTGCGCGATTCTTGATGAGAGGAAAGTGGTGCGCGTCGTGCGCTGCAATCTTCAACCCGGCAATTTCTTCTTTTGGAATCCTATATATAGGCATGTGGTTGAATTGCCGTCAGGAACGCTCGCATCTGCCGAAACTGCAATAGGAGACGCGCTGGCATTTGTTTGAGCGCCTATGATATGATTCCCTCCATGCAAATCAATAAGGAGGGGAAGATATTTATTGGTATTATGGCGGTGTTGGTCGTCGCATTGGGCGCGCTCGTATATGGCGAGATATACAAGCCGGAAGGAGGAAATGAGCAGGAAAAGGCGTCGATAGGTGACATTGCGGTGACGACATCGGACGGGAAAACTGCGGATATCAAAGTAACGACGGAACCGATAACACAAACGGAAAAACCAACCATGAACAACAATCTTCAGATAGTGGATGAGGTAGTCGGCAAAGGCGCGGAGGCGGTTACGGGACATGATGTAACCGTGCATTATGTGGGAACGTTTACGAGCGGAAAGAAGTTCGACAGCTCGCGCGATCGCGGTACGCCGTTCACGTTCAGACTCGGTGCGGGCCAGGTTATCAAGGGATGGGACCTCGGTGTTGCGGGTATGAAGGTGGGAGGAAAGCGCAAACTCACCGTTCCGCCTGAGCTCGGATACGGTGCTGCGGATTACGGACCGATTCCAGGAGGCTCGACACTCGTATTCGAGGTCGAATTGCTCGGTGTGAACTAATTGCATATGGAAAATAAGGCGCCCGAGTGGGCGCTTTATTATTTTCGGCAAACAGAAAGCGCTATACTTACACATAGATGGATATACAATTTATAAAATCTAAAATTAAAGGAGAAGTCGCGGACGATAGGAAAACACGAACGGCGTATAGCCGAGATACGAGTCTTTTTGAGGTTACGCCGAGCACGGTGGTGTTTCCGAAGGATGTTGAGGATGTGAAGCAGCTTGTGCGCATTGTTTCGGATGCAAAAAAGGCAGGCGAGAACGTTTCGCTTACGGCGCGTTCCGCGGGAAGCGATATGAGCGGAGGCCCGCTCACGGAATCCATCGTTATGGATTTCACAAAGCACTTTACGCGCATGGTGCCTGCGGAAAAATTGGTGAATTTTACCGGTGGACCGGTTGAAGGATTCAAGATTGCGGAACCCGGAGTCTTCTATCGCGATTTTGAAAAAGAAACGCTTACAAAAAATCTTTTGTTGCCGACATACCCCGCATCGCGCAATTTGTGCGCAATCGGAGGTATGGTTTCAAATGATTCGGGTGGAGAAAAAACACTCCGCTACGGCAAGACACACGATTACGTGCGGCGCCTGAAGGCGGTATTTGCCGACGGAAACGAATACGAAGTGAAGCCGCTCACGGCGGAAGAGTTGCGAGCAAAGGAGGCGGAGAGCACATTTGAAGGAGAAGTATATCGCAAGGTTCACGCGTTGCTCGAAGAGAATTACGATGCGGCGCATGCCGCGAAGCCGAACGTCTCGAAAAATTCGGCAGGGTATAACGTTTGGGATGTGTGGGATAGGAAACGGTTTGACCTTACAAAACTCATCGTGGGTTCGCAGGGGACACTCGCGTTCGTGACCGAGGCGGAGTTCCGGCTCGTAGAAACGAAACCGTACGCGGGAATGATAACGCTGTTTTTAAATGATATTAAGGATACGGTGCCCGCGCTCGACGTACTTATGCCGCTTCTGCCGACAAGTCTTGAATCGTTCGATGATAAAACGTTCGAACTCGCGCTCAAATATTTCTGGGGCTTCTTGAAGATGCTCGCCTTGAATCCGTTTTCACTCATGTTCGCGTTTCTTCCGGAATTTATTCATGTGGTGCGCTTCGGTATGCCGAAGCTCATCATCCTCGCCGAATTCGAAGGGAACAGTCAGGAAGAAGTGGATCGCGACTTGAATGAGGCGTTGAAAGGTTTGGAAGGTGGGCGCGCACATGTGCGTGTCGCACGCACGAAGCGTGAATCGGCAAAATACTGGGCAATCCGCCGCGAGAGCTTCAATTTATTGCGTCAGCGCGTACGAGGCATGCAGACGGCGCCGTTCGTGGACGATATTATCGTGAGGCCAGAACACATTCCCGAATTTCTGCCGAAACTGCTCGCCATTCTCAATCGATACGGCCTATTCACGACGATTGCGGCACATATCGGCGACGGCAATTTCCACATCATTCCGCTTATGAAGCTTGGCATCGAAGAAGAGCGCGCGAAAATCCACCCCGCAATGGACGAGGTGTATAAACTTGTGCTCGATTTCAAGGGTTCGATTACCGCGGAGCACAACGACGGGCTTATACGGAGTCCGTATCTCGAACAAATGTACGGCAGCGAAGTGTTCGCGATATTTAAGGAGATCAAACATATTTTCGATCCGCTCGGCGTCATGAATCCGGGCAAAAAAGTGAACGCCAGCATGGACTATGCAATGGCGCATATAAAGAGGAGTTAGGGAGAAGCCTGGGGGATTGCGATGATTGTAAGTTGCGCATCGGACGCATTTTCTTGTAGTGTTCACGTATTGTATGTTCACCGTTATTGCAAAAGATAAGGAATCGAAGGCGCGCGTAGGCGTTATAAAGAATGCGAACGGGGGCGTCGCGGAGACGCCTAGTTATGTTATTGTCGGCACTCGCGCATCGGTCCGCACCATGACGCCCGAGGACTTGAAGACAGCGGGAACACAGATGATGATTGCGAATACCTACCACCTCTGGCGTATGTTGGGAAATACACTCTCATCATTTGAGGGGCTTCATGCGCGCATGAAGACGGACAATATTTTAATGACCGACTCCGGCGGTTTCCAGGTCTTTTCGCTCGGCTTCGCGCGCGAGCACGGCGTGTCGAAGGTGGGCGTGTCGTCCGTGCACCGCGAGAGGCCCCGTATAGTGAGAGATGCATTGCTGCAAATCCGCTCATTCCTTGGAATTTCCCATAAGCGAAACTCTGTACGTATCACGCCATGGGGGACGTATTTCAAAGACGAAAATTACGGTGATAAACACCTGGTATTTTTGGGGCCGAAAAAATCAATTCAGATTCAGGAGAAGCTCGGCGCAGACATTATATTGGCGTTCGACGAGTGCACATCGCCGAAGCATGGCTATTGGTATAACAAGTGGGCGAGTGCACGCACGCACAAGTGGGCAAAGCAGTGCATCTCCGCGAAAACCTCATCGCAAGCGCTCTACGGAATCGTCCAGGGTGGTAATTTTGAAGACCTGCGCAAAGAGAGTGCTCGCGTAATCGGCGCAATGCCGTTCGACGGATTTGCCATCGGCGGTTCCTTCGGCGAGGAAGAAATGAAGAACGTGCTTGATTGGTGTATTCCGTTCCTGCCCGAAGAAAAGCCGCGCCACCTTCTTGGTATAGGGCGCATCAGCGATATTTTGGAGGGTGTTGCGCGCGGAATTGATACGTTTGATTGTGTAATTCCGTCACGCGAGGGTCGGCACGGTTCAATTTGGACGCATAAGGGAAGGTATGATGTGACGGGCGCAAAACATAAGGGCAGTACTCTGCCGCTCGAAGAGGGGTGCAAGTGCCCGGCATGCGCGCGCGGCGTTACGCGCGGTGCGTTGCGTGACGCGTTTAAGGCGAAGGACATGAATGCGGGACACGACGCGACATTCCATAACATTTATTTCTTCAATACTTTCATGGCGGAAATTCGCGCATCAATTAAAGAGGGCCGATTCAGCGAGTTTCGAAAGAATGCCGAAGAACAGCTTACGCATCATGGTGTCTGAACTTTTTGATTTTGAGTTGCCGGAAAATCTCATCGCATCGTCTCCCGCCGAACCGCGTGATTCCGCACGCCTTTTCGTATACGACACGAAAACAGATACGGTAACGTTCGATATGTTTCGGAACATCGCGGACTATATCCCAAAAGATGCACTCTTCGTACTCAATGCTTCGAAAGTTGTTCCTGCGCGCGTTGAAGTCCGCAAAGAAACGGGTGGCAAGGTAGAGCTTCTTCTATTGGTAAATGAATTGCGCGCGGGGGAGGAAGTAATTAAAAGTATTGCCGATCGCAAGCTCGCAGCGGGGCAGAGACTCATGTTTCCGGGCGGAGAAACACTTGAAGTGGTGCGCCAGGAAGAGCAGTTCTTTTATCTGAAACCGCTTTTCCCGGTTGAACACATATTCGCGTTATTGGAGGAGCATGGCGTAACGCCTATCCCGAAATATATTGGCGCGACGGCGTTGAAGGAACCCGAGCTCCGCACGCGGTATCAGAGCGTGTTCGCAGATGTGCCTGCATCGGTCGCGGCGCCGACCGCATCGCTGCACTTCACCGCAGCGCTTATAAAGAAACTTAAGATGCGCGGCAATGAGTTTGCGCGCCTTTCGTTGCATGTGGGAATGGGTACGTTTGCTCCCGTGCGCGAAGAGCAAATACAAGAGGGGAGACTCCATAAAGAATGGTTTGAAATACCAAAAGGAACTGTGGAGGCTGTCCGTGCGGCGAAGGATAGTATGATTGTTGCAGTCGGCACGACGGCGATGCGTGCGCTCGAATCCGCGCGCGACGAGGTTGCAAGCGGGGGTGCGGTAAAAGATATTACAGCGGCAACAGAAATATTCATTAGGCATCCGCATCATTTCAGTGTGGCGAATGCGATGATTACGAACTTTCATGTTCCGCGCTCATCGCTCATGATGCTCGTGGACGCTTTCTTGCGTGATAAGGGAGCGAAGCGGAGCATAGTGGAGCTCTATGCGATTGCAATTAAGGAGGGCTTCAGGTTCTACTCGTTCGGTGACGCGATGCTTGTCGTGTAAGAAAAGAGTCCTTGTATGCGTTATACTTAATGAGATGAAGCGATATTTTGCTTTCACAATTTTACTTGTTTCACTTCTTGCGCCGACCGCGCAGGCACGTGGCATTAACGCGTCTATTTCGGATACTGCCCCGTACCAGGGAGATACAGTGGTTATGAGCTTCTCGGGCGGCGCGCGCCCCGTCTCGGGTCTTTTGGGCTCGGATAAGCTTAAATTTTTCGACTATCGCGGCGGCGTGACAGCGGTGGCGCCGATTCGTCCGACACAGAAAGCGGGGAATTATGCGCTTCACGTGCAGTTTGCAGATGGAAGCAGTTTCGACCGCACGATTCGCGTACGTGCAAAAAATTTCGTGACATTGAATCTGGGTATTCCTAAAGAACTTGGGCTTACCACAAAAGGACTTACGACGAAGCTTGCGGAGCAGAAGGTGAGTATCGATAGTACGGTGAGCGCGAGTACCGATAAGGTGTATTTTGGAAAAGCATTCGGCCTCCCGCTCTCAAATAATACGCGCATTGCAAGCACGTTCGGTGAAATCCGGAAGACCGGCGACAGCGTCATTCGTCATTGGGGTGTTGATTTCGGCGGGAAGGAAGGTTCGGCGGTAGGCGCGATGAGCGGGGGAATCGTGAAGAGTGTGTACTACGACACCGTATACGGAAACGTGGTTATTCTCGACCACGGCGAAGGAATCTA
>JBBILW010000019.1:0-14620 GCA_037444725.1 Candidatus Jorgensenbacteria bacterium | reverse complement strand
TGCGAGGAAGTCTTTCGCTTTTGCCACCACGTCTTCAATCTTCCAGTCCGCTTTCACAAGATAGTAGGCGGGTTCGGTTTCAATCACTTCCCTCATAATCTTGTCATCAGGGTTCAGGTTCGTGAGGATGATGACCGGTACGTGCTTGCCCCATTCGTCTTTTCGAAGCTTCTCGAGCATTGCCATTCCCGACATGCGCGGCATGATAAGGTCCAAAAGGATGAGGTCGGGCTTCTTGTCGAGCGCCATCTGCAATCCTTCCTCCCCATCTTTCGCTTCGAGGGTCTTCACACCTTCCTTCTTCAGTTTATCGACGAGCGCGACTCTCACCGGTACGTGATCTTCGATTACCAATACGATTTTTTCGTTGTCAGCCATAGTAAGTTTAGTTTTCGACCCTTTTTGCTATTATACCACGTCATTCATGATAGTGAGCATTTTTGTGCCCTTTCTTGGCGTCATGCCCGAGAGGGGGATGGTCACGTAGAATGTGGTTCCCTTGTTTTCCACTGAGTCGAACCATACCTTGCCCTTAATTTCATCAATAATAGCCTTCACGATATAGAGACCGAGACCCGTACCGTACGTCTTAATGTCGCGTGCGTTATCGGCGCGGTACATTTTTCCGAATATCTTGTCTTGGTCAGCGGCGGGGATGCCCACGCCCGTATCCGCCACCGAGAAATAGAGGTCGTCACCCTGTTTTCTCATAATGACGGTGACCGTGCCATTGTCTTTCGTGTACTCCACCGCATTCGTGATGATGTTCTGTAATATGATCTGCAGGAGGCCCGCATCTGCGCTTATTTCAGGAATATCCTTTGCAATCTGCTTGTTAATGGTAATGTTTTTGTTTACTGCGAGGCGCTCGATATCTTTGAGGGCAATATTACAGACTTCGCCGGGATTTAACATTTCGGGCTGAATAACGAACGTGCCGAGTTCTACCCGCGACACATTGAGAAGGGAATTGACGAGCATGACGAGCCTCCTCCCGCCATTATAGATTTCCTCCAAATACATCCGCTGTTTTTGGGTGATTTTTCCCACGTCTCCGCCGAGAAGCATTTCCGCGTACCAGTTTATGGCGGTAATGGGCGTGCGAAGCTGATGCGAAGCAAGCGATACGAATTCCGTTTTGGCGCGGTCGATTTCTTTTTCTCGCGTGATGTCGCGTTCGGTCGCCACGAAAAACTTCGGTACACCGTTTTCGTCGAAGACGGGGGAGATGTTCATGAGCGCGAGATATTCCTCGCCGTTTTTCCTCCTGTTGCGGATTTCTCCCGTAAAGGGACGGTGGAGCGTTTTGATGGTGTGCCACATGTCTTCATAGTATTCCTTCGGCATAAGGCCGCCCCAGAGTTTTCCTGATTTCTGACCAAGCATTTCGCTGCGCGGGTAGCCGTTCATTTTTTCCGCAGCCCTGTTCGCGTACTGCACAATCGCATCTTCGTCGGTAATAACAACCGCATCCTCAGTCCACTCAACCGCAAGGAGGAATTTTTGCAGATCCACATTGCGCTTTCTAATTTCTTCATTCGCTATACGCTGGCGGATGAACTGGCCGAGCGTTGCGCCGATTGAGAGAAAGACCTCTACGAGTTCATTATTCAATTTTTCCGATTTTGAATCGGTGAAGAACTCTGCGACGCCGACCGTCGTCTGCCCCACGATGAGCGGGAAGGCGAACGCGGTATCAAGTTTTGCCGCCTTTGATTCGGGTGCGCGTATGAATGTTTTCACCTCATTAATAGACGCAATCCATTTCGGCTTACCGCTCTTCCATACCTCACCGGGCAGTCCTTCGCCCTTTTTGAATTTTAATGACCGTATTTTCGATTCGAGTGATGACAAATCATATCCGGGCTGGCTCCAGATCTCGAACAATTCCAATTGATTGGTAGCCTTATTTTCCATCCAGATATCGCCAAGCTGCCAATGGAATGTGCTGCCAATATTTTCAAGCAATTTTTTCGCAATGTTTGTTTCTTCCGCAGACTCGGTGATTGTTTTTGCAACCGCGTTTTCCATTGTTGCGCGCTGCTCGAGGCGTTTGCGCGCTGAAATATCGCGTGCGACCAACAGAATCGCATCGGCGTTATTCCATTTGATGCGCGACATGGACATCATGGCGTAGATGCGCTGGCGGTCTTTCGTGAAAAGCGCACATTCGGATTCATGCGAAACGCCTTCGTAGAGGAGGTGCTTCATGTTCGCCTCAATCGTTGGCATCGATTCGCGTGTAACAAGACCGGTGGCGTCGAACCGCATTTTTTGAAGCTCCTCGCCGCTGTATTTGAGATCCGATTCGCAGGTTTTATTCGCAAAGACTATCTTATTGTCCGCGATGACGAGCAGCATATCGAGCGAGTCGTTAGCGAACGCGACAAACTCGGCGGGGGAGCGTGCGAGCGCATTCTCCGCGTGTTTGCGCGTCGTAATATTGTGCAATGTAATGCGCACCCCCTTTGTTTCGTTCTCTTCGCTAATCTTCACCATCGTTGCCTCTGCGATGATGAGGCCGTCCATGTGTCTGATAAACATGAGTTCAATCGGCCCCATTGATTCTCCTTTTAGCACGCGTTCGATTGCTTTGAGCGCGGTCACGAGGGAATTGGAGGCGATGATGCCGGTTTCTCCGATGTGCGCCCCCAGCACGTCATCGGGGGAGTAGCCGAGTAGATGAATTGCCGCATCATTCATTGCGGTAATGCGATTTTCCGTATCGATTGAGATGGTGATATCGGACGATGATTCCGTGAGGAAGTGTTCGACTTCACGGAGATTTTTTGAGAGCTCTTTTGCCGCGATTATCGAGCGGTTTCTTGATGCGATTATTTGGAAAAGCGCGCCGCCTACCAGTAAGAAAATCGCAAATACACCGATTCCGCCGAAATATGCCGTTTGTTTCTCGAGTGGGTATAGTTCATCGGTGGCGCTTTCGGCGATGCTGAGCATCCAGTTGGTATTACCGACTTTAAAGACGTAGGACTGCGCGATAAGATCCTCCTGCTCACCTTCGGTATTGTTGTAGCTGTAGATAAGGTTTTGAGATGCGCCAGTTTCCGTATCGGTTTCGAATGTGTAAAGACGTATCTTTTTTACCGCGCTGTCGATTTCACTGAGTGCGGGAACAATAAAGGCCTCCGGATCAATGGTGGCAGCGGCAAATCCCGTGATTGCTTCGCGACGCTCGCTTACTGTCGTTATGGGCGCGCCATTTTTATAAATGGGGAGCACAATCATAAAGTAGTTTTTATCGTCGTACACAAGCGGTTTTGTAGTCGCGAATGTGCCTGTGTCGCGTGCGGTTTCGATTGCAGATTGTGCGGAGGAGTTCATGAGAACATCCTCTCCCATCAGTAATTCAGCGCCCTTGTACGGCGTAATATATGTGGTTACGTAATACTCACTTCTCGTTCCTTTCGGAAAAATAGAAAAATCGGGGTATCCACCTTTGCGAATGGATTCATCCCGTTTTGTTGCGCGTACGAATGCATCTTTTTCCGCATTGGTAACACGCCTAATATATGAAAATGATTTTGTTGCGGGGAAGAGCGAGGCGAATTGCGATTTGGAAATGAATTCTTCAAATTCATTCCGCTCCACTGAGACGCTTGCGCCAAAAAGCCCGCTTATATTGGAGAGCGTTCTCGCATAGTCGTCGAGTCCCTCTTTTTCGAGTACGTTCGCGTAGACGCGTTTCGCTTCTTCTTCAAAACGCCCCACCGCTTCTTTGGTGAAGCCCTTATAGATATAGGAGTATGTGTAGAACCCGGCCGCCAGGGAGAGTAAGAGCAGGGAAGCCCAGACGATGAATGATGTGCGTGATTTCGTCATCAGAGTAACAGTGATGGCTAGTCCGACAACCCTTGGCTTTCAACGAACGCTACGCGGTATGAATCGCTTCTATCTTCTCCACAATCTCGTTGATAGGATGCTGGGATTTTACGAAGTAGTCCTTCGCGCCAAGAGAGAGTGCTTTCTTGATGTTGTCGTCTTCGCCGAGGTTTGAGAGGACAATGACCGGGACTTCCGAAAGTTCGGGGTCGTTTTTCAGTTCTTTTAATACCGCAAAACCGTCTTTTTTAGGAAGAATGAGATCGAGAAGGATCATTTCCGGCTTAAAGCTGTGCGCAAGTGTTATCGCGACTTCGCCGTCTTTAGCGATCCTTACCTCATGTTCCAATTTCTGCAGCTTTTCTCCGAGCACCATCGCGAGGGCTTCCTCGTCTTCGACAATAAGTATTTTCATGCGTAACAGTTGATATTACGCTCATTATAGCACAAATAATGTATGGTGCCGCAACTACTCCTTTATCTCGGTAATATTGGAGATAATGTAGCGTTCCATTGAGGTTATGTTCTCATGCATGCGTTCCAGCGTATGTTTTGTGCGGGTTATTTCCTCATCAGAGAGCTTTTGGTCCTCTAACGCATCAAGAATCTGTATGAGGTCCTTTTTGATGGTGGTAAACGCATTCGCCACATCACGTTTTGCGATAAGTATGCGCCGTGATTGGCGTTCTCGCGACCTCCGTCCTATGTAGACGCCCGCGCCCACACCGCCGCCGATAAGCAAAACGAGAATCCAGATGAGACTGTTTTTAGAAATGCCAATGACGCCGATGGTGAGCAGGGGACGCTCGCGTACGTTTATGGTTTTAGTCGAAACGGGGAAGCTTTCAGCGCCGCGCACGTCCACTGCGGTCACTTCAATAACATATGCGCCCACTTTAAGCGGCTCCTCAAACGCCGCACTCCATTCGCCGAGCGTGTCTGCGGATGCGGTTCTCTCTTCGAGTGTGGTACCTGATGCATCTTTCAGTGCCAACCTTACTTTTCCATTCACAAGCGTCGAGCCATTCAGTGATATGCCGCCTTCGTTTGCGTAGACTTCACCCCCTGCAAGCATCACCGTTGGAGAGGCGATTGGAGCAATCGTAATCGTTGCGGATCCTTCTGTGATATTGCCCGCATTATCGTGCGCTGCCACGCGAATCACGTGCTTGCCCGGCTTTTGCGGAGGAAGCGTGAATGTCGCGTTGGTGGTTGTCGCAACAACATTATTGTCAACGAGAATGTAATACGCCGAAATGCCGGAGAGCGAATCAGCGATTGCGTATGTGACTGTAGGAGTCGGGTCATCGCTAGAGGCGCCCGTCGTTACTTGAACGTTAAAGGCGGGTGGGGGAGTTGAGTCTACGCGAAGGGCGTAGTGCGTGGTTGGACCCCAGCCGTTCGCATTCTTGAACTGCACGTGGAGATACCAGATGCCATCGCTTAACGCTGCAAAGTTCTTGTTGTCGAAAAGGCCCTCCGAGCGCGCAGGCATGCCGCGCGGATCTTTATTGATAAGCGTTGCCACGTCGGTTACGTCGGAGGGGAGCGTCCACTTTACATTGAATGGGGCTAGAATATTCGACCACTTCGCGGGGTCCGGATACACAGGAATAGTAAGCGATGGCGCTGCGGGCAATCCTTGCGCGGGTGTCGGGGTGCGCGTTATTTGAGTTGGCGGCGCGATGGTCGTAATGGTGCCCTTGCTTACTGCCGAGATTGAAACTCCCGCCGTTCCTCTCATTACATTGGTGCCGCTGCCGTCGCTCGCCGTGATGGCGCCGTCTGTGAAGGTGATGGTTGACGAGCCCACACCCATAACCTTAAAAGTAATTTTGAATGTTTCGAGGGATGCGCCGGTGAATCCGCTTGTTGAGCCGCCGAGGAAGGTAACTGTTCCCGCGGTATTTGAGAATGCGGGATCCTGAAGCCAGAAATTAAAGACAGAGCTTCCGCGGTCGATTTTGGAAACCGAGAGAACCGAGGGAGAGAACGAGATCGTTCCTTGTGCCGCGTTAACGCCGACATTTTCGGTGTCCATACGAATATCTGCCGTGAATTCATCGCCAATCGCGAACGATTGTTTGTCGAGTGTGATGGCAAACGTTGCCGCATGCGCGGCGGGAATGCCAAGCAGCGCCACGCAGACGAAAGCGACCGCGGTTACGAAATGTCTTTGAAGAAAAGAGCGCGTGTTCATTTCTTTTATTATAGACGATTACTTATTGAGTGTGCGCGAGAAGATGCTCAAGTCTTGTACATCGAGCTTCCCGTCACCGTTGAAATCAACCGTCGCGCGCGTTGCCGGGTCTGTTGAATTCCAGCGCGAGAGGAAGATGCTCAAGTCGGTTGAATCGACTTTTCCGTCGTGGTTCAAATCGGTTTGCGTGTTGAAGAGCGCCGACACCATGAATACACCTTCTATTGATGCGTCGCTTGTGGCACCCTCGGTACTCGTTTGGTGCGTGCGTGCGGTGTGCGTGCCGAACGCGAGATTAAAGGTATTGATTGGAATCGAATATCTTCCCAAATTATCCGCGATGTTAATTGCGCCCGTATCAATGCCGTCGATTGTCGCCTGCACCGCGAATCCCGGCGTCGCATAGCCTGTGATTCCCACGAATCCACCCTTGGTCACCGTCTGTTGCGCGAAATTTATTGTTGGAGGCAGGAGAACGTTGCGTACGACTAATGATTGGTTCACATCAACCGAGTATGTTTTTGTTTGGGACGATTTTCCGTTTTGATCGGTGACTGAAAGGAAGAATGAGCGGATACCCGCAGCCATTCCGTTGAATCGTATTGAGAATGAACCATCACCTGCCGCCACTGTTCCTTGTCGAACGGGAATGTCGCCGTCACCCACCGCAACAATGGTAAGTTTTGCTCCGGGGAATACCTTCCCCGCGAAAATAACCGTTGAGCGCGTAACGGCTGTTGTACCTCCAATTGCCGATGGTGTTGATGCCGGAGCAGGAGGAGTTGTTGAAAATATCACAGTCTGAGATGACGAGACATCAAGCGAGGTTGATGCGGTATCAAGGAGGGTGAGCGTCACTGTTTCCGCCACTGCATCGGTGATGGTCTTTGTGCCCACGCCGTTTGTAAAGTTCACCACGCCGCCTCCCGTCGCAGAGCCGCTCGTGACGAGCGTGACGGAGCTCGCGAAGGTCGTATCGATATTGCCGGAAGCGTCTTCTGCGCGGATGGTTACGGCGGTATTTGTTCCCGTTTGCACGTCTGCAGGCTTTACAATCGTAAGGCGTGTCGCCACAATCGGTGCGGCCGTTACGGTAAACATATCGGACGCATCTGCGATGCCTGTCGCGCCATCCGGAGAAGAGGAGTTGTCCGACACAGTGACCGTTTTGGAACCCGTTGATTCGTCGTAGTACCAGAAGTTAGCAGTTGATACTCCTGCGCTTATTGTTCGCGAAGTGATGACCGACCCTCCCGATGCGGCGCTGTAAAATTTGCTCGTAGCACTTACGGGGCTTGCGTAGAGATACACCATATCGCTTCCCGATGTCGCCGTGTTGCCGAACTGGTCCTTGCGCGTCACGGTGTAGCCGAGGCGCGTGCCTGCGGTCATATCTCCCGGATGATTCAGCGAGAACTGAGATGTTGCCGCAGGGGAGACAACTACCGAGCGGGTGCCGTCTACAATTCCTGCGCTGTCGGGCGCGGTTGCGTTATCGGACGCCGTTATGGTCCACGTACCCGCCTTGCCTTCGTAATACCAGAAGTTTGCAACCGACGTACTGCTTGCGATACTCACGCTTGCAACCGGCGTGCCGCCGCTTGATACGTCATAGAATGCGGAAAGTCCTCCTGTTGCACTCGAATAGAGATGGACTGTTTCGATGCCGCTCATGACCAAATTTCCGAACTGGTCCTTGCGCGTCACGGTGTAGCCGAGGCGCGTGCCTGCGGTCATGTTGCCGGGAGTATTCACTATATATTGATAGGTGGCGCCGGGGGAGAAGGTCACGGTTTGCGTTGAAGAAACGTCAAGCGTGGTGGTGGCGGAATCAACGAGCGAGAGCGTCACCGTTTCTGCAAATGTATCGGTTATATTTACCGAGCCGAGTCCGTTCGTGATCACGACTACGGTACCATTTTGCGGCGTTGCGTGGCCTGAAGTTACGAGCGTCACACTGTTGTTATAGGTCGTATCAAGATTGCCCGCATTGTTCTCCGCGCGAATCGTGACGGGAACCGTTGCTCCGACTACGTTGTCGGCGGGTTTCACTATCGTGAAGCGCGTCGCGACAATCGGCGCGGGGCTCACGGTTATCGAACTTGTTGCATCAACGATGCCTGTTGCACCGTCGGGTCCCGCAATATTGTCATACCCAGTAACGGTCCACGTGCCTGCAGCATCGTCGTAATACCAGAATGTAGCATTCGGAGATCCTGCGCCAATCGCAACCGAGGTGATGACCGAACCCCCCGATGCCGCGTTATAAAATGCTTTTGCTCCCGTGGAATTTGATTGGAGATAGACCGTGTTGCTTCCCGCAGTCACTGTGTTGCCGAAGCTGTCGAAGCGGGAGACGACATACTGGAAGCGCGTGCCGACCTGCATGGTTCCCGTTGCATTGTCGAGGAGGAAGGTGCGCGTCGAAGCGGGGAGAATGGTAATCGCATTCGTGCCGTCAATGATGCCCGCGTTGCCGTCGGGACCTGCAGGATTGTCGGACGCGTACACGGTTGCATTCGTTGCGAGTTCATCGTAGTACCAGAAATTTCCAGAGGTCGTTCCGCTTCCCAGTGTAACCGATGTGATAATATTGCCGCCCGATGCTGCGTCATAAAACTTTTTTGCCGCTCCTGCGGAATTGCTCGTCAGATAAACGGTGTTACTTCCCGAGGAGGAGAGATTGCCGAACTGGTCTTGTCTTGTCACGGTATATGCAAGGCGCGTGCCCGCGGTCATCGTGGTGTTCTGCGTAATGTTGAATTGCGTCGCCGCGGCAGCGGTTACAGTCGCGGTACTTGTCGCGTCAATTATTCCCGTTGCGCCATCCGGGGGAGTCGCATCGGATACCGCGATGTTATGCGTACCCGCGAGCTCATCGTAGTACCAGAATTGCGCGCTCGAAGTTCCGTTCGCGATTGTGACTGTGGTAATAATGTTGCCCGCGACAGCCGCATCGTAAAAGCGTGCTGCGGTGCCCGTTGAATATGTGTACGGATAATATATTTCGTTTCCCGAGGTTTTTAGATTTCCATACTGATCTTTGCGCGTCACGGTGAAGCTGAGGCGCGTGCCCGCGGTCATGGTGCCGGGAGCTGTCAAGAATAATTGATGTGTCGGAGTTGCGATGATTGTTATCGCGAGCGGTGCAGATGTCGCCGGCTGATAGGTAGTGTCGCCGGCTTTCGTTGCGGTCACGCTACAAGTTCCTGCCGAATCGGTTGCGGTGAGCGTGGTACCAAGGACGGTACAACCAGTTGATGCACCCACTGAAAAAGTCACTGCGCCTGTGCCGCTGCCGCCGGTCGTGGAAAGAGTTGATGTAGAACCGACTGCGACCGTCGAAGGATTTGCATTTGCGACTAATGTTGCTTGGGGCAGTCTTCCGTCATTGGTAACAGTGAGAATGCCTGTTGTTGCGGCGAAATACGTGTTGTTCGTATTGGTTGCCGCGGAGGCGGTAGAGCCCCAGGTTCCGCTTGCGACGCCAACGCCACCGAGTGTGAGTGTGTTTACGCTAAGATTTTGTCCCGCCGCAATGCTTGCCTGTGCGGTTCCCGTGGGGGCAATGCTCAAATTACCCGCGACTGAGGTGCCCGCGCCCATAGACTTTGCGTTTGAACCGGAAAGTACAAGATTGCTGTATGCCACCGCTCTTACTGTTTGTGTTGCGCCCGCATAATTCACGGTGTTGCCTGCGGTATTGGCCGAAAACGTGGTAATAGCAACAGTTGAACCGCTGAAATTTAATGTTCCCGCCGCGCCTTGCACAAAACTTCCCGTGCCCGAGAGTGCGGTTGAAACGGTCACGGTGCCGTTGTTGGTAAGCGATGCGCCTGCCAACGCGGACAGTGTCGCCGTGGAAAATGTTCCACTATTGGTATATGTTCCAGTAAACGCTGCGGTCCCCGGAATTGCTGTGGAAGTTCCGCCGCTTATACTATGTCCGACACCACCAAAAGTATGTGTTCCGGTGTTCGCAGTAAATGTCGTGGCATTATTTACAAGGTCGGCATTAAAAGTTACCGCCCCCGTACCGGTTTCATTCCACACGCTTCCCGCGTTCAAGGTAACATTTCCAGTAAATGTTTTGTTGCCGGTGTTTGCAAGCGTGAGTGTTCCTGATACATTCGTTGAGCTGCTTACCGTAAGCGTCCACGTATTCGTAATGCCAGTCGCAAATTCCGTTCCTGCGTTCACGGTAAGCACATCGCTAATGGTGGTTGCCGCACTTGTTGTTTTTGTACCGCTTCCTGATGTCGTGAGGTCGCTGTACGCATACGGGCCGATTATCTGATTTCCGTTTCCATTGAAATTGACTGTTCCCGTAGATGCCGTGAACGTTCCTCCAGTTCCCAAACTGTTTGCGCCGCCGATATTTAATGTGCCCGCGCCGCTAAATGCCAAGCGCGCTGCTGACGCGGTTCCTGAAAAAGTAATATTACCGCTGACATTAATAATGCCTGTTGTGGCGGTCACACTTGCGATTCTATTCGATGCGGTTCCGCCATTGATAGCCATACTTCCGGCGGTCAGCGTTCCCGCGCCGACACTGATTCCTTTTGTGACTGCACCTGAGGGTGCGCCAATAGTAATCGCATTGGTAATGGTCAATGAATTTGAACCGCTGATCGTAATAAGATTTGCCCTGTTTCCCGCGGTAAATGTGGTGGAGAGGGCGACCGCAGCTGTATCCACGGTTACGTTTACGCCGTTTGTATTTGGAATAACGACATCGTCAGATGCGAGTGGTACGTGGCCGCAGGACCATGTCCCGACTGCGCTCCAATTTCCATTTGCTGCGGTACAGGTAACCGCGGCCGCCGTGGAGGGGAGTATCGCCATTAAAGGAAGCGCAATGAGAAGACCCAGGATGTATTTCCCCGACATTATTGGAGAGTGTTTCATTACTTTTATTGTACTAAATAGGAACATTCGAAATATGTTGATATTTTCTCACGTTCTGTGATTCACATACGAATAAATACCATTCTTTTGAGCGCCATCTCATGAGGATGGGCGGGGATCCATTCTTTTTGAGTGCGGAGGGGAGAATTGCGTTCGTTGCCAATCGAATTTCTTGATGCGCAAAAAACGGCATAATGCCGTTTTTTGTAAGTGTGATGCGCGCTGTTACACCGCGTTACACTATTTTCTCTTTGCTTTAAACACTTTCGGAGCAATCGTGCGCGTCTTTTTAATGATGGTGCTCGTTACCGTGCGCCTTACGCGCGTTCTTACGACGGGGCGCGTTGTTCGCTCCGTAGGACGGGGCAAAACGTTCGTAGAGGAGGTGGTTGCCGCGAATGCCGATGCGCCGCCAAGCATTCCTGCTATCGCCGCGAGTGCTGCCGCGTTCAAAAATATCTTTTTCATGTGTAATACCTTGATTAGTCTTTTGCGACCTTTCATAAGGTACTACGCGCTCAAAAAATATTTATTTCACTTTCGGCAGTGGCGGAGCAGTCCATGGGCGAACCTCATTTACCACGAACACGTTTTCATCGAGCTGCAACCCGATGAGTTTCACTTTCGTCCCAACCCTTCTTGAGCTGCCGCGTCTCCAGCGCACATCACCTTCCTCAATGGTCCACGCATGTCCCGAAAAATCTTTCAGCGTGAATTTGTTGTTGCTCACGATGCGCGTGATGGTGCCGGAGAGAAGCCCTTCTTCAGGACGGCTCCAGATATTTATCTTGTGATTGGGGAGCTGCGTGTAGAGATTCGAGTACGAGGAAAGTGTTTCGTCGATATACTCGCCCATGCCGAGCGCGTAGAGTCCGCTGCCCGCAATTACGAGTGCGAAGATTCCAGCGGCGACGAGTGCGAGCTTCGTATGGCGATAGCCTTTTTTCGTGACGCGTATGACCGCATAGGCGAGCGTCGCAAAAAGCGCGATGATGGCAAACCAGAAGTATGGAAAGACGATAGCTGCGTGTCCCGCAAAACTTCTTCCGAGGTACCGATACACATCCCAGTCTATGGTCTTGGTCGTATGTATGAGCGTTGAGACCGCAAGCATGCCCGCGATGAATGATACGAGCACAATTATCCAAAGAACAATATTTTTTAATACAAATTTCCAGCGCGCGGTCGGCTCAATGCCGCGCTCGCGGATTTGTTTCAATACATTGTTGCGGATTGATGAGTTATGCATGGCGTATTTTTTGCTGAAGTTGTTTGCGCGCGCGATTGATGAGAGTCCCTACGGTGCCGACCGGCTTCTGCAGAATGTCCGATATTTCTTCGTAGCTCTTTTCTTCCAGAAATTTGAGAATCAGCACGTCGCGATATTTCCGATCGAGTTTTTCGAGGGCGGCAAGCAGCATTTCACGGTGCAGCTTGTTATCGAGTTCGTGTTCGAGGTCCAGGGAATCGGTGAGGCGCTCCATAATGCGCTCCTGTTCCTCCGATTCCACCGTGCGCGGCGAACGGTTCATTTTGCGCAGGGCGTTTACCGCTTCGTTATGGGCGATGCGATAAATCCACGATGAGAATTTGAAGGATCGGTCATATTCATTGAGGTTTTGGTACGTTTTAATGAAGGTTTCTTGGAGTACGTCATCTGCCTCCTCTTTTGAAAAGGCGGCAAGGCGGAGCACGTAGCGCATGAGTTTGGGCTCATAGCGCGCCATAATGTGCTCGTATGCCTCGGGGTTTTCGAGGGTACGGGAGATAAGCTCCTCGTCAGTTGTATCACCGAATGCGTGTTCGTTATGCATGCCGCCTCCATTTAAGCTAATACTCAAGCCTACCCCAGTTTATTTCAAAAATCGAGTGCTTCAAAAATGC
Organism: Candidatus Jorgensenbacteria bacterium; assembly: GCA_037444725.1. GTDB lineage: Bacteria > Patescibacteriota > Minisyncoccia > UBA6257 > GWB1-50-10 > CAIKKG01. The sequence goes on along the minus strand of JBBILW010000019.1, from coordinate 1,788 downwards.
CCCTATTTTGATAAAAACCCTGATATTTATTACAATAATCCTATGTTCAAGAACACAGAAAAGTTCTCATTACCCGAGGTTGAGGAGAAGGTTTTCTCCTTTTGGAACGAGCAGAAGATTTTCGAGAAATCATTATTGAAGAACAAGCCCAAAGCGGGTGCTAAGGGAAAGGGCAAGAAGTTCGTGTTCTATGAGGGGCCGCCAACCGCAAATGGGCGCCCTGGCATCCACCACGTGCTCGCGCGTTCATTCAAAGACATCATTCCCCGCTATAAAACGATGCAGGGATATTACGTGCCGCGCAAAGGCGGCTGGGATACGCACGGACTTCCCGTGGAGCTCGAGGTTGAAAAAGCGCTGGGAATCAAATCGAAAAAAGAAATCGAGCAGTACGGCATCGCCGCGTTCAACAAGAAGTGCAGGGAGTCGGTGTGGAAATATAAGGACGAGTGGGAGAAGTTCACGAAGCGCATCGGCTTCTGGCTCGACTTGAAGCATCCCTATATTACGTACGAAAACGATTACATCGAATCGAATTGGTGGCTCTTCTCGCAGGTCGAGAAACGCGGTTTGCTTTATAAAGGACAAAAAATAGTGCCGTGGTGCACGCGCTGTGGCACCGCGCTCTCCTCGCACGAGTTGGCGCTCGGCTATAAGGAAGTTGAGGACACTTCGGTATTCGTAAAATTCAAAGTAAAGAAGGGGGAGAAGATTGGTGGAACGATTGCGGACGATCACACCTACATATTGTCATGGACGACGACGCCGTGGACGCTGCCCGGCAATGTGGCGCTCGCGGTTGGCGAGGACATCGATTACGTGTTCGTCTCTGTTGCGGAAGGGAAGAAGAAGGAAACATACATCCTTGCGGAGGCGCGGCTCTCCGTTCTTGATATGCCCCACACAATTACGGGAAAGATGAAGGGAGGTGCTTTTGTGAATGCGCGCTACGAGCCGTTGTTTGCAATCCCTGCGTTCCAGCATGGCACCGCGAAGAACGTTTCCTACAGAGTTTATCCGGCTGATTTCGTTACTACCGCTGATGGAACGGGCGTCGTGCACACGGCGGTCATGTACGGAGAAGACGACTACAAGCTTGGCAAGAAGCTCGGCCTGCCCGAGGTGCACACCGTAAACGAGCAGGGCAAGTTTGTTGAGGGCGTGCCTGAGTTCGCAGGAATGTACGTGAAGGCAAAACAGACGGAGGAGATGATTATCAATGCGCTTACGGCGAACAATAATCTTTTGAAAACATTGCCGTACACGCACGAATATCCGCACTGCTGGCGCTGCAGCACGCCGCTCCTTTATTACGGAAGGAGTTCCTGGTTTATCGAAATGAGCAAGCTCCGGAAGGAATTGAGGCAGGAGAATGAGGGAATCAACTGGGTACCCGAACATTTGCGCGAGGGGCGTTTCGGCGAATGGATTAAAGAGGTGAAGGACTGGGCGATTTCGCGCGAGCGATATTGGGGTACGCCTCTCCCTATCTGGGAATGCGATGCGTGCAAGACGCGCGCGGTAGTGGGAAGCGTTGAGGCGCTTGAAAAAACGCAGACAGCGCGCGGCAACCGGTACATATTGGTGCGCCACGGCGAGGCGGAGAGCAACGCGAAAAACGTATTGAGCTGCTGGCCCGAGAAGACGCCCTCGCACCTTACGCTTAAGGGGCGCGTAGCGGCGGAAAAGCTCGCAAAAAAATTAGCGAAATCAAAAATAGATCTCATTTTTTCCTCGGACCTTATTCGTACGAAAGAAATGTCCGCAGTATTGAAGGAGACGACGAAG
>JBBILW010000018.1:0-15159 GCA_037444725.1 Candidatus Jorgensenbacteria bacterium | reverse complement strand
CTTCACGCTTACCGACGAAAATGCTCGAATATTCGGTTCCGTAGAACGGGAACGGAAAGGAGAGCGGCTGTTCGGCATAGCAGTCGTCGCAATCGGAAATCGTCGGGAGCAGCGTTCCGGTGCGGCCAACTTGAACTTTAATGTCTTCAACAACGGTTGTCGCTTCTTTCGGAGAAAATTTGTAGGCAATTGCCCCGCGCGGAGCCTTGCCGGCTACTCCCCCGCGCATAAACTCATCGTTATTATTTGCGATTACCACCACGCCATCGATTTCATATGGAATCTTTTCGCGGTGCTTGTCCCAATATTCTCGAAATGCGAATACGTCCTCCATGGACTCTACGCGCTTGTTGTGCGGATTGGTTTTGAATCCGAACGCTTTCAATATGACGTGTTCTTCTTCATGCACTTTTTGTCCCACATCAGTCACGATTGCATATTCGAACGAATCAAGCTTACGCGCCGCAGTCACCTTGGGGTCAAGCTGACGCAGAGAACCCGCCGCCACATTGCGGGGATTCGCATACGGCTTCTCCCCTGCTGCAATCTGCTCCTTGTTCATGCGTTTGAATTCCTTGGTGCTTAAAAAGACCTCACCGCGTACGACAAGCCGTTTTGCGCCGAGCATAAACCTATTAGCATCAAGCCCGGCACTTTTCACGTGAGCAACCACGTCTTCGTATGGCGCAAGACGGAGCGGAATAGCGTCGATAGTGCGTAAGTTCTGCGTAATATCCTCGCCGATATGCCCGTCCCCGCGCGTCGAACCCTGCACCAATGTGCCGTTTTCATACACGAGCTCAATTGCAAGGCCGTCGATTTTCAATTCGCAATAAAATTCCTTGCGCGCGTCACCGCCAATATACTTATCGAAACGCGCATACCACTCGCGCATATCGTTTTCTGAAAACGCGTCATTAAACGAGAGCATGCGCGCCTCGTGCGTTACTTTTTTAAATTCCGGAAGCGGCTTCCCTCCCACGCGCTGCGTAGGCGAATCTGGAGTGATAAGACGCGGAAATCTATTTTCCAAATCAAAAAGCTCCTTCTTCAGGGAGTCGAGCGCTTCCGGAGAAATGAGCTCCTTGTCTTCTACGTGATACGCGTATCGCAACCGGTTGATTTCCGATTTCAGCGCATCGATTCTTTTTTTTGCTTCTCGCTCATCCATGCGTTACGGAGTAAAAGTGATAACGGTCGATGTGCTTGCCGAAACAGTTCCCAACGAGCACACGAGCGTAAAGGTGATAGGGGGATTTTGAGCACCGATGTCTACCACGTTTGAGCCGCTAAGACCTGAAGCGGTCCAGATTCCTGCGGGATTCGACGTGCCATCGCACGTCGTTGCATTATTGCTGGCCCATGTGATTGTTATGTTTGCGGGAGATGCGACGGGGGCGGTCGTGTCCGGATTTCCTGTTCTATACTGGCACGTGCCGGAACAAGGGGTCGACACCAGATTTACGTTCCCCGAAACATCGAACTGCGTAATTTGCGGCTGAGGCGTCGGCGCGGATTGGGCAGATGAAATGTACGACTCAAGTGCGCGCACGGCGCCGCCCGCTTCTCCTTGCGATCGCACCACAATATTAGAGCCCGCAACCGCCCATGAAGACGTTACCGTCGCGCCGTTCGAAAAAGTCGGCTCCGGCGCCGCATTCAAAATGCTGTACGTTTCTCTCTCGACGCCTGCATCCGCCGCAAAAAATGCCTTAGTCGAATTCACTACATCATTCGTCTGGCGAATCTGGTATCGCATAAGCAATCCGGCAATGGACGTCGCGCCTATCAGCACACCACCGATTACCATCACACTCAAGAGCAGCGACTGACCCGATCTATTGGCTCGCAATTCGTTAAAGAAGCTCATACGTGATATTTAAAACGGACAAGTCGAGTATTGCGGAAACCGCGCGGACCATCCCGCGGGGCATGTCGCAATCGAAGAAATATCGCTCGGCAGCACACGCGAACTGATAGTGGTTTCCAGATTCGCGCCCCTTCCTTCCACTCCCAGATTACGGGGTGAAATATTGCCGACAATCGTTATAAGCCATGGATTCCCCGCAGAACCGTTCTGCGTAACGCGGAAGCAGATGCGGTTTGCCATTACATTTTCCGACGTTACTTCCGCGGTAGCTCCCATCTCCTCGGTGCGCGCAAGGGTGCTCGAAGTCTTATTCCATTCGTATACCACAACTGCCGTTCCTGCGCCGCGGAAACGGCGGAATGCGATACCGGAGGAAAAATCGGTAAGTAGCGGACCGCACGAATTCGTTGATGTAGTGAAGTTATAACCGAGCCTTATCTCGCGGGAGAGCTGCTCAAGCATGAGACTTGTGTTGCTGCTTGATTCGATTGCGGCCGCAAGAATTTTCTGCGTATGCAATGTCTGGATAAAAAGCCCGCTGATAATGGACATCGCGATAGAAAAAACCGTGAGCGCTACCATGAGCTCAAGAATCGTGAAACCTCCATTGTCCTTTATTATCTTCATATGGGTTATTGGCGCCAGTTATAGAAGTGGTCCTCGATGACAATCGGATCCATGCCCGCTATGGTTACTGTTGAACTGACGCTCACCTCGTTCGCGCCTATTTTTGTCGCCGTGATGTTGCGGATGAAATGGCTGTTTATTGAAGTACCAACCTGCTGGTACGAGTACGTCCCGTTGTTGTACCAGAGAGGATTACCGTTCTGCGTCGTAATTGCCGCCGCAGTATCATAGCTCACCTGAAAGGGACTTGGCGGAAGACTGCTCCCCCACACCGCGCCCGCCGCGAAATCCCTATCGAGCAAATCGCGCACGATCTCAATTCCTTCCGCCGCTAGATGCGAGCCGACGAGTTTCTGGTCTGCCTCCGTATTGTAATGCAGCGAGTTCGACACGAGCGAAAGCGCCGAGACGAGTGCGGTAAGCGCGATGCTTATCGCGACAATAGACTCGATCATTATTTGTCCTTCGTTGTGTTTCGCGCGGCGTGACATGTTATTTCGTAATGACCTGTCCTCCGTTAATTATAGACACATCGCCGAACTTCCCGCTTGCGCTTGTTACGCGCGCAATGACCGGAAATGTCCCAGTGGTCGACGCAGAAAGATCGGGCGGGATGAATATCACATCAGCTCCGCCGTTCGGCAACGACAACGCCACTCCCGAATCCAGCGGCACCTCCTCGATTGTTTCGCTTGGGCTGTTGAAAAACCCGCCGGATACGTTTTGAGACGGCGAGTAGGACCCGTCGGCATTCAGGCACGTAAAAATAGTGGTCGAGGGCTTGATGTCTTCAAATATGACCACCTTCCCGCCTACGGTATCAAAATGGACGCCGAAGGCGCATGCAAAACTTCCTACGGGAACATTCTTGCCGATATAGCGTTCCGCCGCAAAAGATTTCGCGCGGTTGATTGCGCCCGTGATAAGCGCCTGAGACTTGAACACGCGCAGCTGCTCCTCGGTGGAGTGATTGTAGTTGATGGAAATACTCGTAATCATCGCGATGATTGCCGTCGCCACAATGATATCCATGAGCGAAAAACCGCGTCGATCACGGACGCGCTCCGCAATTATTCGTATGAGTGTCTTCATGCGCTGCATGCTCTTCTCTTTATTATACAGTGCGCGCATGAAAAATGAACGGCCTCCTGCGCAACACATAGGGGCACAAAGAGTGAAAAATCAGGCGCCTCTCCTTACAAATGGAATAAGCCGAAGTAGGCGCTCAAAATCGAGTGCCCGAAGAAGAACGTGAGTGCAAATCCGAGTGTGAAAAAGGGCGCAAAAGGAACCTTGTCCCGCATATGACTCTTCCTGAAGAGCATGAGCCCCACGCTCACGATACCGCCGATTATGAACGAGAGCATAATCGTGAGTCCGACGTCCGGCCAACCGAGCGCCAATCCGGCTGCGAGTGCCAACTTCACATCGCCAAAGCCTATCCCCCTGCCGTTCGTGGCGAGGCTCAACATCAAGAAAAATGCGAAGCCGACCACAGCACCCAAGAGATGGTTTGCAATTATGTTCTGAAATGGAGAGAGTAAGAGCACGTACTGCTGCAAAAACGAGTCCCTGAACTGGAAAAGAAGACCTTGGGGATTGAGCGCCATAATACCCGCATTTATAGCGCCAATGAGGCCAATCAATACATTCAACTCGTTGGGAATAAGATAGTGGCGGAGATCGATGACGGTGATGAGGAGTAGAATGAAAAAGATCGCCACCCAGCCGGCCACAATAATGTAATACCAGTACGGCGCGAGGAGCGCAAAAAAATGCACGGCCGCAACGCCATAGAATCGATTTAAAAAATAAGGAACGCCCGCGAGAATCGCTCCTCCCGCAAGCTCAACAAGCGGATACTGTACTGTGAGTGCTACACCGCACGAGGTGCACTTTCCTCGCTGCACCACAAAACTTACGACCGGAATAAGCTCGTACCATCGCAACGTACGCCTGCACTGCATGCAATGCGAACGACCCGAAAGGCTGGGGCCTGAAAATACATTTCTCTCCGGATCGTAGCGGAGAATGAGCACATTCGCGAAACTGCCGAGCGCAAGCCCCGCAACAAACAAAAGTGAGTAATAGACGATATTCATTACAATCCTACATTCACGCAATACGCATTCGGACTCTCACACGTGCACTGCGTCGGCGGTTCCTGCATGCTCCCCTGCGGGCTCACGTCATAGTTCGCCGCATCCGTTCGCGAATAACTGTTTATTTCCGGCGCCCGAGTATTCTCCAAACACGCGCCAAGTATATACGCATTCGAGTTCACTCGAATGTATCCATACCTGCCGCCCTGAGGATCTGTCGGCAATTCTTTAATGAGATCATACAACTCTTCCGATTTTGGATACGCACGAGACGTAGAATAGAGGTTCTCAAGACCGTTCTGCACCTGCCTAATATCAGCAAGACGGCGTGCATCGCGTGCGCGCCGCCTTGCATCGCCAAGGCCCACAAGAATCGTCGAAGAGAGCAATCCGATGATTGCGACGACGACTAACATTTCAATTAATGTGAAGCCTGAGCGTTTCATGATTTATGAATGATTATTGACCGCTTGTCTTGCAGAAGTAATTCGGTCTTCCGCCCGTGCATGAAGGAGTCGGCGAAATCAAGTTACAGCCAGCTGGCAATGTTGCCACCGCTCCGTTTTCACTCGTTTCCATGCATGCCAATGCTGCCGCTGACGTTGCATTACCTTCATAGTAGTACACTTCTCCGCTCTGAGGCGCTGCGGGCAATTTTACTTTGCCGGATGCGAAGGAGGGATAGCCTCCCGTGCTGAACTGAATCTCCGCAGAGTTCATAATCTGCTGGATATCCGCCAAACGCTTCGCATCACGCGCTTTCTGGCGCGCACCGCTCAAACCAACCACCACGACCGAGCTCAAAAGACCGATAATCGCGACCACCACAAGCATTTCGATAAGGGTAAAACCTTGTCTGTTGTTCATTGTTGTATTCGTTGTTGATATTTATTGTGACTTACACCGACCTTTTATGATTCCTTCTATTATACACTATATCGAGTTTGTAAGGTTATAGAGCGGTAATAGAATGGCGGCAAAAAGACCGGCAACCATTACACCGATGACCACGAGGAGCGCCGGCTGAATGAGCTCCACGAGGTTTCCCACCTTATCATCCACCTGCCGACCGTAATAATCACTGATTTTAGAAAGCAAAACCTCAAGACGCCCCGTTGACTCACCTACCGCGATAAGCTGGCCGACGAGCGGGGGGAAGTAGGGAGCATCCTTCAAGGCTTGCGAGAGAAGCTGCCCCTTACGAATATTTTGAGCCGTTTCATGCAAAATATCGCGATAGACGTAGTTGCCGATGGTATGCGAAGAGATTTCCACTGCCTGCGGAATCGTCAGACCTCCCTGGATGAGCACCTTGGTCGATTCGGCAAAACGCGCGAGGTATAAGAATTGGAAGAGCGTGCCGAAAATGGGCAGACGCAAGCTTATCTCGTCCACAATCGCCTTTCCTTCCGCCGTCTGCATGTAATCGATGAAAAGAACAACCGACACGACAGCGACAATGAGCATAATCCACCAGTATCCGGACAGGAATCCGCTGATGCCGATGACTATTTTTGTTGCGAGCGGCAGCTCCACCTTCGATTCGGTAAAAATGGGCATCATCTGCGGCAACACCATCGTCATCATGACGAACACCACGATAATGAAAAGGCCGACCACGAACGCCGGATAAATGAGCGCGTTGCGCAGCTTGCCGACGAGAATGGACTGCTTTTCCAAATAATCCGCAAGGAAATCCAAAATTTCGCTGAGGCGTCCCGTCACCTCGGCGGACTTCACCATGTTCACATAAAATTCAGAAAATACGCCTGGGTGGCGGCCAAGCGCCTGCGAAAGCGAGAAACCCGAATCAACATCGGATGCGATTTCGGTAATGATTTCCTTAAGCACCGGTCGCGTCGTCTGCGCGTAGAGACTCCGCAAACTTTCGCCCACCGGTACCTGCGAAGAGAGGAGTGTAGCGAACTGGCGCGTGAAAATCATGATATCCATCATCTTCACCCGCTCAAAGAAGTTCGTGAGGCGCGTGAGCATTGAGTCCTCGCGGACCGCTTCCACGCTTAGTACAAAAAGCTCATGCCCCAGCAATATCGCTGCGGCGGCATCGTGCGAAGCCGCCTCCACGTTACCCACCTGGAGTTCGCCTTCCTTTGTTCGCGCTTTGTAACTGAATTTCATTCCTTATTTATTATACCAGCACGCATCCGTGGCACTCGCCTCTTATGTTCTCTCAAGCAAAATGCGGAGCTCGGCGGGGTTTAGAGAATGTCGTTCCGCCTCCTCGAGCGAAATCTCGCGCTTCTTCACGAGGCTCACAAGCGAACGATTCAAGGACATCATGCCTTCCTGCACGCTCGTCTCGATTACAAGGTCAATCTGATAAATCTTCTTCTCTCTGATAAGATTGCGGATTGCGGAATTGGTGAGGAGTATTTCCATTGCGGGAATACGTCCGCCGCCCATGCGCGGAATAAGGCGCTGCGACACGATAGCCACGAGCGTTGACGCAAGCTGGGAAATAACCTGGCCCTGTTGTTCGGGCGGGAAGCTGTCGATAATGCGGTCGATTGTCTGCGACGCGGAGTTCGTGTGAAGTGTTGAAAACACCAAGTGGCCGGTTTCTGCCGCCGTCATGGCAGTCGCAATTGTTTCAGGGTCGCGCATCTCACCTATCATGATGACATCGGGGTCCTGGCGGAGAATAGCGCGGAGCGCATCGTGGAACGAGAGTGTGTCCTGCCCTACTTCACGCTGAGAGATAATACAGCGATCCTGCGAGAACAAATATTCGATAGGATCTTCAACGGTAATAATGTGGTCGGTCTTCGTGTGGTTGATTTCATCGACAACCGCCGCAAGCGTGGTGGATTTGCCGTGACCCGCGGGACCCACGACGAGCACAAATCCCTGGCTTAATTTTGCGAAATCGTGAAGGAGAGGCGGAAGGTTCAATTCTTCCACTGTTTTAATCTGCGAAGGAATCACACGCAATGCCGCGGCCATGAACCCGCGCTGCACGAACACGTTCACGCGGAAGCGCGCCTTGTCCTCGTAGTTATACGAAAGATCGAGCTGACGGAGTTTCAAAAAACGGTCACGCTGTTCCGGCGACAAAATCGCAAGCACCAATCCTTCGGCATCTTCTTTCGTGAGCACGGTCTCCTTTGCAAGCGGAATGAGCGTGCTATCGACGCGGATGGTCGGCCTGCGCCCTACGCCGATGTGGAGGTCGGACGCGTTCTGGCGTACGGTCGTTAAGAGGAGTTCGTTCAGTTTTGCGTTATAGTCGGTCATGGTTTATTGTGCGGTTTCTTTCATAACTTCTTCAATCGAGATAAGTCCGTCCATTACTTTCATTATGCCATCTTGCCTCATCGTCAGTATCCCCTGTCGCCGCGCTTCGTCCCAGAGCGTTCCTTCGGTAAAGCCTTTATTGATGAGTTCACCGAGTTCGCGCGTCATTTTGAACAACTCATAGAGCGCGACACGTCCCAACACTCCACGGCCCTTGCACGTCTTACAGTTCGGGTCCTTCCCCTGCTGGAAAATCTTGTATGGTGCTTTGTAATTCAAGGTCGCCTTCAGTGACGCAGGGAACAGCGCGTACGATTCCTCGATAAACGCCGCCGCCTCGGGCGAGGCTTCCGTTGCCACACGGCAGGTCGAGCAGAGGCGCACCACGAGACGCTGCGCGATAATGACGTTCAACGCCGATGAGAGCAAAAACGGCTGCACGCCAAGGTCCACGAGACGTGGCACAGCACCCACGGCATTGTTCGTGTGAATCGTCGAGAGCATGGTGTGACCCGTCAACGCCGCATTTACCGCGAGACCTGCAGTTTCACCGTCGCGGATTTCACCAACCATGATAACGTCGGGGTCCTGGCGGAGAATCTGGCGCAAGCCGGAGGCGAACGTGTAGCCGATTTCAGGGCGTACCTGCGATTGATTGATGCCTTCCATGAAATATTCGACAGGATCCTCGAGTGTTACGAGATTGCGCTCCTCAACATTCAAGCGCTGCATGATGGCATAGAGCGTTGTTGACTTACCTGAGCCCGTCGGACCGCTTATGAGAATCATGCCGTACGGGCGCTGCAGCGATTCTTCCAAAATTTTTGCGTTATAGGCGTTGATGCCGAGCTGGTCCAAACCTTTCAAACCCGTTTTCGGATCGAGAACGCGGATTGCCACCTTTTCTCCTGCGGGAGTCGGGAATGTCGCAACGCGGTAATCAATTTCACGCCCCGAAAAATTGGTTCTGAAGCGGCCGTCCTGAGGTGTGCGCGTTTCGTCGAGTTTCAATTTCGCAAGCACTTTGATGCGCGATGTTACCGGCTGCGTGAGCGTCGTGGGTAATGCAGCAACTTCATGAAGCACGCCATCGGAACGGAACCTGATGCGAAGCTTTCTCCTCTGCGGCTCGATATGCACGTCGGACGCTCCCGCATCAACTGCCTGACGCAATGTCGAAGCCACGATTTTAATCACGGGCGCCTCTTCTCCCTTGCCGGCTTCTTCAAGGTCAATCGCTTTGTCTTCCTCGCTCTGCGCGGTCTTCCCCATCTCCTGCACCGCCGCTTCAATCTCGCTCTTATACGGCGCATACCGCACGCTCATCGCCGCAAGGTCCGCGTATGAAATAAGATAGACACCGAGGTCCACGCCCTGCTGCTTTGCGACGAACTTCAACGCTTCCTGAGCGCGCACGTCATCCGGTCTGAACATGCCAACCACGAGCATCCGCGCCGTGCGATCAATCGGCACCACCTTGTACGCGTTCGACATCTCCCGCGAAATAATCTTCAAAAGTTCTTCCGGCACCGCTGCCACGTTTACTTTTTTATAAGGAACGCCAAGAAGCTCGCTCTTCACTTTCATGATGGCGGTCTCGTCGGCAATCTTTTTTTCGTACAAAAGTTCTTCGGCCGGGTGTCCGGAAAGCCCCGCCTCCTGCAAAATACGTTCGGAGGTCGTACTGTCGAGCACTCCCCGCTTCACCAGTTCCTGAAGTAGTTGTTGATCGGTCATATTATTTTCTCGCGCGATGCGCTTAAAAAGGCTTGAACGGATTGTCTCTCCCTGTCGGCGGCAGTACCAGCGGATCGGTGTAATCCTTAAGCTGCTGGAACTGCGTCGAATTCACCACCGTCGAAGGATTGAATTGCTGGAGCTTCGTGAGCTGATTCAGCTCCTGCAAGCGCTGAGGCGTGCCGAGGTCCGCTAAGAGCTGCGGCTGCGCAAAGAAGAGATAGTACGAACCGAAGAAGATGAGCGCAACAAACACCACGGTGGAAATAATCGCTACCCAGTTTGTCGGTTTTTGCTCCTGTTCAATAACAATTGCCATGGTAATTACATTTGGTAGTACATCTCGACGGTGATTTCGATGGAATCTTTCGCGTTGCGCAAGAGTCCGGGATGGAATGAAAATTCCGTGACATTTGCGATGCGCACCGTAGTTTCAAGCTTCCTCATAAAATCCTTCAAGTTTGCATAATCGCCAGTCGCCGAGACGGTCACCTCGAGCACGCCGAGCTTTTTTAAGAATTGCTGCGCAGTCACGCGCGGAGCGGTTGATTTGAAACGCACCGAACTGAACACAATATTTGAGGCGCGGCCGATTGCCTCCACCTGACGCAACGCCGTAATCGCCTGCTCACCGTTCGGTATCGCATATGATGTCTGTGCCTGAATGTTCTTTGAATCCTGGAACGAGCTGATAAGTTTCTGCACCTGCGCAATCGCCTGTGACTGATTCGTGTAAAGCTGCTGCTGCGTCGCGAGCTTTCCGCGCATATCGTTAATGGATTTCATTTCCGTTTGCACGGGGCCAGTGAACATATAAATCGCGCCAATAAAGAAGACGCCGGAGAGGATGATGCTTAAAATTCTTTTCGTTGATACGCGCATGTTCGTTACATTGATTGCGCCGCGAGGAAATCGGGGCTCAGCGTAAGTTTAATATTGAACGTCACGCCGGTGTCAGTGATGCTCACGTCGCTGAACGACGCTTTCGTGACTTCGGTCGATTTTTCAAAAATCGCAATCTGCTGCGCAAGACTGTCGAACGTCTTCGCTGTCCCCCGCAAATCAATCGAATTGTCTTCGCTGCTGAACGTGCCGCTTGTGAAATACACGTCCGCGGTCACTTTTGATTCGAGCAGTTTAAAAATGTTTGAAGGGAACGTGTGCTTATCGAGCACCGTTTTCAAATTTACAATCTGCGAATAAAAGCCGACAAAATTTTCCTCGTCGGTCTGGCTCACCTTTTTCGCGAGCGCTTCGATTTTCGCATTCACGTCCGCCGATTGCTGATCAAGAAAATTGGTGTAGCCGTAGTGAATGCCGAAATACACGAATACAGAAAATGCGAAAAGAACAATCGCGAAGATCATGAGTCTCCACGGCAAACCCGCAGAAAGCGATTCTACCGGGGCAAATTGCCCTCCCGCCATCTGCTCGCCTGATTGTTCCATTTGTCCGTTCATATGAATTTTCGCAATGCGAGGCCGGTCGCAGTCGCAAGCTCACGGTTGAGTTCCGGCACAATCGGCTCCAATTCCGCATCTCGCTTAAATCTCCAGAGCGCGTCGGGTACGCGGACCCGTATCTGCATCTGCTCCTTCACATACTTCTCGAGTCCCTTCAGATTGCCTCCACCCCCTACGATTATGAGCTCTTCTACGGTTTTACCGGACACGCGCTCATATTCGCGCTTCGCCCTCTCACACTCTTGAATTATAACATCAAGGAAAGACAATAATGATGTTGATAACTCGTATTCTCCGCCTGATCCGAGCAGCCCTTTGCGCCGCTTGAGCTCTTCCGCGCGTTTTGGCGAGATATCAAGCGTATGCGAGAGCGCCTGCGTAAGCGTCGAGCCCGCATAATCGGACTGCGTTACGCGCTTTATTATCCCCTGCTCCACCACAATAAACTCGGTGGACTGCCCCCCGATATCCATAATCATGGTAATCGGGTTGGTGTTGCCCATGAGCGAGCGCACCAAGGCCGCCGTTTCCACTTCAAGCGAAATGAGGCGCAGTCCGGCACCTTTAAAAATCTCCGTGTATGTTTTCACAAGTGCGTTTGGCGTCGCCGTGAGAAAATAACGCTGCATAGGCTGCCCCCGTTCATTTTGATACTCGCTCATCTTCGTCCACTCGATGCTCACTTCGCTTATCGGTATCGGAATATACTGCCGCGCCTGGTACTGAATCGCCTTCCCCACCTCGGCGGGCGGTATCGCCGGCATCTCAACGGTTACGAAAAAGGTCGAAAACGATGGAATGGACGCGATGACTTGGCGCGTCTTCGGCTTCACTTCCTCGATGAGCTTTTTCAAAATGGGGATCGCTTCGCGCTGCGAGATCTTGAGGGAACTTGTCTGAATTGAAGCATTTCCCCGATTCAAATACTCACGGGTTTCCAAAATCCCGTAATTTTCGAGCGTCAAAATATCCGCCTTGCGCGACACCTCAATGAGTTTCATGGACACCGTACCGATGTCGATACCGAGCACGCTCGGAGAAGAAAAGTAACCGGCAACGTCGTCAAAAAAGCCTTTTATTCCCAGGTCGAACATTGCTCTCATTTTATCACACTGCGCGCCGCACTTCCCCGTGACTATCATCGGTTAGAATAAACGTGATGACTCATCCCGCACTTCAATTCATTCTCGATGCCCTTTTCCCGCCGCAGTGCATTCCTTGCGGGAAAAAACTTGCGCGCACTGCCCGATTTTCCACTATTTGCGATGAATGTTTTGCGCGCATTCCCATCCGTTCGGGGTTTTCGTGCGCCACGTGCGCACGCAGACTGCCAACGCTTATAAATACTTGCCACAAAGGGACACCTGCCATTGCTGCCGCGACGGATTTTAAAAATAAAGAGGCGCAGGCGCTTATCCATGCGCTTAAATACAACCATATTGCAGACGCGGCCATTCCTCTCGCGACGATTCTTAGCACTTATATCGCGCACTATTTGCCCGCGACGGCATACGCCACGCTTCACATCGTGCCCGTACCACTTCACCCGAAACGCTTACGCGCACGCGGCTTTAATCAATCGGAATGCATAGCCCTGGAGCTCGCAAAACTCGATGCGCGCGTAGAGGTGCACGCTTCTCTTCTCACTCGCACGCGCCACACCGCTTCGCAAACAACGGCGCAGGATCATGATGCGCGGCGTGAGAACGTAAAAGACGCGTTTACCGCACATGCTGACAGTGCTATTCGTGATACCGTCTTCATTCTCGACGACGTCTGCACTTCTGGCGGCACGATTACCGAAGCTATGCGCGCACTCCGCTCCGCTGGTATCAGAAAATCCGTTGGACTCGTCATTGCACGCGCATAAACAAACACCGCCCCTCACTATGAGGGGCAGTGTCGTACTTATCGTTCCTTGATGTCGCGAATCTTCTTCGGCTGAGCTCCCGTCGTTCCGAGCACCTGCTGGCTGTACGTACAGTGGCAGGTCGGATCAGTCACCGTGAGCGTCACCACATCGGTCGATGATGCCGTATTCGCATCGAATATCGCAGTCGCATTCGGCTTTGTGGGATCGGTCGAGGTCGAGTGCGGGAAGGTCCAGTTCCAGGTCCATCCGGATGCGGGGTTCGTACCGCCCGAACGGTCCGCAGTGCTCGTGCCTGTAAACGCGATGGGCCATGCTGTTTTTGCGGGTGCAGGACTCCATGAGAAATCAACGAGCGGGAAGTAGCGATTCGGCGTCGTCGTCGCATTACTCATTACTTCAGCCGACCAGGTCGTGCCATCGAATGCGCTTATACCGACAGTAAATGTTTTGCCCTTGCCGACAATGCTCAACGGATCAAAGAGGTTGTATCGCGTGTAACCCGTGCTCGTCGTCGTCGCGTACGGCGCTCCGGAGCTTGCGTTATACACCGTAATCTTCACCTGCTTCTGCGTTGCGCCACCGGTGTTTGTGTAATTCCAATTTATCGCGTAGTACGGGTCGTCGTCGCAGAATGTACCTCCCGTGCGCGCCGGGTTAATCATCGGACCCTGGCTCACGGTAACATTCGAGACCACAGGCACTGCGGGGGTTCCCGAGAGACCGGAGAAATCCGTCCAGCCGATTATGTCCCCTCCCCATGCCTGACCGCCGATTACGCCGGTTGCGGGGTTATAGGTAAGTCCGTATGAAACCGCGCTCTGCGCATACGCCTGCAAGGTGTTCATTGCTTCGCCAAGGGTTGCGGAAACTTTATCAAACCAACCACTCGGACTGCCGAAATCTCCCGCAGTCACAAACGCATTCCAAATTTTTGATGCCGCAGCAACTTGTTGTGCGGGTTCTGTTACCGCTACCGCGGGAATGCTATTCAAACTAAGCCACTGTCCCGAGACAAACCTTGCCCAACCAACAATTTTATTGGTTGCCGGATCAAGCTTTGCCACGCACGCACCCACAGGGCAGCCCGCAAGATCCGCTTTGTTGAACGAAAGCCAGCCGAGCCCCGATGACCACGCCACACCGCGCAATTCATTGTCCGCGCCTATTGAAACGTTATATTTATTCCCAGAGCAATTGGCGCCCGTTGTTTCACAGCTCAAGCTTATCCAGCCCGTAGCCGGAGTCCACGCCGTCCCTTTCACAATCGCTTTGCTGTCAAGATTAACCGTTACGAGCGGAGACGTGTCCATTACTCCCAATGTCTTCACGCGGAATGATTGTGTACCGCTTGCGGGGAAATTCTTCACTGTTGCGGTTCCCTGCGCGCCTGCCGCGTAGAGCGACGTGAAGCCTGACGTTGCTGAAGACGTAGCAAGTTCAATCATGTACGGATAACCGGGATGCGCGTCATTCCACATGAAATTAATGTCTGCGGTCGATGTGCCTATATACACCACTTGCGCTTTCAGATTAAACACTGCGGGTGCGGGAGGTGCGGCGGGAAGTGCGGGGACTGCGACAGTCACCGTTGATGAGTATCCCGCCTTTCCCGTTATCCCCCCAACTTTTGTTGCCGCCATCACCTTATAGGCGTATGACGTGCCTGGAGTTACATTGGTGTCCGCATAGCTGTTACCCGTGACCGTCGTGAGAAGACTCCATGAGCCCGCGCCCGTTTGTTTATAAATGTCTGCGTACGTTTGCCCGAAGCCGGGGGTCCACGTAAGGTTCACCGCCGAACCCGTGCTCGAAGAATAGTTTGCAGCAAGGTTCGTTACGATTCCCGGAACGGTCACCACGGCTGACGCGCCAATATTCCTGAGCGAACCGCATCCCGCATCCGACTCGAAGAACTTCACGGTGTATGTGTTTACGGTAAGCGGATTGTACGTATTGTCCGCGTACGTCACACTCGTACCGCCCCAATGTCCGTCGAATAATGTTACAGGCGTTCCTGTGTAGCCTTCAACGCGGCTAAGTATATAACCACCGTATATTGAAACCTGCGCACTCGGCACCATTCCCACAATCATATTGCCTCCCTGCTCATACCCGAGAAGAGTGTTTACACTGGGAGCAATCGGAATAGCGGGCAAGGTGAGCGAGTTGGGAGTAGAGCGCATCGAGGCGTTTGCGGGCTGCAATCCGGTTTCGGAGTAGTAGTACATAGTA
>JBBILW010000017.1:0-15324 GCA_037444725.1 Candidatus Jorgensenbacteria bacterium | reverse complement strand
CGTCCTCTTCGCCGTCGTGGACTGCAAATCCATTTACACGCGCCTCGCCTTTTGTGGGGCTAAGGAGCGTCGTGAGAATCTTTATCGTGGTCGACTTACCCGCGCCGTTGGGACCCAAAAACGCGAATATTTCGCCGCGCTCAACTTCAAATGAAACATCGTTCACCGCGACAAGGTCGCCGAACGAACGCACGAGATTCTTTACTTCAATAATTGGGTTGTTCATGTTCTAAAATGAGCCGGAGAGAGGGTCTCCTTCGACTCAATTGTAAGTCGTCACTTACAATTGGTCTAGGCACCGACTCGTGGTGCGTCCTGCTGAACGCACAACACTCCGTCGTTCGGCTCCTCAACAAAAGCCGAAAAATCGGCTTTTGTTCGTTATTGAGCCGGAGAGAGGAGTCGAACCTCCAACCTTCGCTTTACAAAAGCGTTGCTCTGCCATTGAGCTACTCCGGCGCGCGACACGAATAAATGTAGCATGCACCCGCCAATGTTCGCAATTGATTATGCGGCTGGGCGTTCTTTCTTCATATCCTCGAGTTTCGACTCGTGGGACTTTGATTCGATTTCCCGCCAATCCGCATCCTCCGGCAAGCCGACTTCTGAAGCTCGTTTTTTTCTAAATGCATCAGCAATTTCTCCCTGAGACGCCGATTGTGGGAGCCCGAGCTGAGCCGCCATCATTTTGCGATCGGCTTCCTCGATTTCATCCCATGACTTTACTTCCTCCTGAGTTTCTTGAGATTCCGTGGATTCATTTACAGGCTTAAAACTTTCGAATTTCATATATTTATTTTACCTTATTTATTTTCTCGCACTCACTAAAGAATAGATAGCGATACCTCCCCAAACGAATTCCAGCGCGAGCGCCGGCCACGCATGCTGGTAATACACGTTCACGCCAAGCGCGGCCGCACCTGCAAGATTCATTAATTGATAATACTTATTGGTGCTATCTACCTTCTTAAGTGAGTTGAGGAGGTACGCAGAAAAGATAAGCGTGGTACCAATCCAACCGAGTATCGACGAGACTATTTCCATATGTTAAGTATACCAACATAGCTGTTTATAGGTTACTATTGCACAAAGACGGCAGTTTCTATAAAGTAGAACTACGCGCAGGTGACAGAGCGGTCAATTGTACTAGACTGTAAATCTAGCGCCTTAACGGCTACGAAGGTTCGAATCCTTCCCTGCGCACAATAAATACCCGCACCGGGTATTTTTTTGCATGGGATGATTCGAACGGGAAAGAAATGATAAATAGTGGCTATTGACTTTTGTGTAATTATATTCCACATTGAGGCCAACCGAGCATAGTGCTTGGATAGAATTGAATCGTTCCTTGAAAGGAGGAAGCCGATGAGGAAAACACACGTGCTGTACTTGATGTTCCTTGGTGGACTGTTCCTGATGAGTTGCGCGGGTGGACCGAACATCGCCGCGCACACCCTCGACGCAAATGGAAACCTCGCAGGTTTCTGGCTCGGCCTCTGGCATGGAATCATTGCGCCGATCACGCTTGTCATTTCAATCTTCACGAACAGCGTGAACTGCTACGAGGTTCACAACAACGGCGGATGGTACAACTTCGGCTTCGTGCTCGGCACTGGCGTCGAGTTCGGCGCAGGCTGGAGCACCGTGTGGCGAAAGGATTAGTGACTCGTCGAAGACCAATCGCACTCGAGCCCCTTGCAGGATACGTTCTGCTTGGGGCTCTTTTTTTACAAAGGAAATTTCACTACGAGAAAACTCGAATAGATAGTAATCAAAAAATCCCTTGCGGGATTTTTTGTTCTTCTATTTCTCTTCTTTGGTTTCTTTGGATTCTTCCTTCGGTAACGCGAATCCTTTCTGGCGTTCGGATTCCTTTTTGAAGCGTCCGAGCTTCTCCGAAATCACATTGTCGAGCATGAGGATAATAACCCTGATTCTTCGCAATGCTTTTTCAAACAATGAAAGGAGCCAGTCATCCACTTTCTCCAGATATCCCACAAGCCAGTGAAACAGAGATTGCTCGCGTGCCTTCGCAATGTCTACATCGCTTACGCGAGGCACGACACGGCCGAAGAGGTACACGATGAACCCCAAGCTGACCACCATGGTTATTTGAAGGAGAAATGTGAGCATTGAACGAGTTATATCTCGTACCTGCAAAAACGTTCTACCTGAATCTTTTCACCAACTTTAGCGGTAACGCTCTTAATGAGATCCGATACCGGCATTGATTCGTTCTTAACGAACGGCTGCGCGAGAAGCGCTTCCACCGATTCCGGATTCATTGCGACGATATGCATCGCAATATCATGCGCCAACTCCTGGAACGGCTCCGAGCGAAGCACGAAATCCGTTTCTGCATGGATTTGGAGCAATACGCCTACGCGGTTGTTGTGCACGTATGCCTTCAACATGCCTGCCGCCGCGTTACGGCCCGCCTTCTTTTCCGCTTTCACGAGTCCGCGCTCATTAATGAGGTCAACAGCCTTGTCGAAATCTCCCTTTGCGTCATCAAGCGCTTTTTTGCACTCCATGACTCCGGCTCCCGTCGTTTCGCGTAACTTAACGATATCGTTGTTGCTCATGAAAGTTGTTTTTTTAAATTTACTTTATCGCCGCTTTCCTACCTGCAATGATACCATCTGTAATCTTTTGCATCACCCATGCGATGCTCTGCTTTGCGTGGTCGTTCGCGAAGATAGGCTTCGTGACGGTGCGCGGGTCATCATTCGTATCAAGGATTGCCACCACCGGAATGTTCAATTTGATTGCTTCCTTCACTGCCGTCTCATTTGCCTGCGGGTCGACAACAAAGAGAATTGCGGGGAGTTTCGTCATGCGGAGCAATCCGTCGAACGAAATGGAGAGTTTGGTAATCTCCTCGCCGAACTTCATCTGCTCTTTCTTCGTGTACTTTTCGAGTTCGCCCTTCTCCTTCTTCGTTTTGAGGTCTACGTAATAGCGCATCCTCTCAGAAATTACTTTGAAATTGGTGAGCGTGCCGCCGAGCCAGCGCGTCGTGACATACGGGAAGTTAAACTGCTTCGCGAATGCAAGAATCGCTTCGTGCGCGGGAGCCGTTGATGCGGCGCAAAGCACAAGGTCATCAGGACCAATGCGCTCGCCGATGAATTTTACCGCTTCATCGATGCTTTCTAACGTCGTTTCCGGATCGATATAATCGATATCGTTCCTTGTCATCGCGACGTAAGGTTTCATTTTCGGATGCGTTTTAGAACGCTTGTGCCCAACCGCAACACCCGTCGTAACGAGCTCCGAGACTATTTCGTTGGTTATTTCTTTTTCTTTGCTCATAATTTCAGTACGGGTTCTACTATATACTAAACCTGCCTATTTTGTAAACCCTCCCATGCCTCCAGCGAAGCCGCCCTCTATGCATGATTCTTCCGCCATTCGGCAATCTTAGCATGATGCCCGGAAGTAAGGACTTCTGGCACGGTAAGCTCTTTCACCTTCCCCTGCCTGGTTTTCGCCTTAAATGAGACGGGTTTAGTGTACACGGGGTACGAACCCTTCACTTCCTCAAGCGATTCGGTCTTTCCCAACACCCCTTTTACTTGGCGCGCCACGGCATCAATGACGACAAGCGCCGGCAATTCGCCCCCTGAGAGCACAAAATCACCGAGCGAGAGCTCCTCGTCCGCCAATGCTGCCGCCACCCGCTCATCCACACCCTCATAACGTCCGCAGATAAGGATAAGGTGGTCATACTTTGCGAGTCTGCGCGCCGCTGCGCCATCGAACACTTTTCCGCGCGTCGAGAAAAGAATCGTGCGCGTCTTCGCCTTCTTTGCTTTCTTTTTTGCTGATTCAACTGCGCGCCAGATAGGCTCCGCCTTCAGCACCATGCCCGGACCGCCGCCGAATGCGGGTTCGTCGGTTTTTTTGTGGAGACCCGTCGCAAAATCCCTCAATTGAATCGGATTCACCTTGATAAGCTTCTTTTCCTGCGCGCGGCCAATAATCGACGCGTTAAGATACGACGCGAGCGATTCGGGGAAAAGCGAGATTACGTGAAACTGTTTCATTGTATTAAAAGTATATCACCAAAAACTAGTTCTATAAGAAAACCGCCTTTGTGGGGCGGCTTTCTTTTATTTCTTAGCCCTGTGCTTCCGGAGCTTCCGCTCTCGGAGCGCGGGTGGAACCTTCCGGCTCCTCAATCTTCAAATTAACGCGTGCGTTGCTCTTTACTCCCACAATGCGCAACAGCGTGCGGATTGCCTTTGCGGTCGTGCCCTGACGGCCAACTACCTGGCCCATATCCTCGGCTTTTACGTGGAGCGTAAGCAACACGCCCATCTCATCCACTTTCCGGTCGATTTTGACGTCCTCGGGATGATCGACGATACCTTTCACCAAGTGCTCAAGAAATTCCTGGTCGGTTGCACTCATCGTTTTGTTATCGTTCGTTTCGGTTTATTGCGACCTTTCTAAATTTTAAATAACTGCGGGTACTTTATGCCTTCGCCTCTTCCTTCTTCGGCTTCACGTGCAAAGGAATTTTCACTTCCTTGATGACGCCCTGGCGTACGAGCAAGTTGTGCACGCTGTCGGTCGGCTGTGCACCCTTCTTCATCCATGCGAGTGCAGCTTCACCGTCGATTTTCACTTCATTCGTGTGCGGGTTAAACCAGCCGAGGTCCTCGTTTGATTTTCCCTGCATCTTTGAACGGCGCTCTTTCACTACGATGCGGAAGCTCGCCTGTTTTTTCTTACCTACTCTCTTAAGCTTTATTGCCAACATGATTGTGTATAGATTATACGCATTCTTCCCTAATGTCAATTACGGAGTATAAAAAAACCCCGGACAAACAACGTCCGGGGCACCCCCCCCTTACGCGGCCCCCGCCACGAAGTCATTTAAGAACTGATTATACAATAGCACTGTATTGTTAGTTTGTCAACAGCTATCCAATTCAATAAAAAGACCCCGACGGTTTCCCGTCGGGGTTGGATATGTGTGGTGCGCCTAGTTGCGCATGCGGAAGTAAATGTTTAGGACATCGCCCTCGATTTCCGTATGCGTAACTTTGACCTTCCCCTTCGCGCCGGCGAGCCATTCGTTTGCCGACACTTCAGGCTCCGGCGGCTTCCCGCCCTCGCCCGCAATGATGCGGAAGGTCTTTTTCTGCTCATCGCTCATCTCTTTGTTCTCCCTTAAACAACCGAAAAGATTTCGCTGTAAAAAATGGAGAGGCTCCAGCAAAATTTCTGCTGGAGCCTCGAGATCGATGACCGCGTGCGGCCTCGGTTTGGTTGGCCTGTTGTTGTCTCTCCTCGTTTTGGTTGGAAGGATTCGACGTGAGTTGTTGCGCTCCCGTTGCTTCGCAGATGGGTGCGCTCGGCGCGGTGAGTGGTGTGTTTGGCTCGCTTTCGCGAGCTAACGTTTTCGCTTCATCGCCGTCCCTTTCCGTCGCGGGGTAGGACTTCGTTTCGGTGGCCTAAACGGTACTTACAACGTGCAGCCATCACCATAGCAAAATGCCCCCTACCTGTCAATCGAGAACTATGGAGGCAAAAAAATGCCCCAGCGGTCTCCCGCTGGGGCTGTGCGACTTACTTGGCAGTCGACCGTACTACTTCCTTTTCGGTGGACCGCACACTGCATTTTAAAGTTACTTCAAGCTGCTAGTAGTACTGTATCACGGTTTGATAAATAAGTCAATAGCGCGCCGTGAACGCGCCTGTATTACTGCGCGAGTGATTCGAGCTTCAGAGAAAGCGTCTTTGAAACGCCGTCGTCGCCCATAGTGACCCCGTAGAGGATATCCGCCGCTTCCATGGTCGAGCGGTTGTGCGTAACGATAATGAACTGCGTCTTTTTTGAAAATGCCTTAACGAGGTCGGAAAATCTGCGCGCGTTTTCTTCATCGAGCGGCGCATCGATTTCGTCGAGCACGAGAAACGGTGGCGGTGAAACTGAGATGAGCGCAAACAGCGCCGCGAGTGAGACTAAGCTCTTCTCGCCGCCCGAGAGCATTTCCAAACTGCCGATTTTCTTTCTCGGAATCGAGATTTCGATTTCCACGCCCGCCGAAAGTTCCGAAGGCTTTTCTTCTTTTATTTCTTCTACGACCGGCTTCTCACCGTTTTCCGCGCCCTCAGCTGCCACGATGTCCGCCACGCGGACTTCCGGCAGTTTCAATTTCATCTTCGCCTTCCCTCCGCCAAACATGAGCTGGAAAAAGTTATCGAACTCTTTGTTAATCGATTGGAATGCGCTCTTGAAGTCCTCGTGAATCTTCTTGTCGAGTTCCTTAATGAGCACGCGCAAATCGGCAATCGCCTTCTTCAGGTCTTCTAAATCTTTTGAGAGCGTTGCGTAACGCGTTTCAGTCTCGTCCGCTTCCTTTACCACGTTTAAGTCTATTTCACCGATTGCCGCGAGTTCGCCGCGCATGCGGAGCATTTTTCTCTCGAGGTCGCCAAGTTCCACGATGTCATTTACTTCCGTCATCGTCTTCAATTCGTCCATTGAGCGACCGAGTACGCGCCACTCGCGCTCCAATTCCTCCATTCTCATCTTGAGGCGCTCGCGCTCTAATCTGCGCTGCTGGATAACCTGGTCCATTTTGCGCAATTCGTTCTTTTTCGCTTCGAGCAATTCCACTTTGGCGCGGAACTCTTTGTTCATCTCCTGCTGGGATGACGCAAGCGATTCTTCTTCTGCACGAATCTTCTCGATTTCCGCCTGAACCGCCGCGAGCGATTCCTTTACGCGCGCGATATCCGCCTCAAGCTGTGAATTATCAGCCTTCGGCGCCGCACGCAGGAATGTTGCAATGCGTTCCGCCACGTTTTTCAACGCGCTTTTTATTTTTTCGAGTTCGTTCCACGAATCCATCGCCTTCACTTCGCTCTCAATCGTTTCCAAAATCGACTTCATCTCACCCGCAGAACGCACGACGTTCACAGGCATATTCATCTGGAACTCAAGCTTCGATTCGGCGCGTGCGAGCATTTTTTCTATCTCACTGCGCTTTGAGAAACTTTCGAGAAGCGTTGCGCGCAATTTCTTTGCATGCTCGGCATCTCCCGACTGTTCATTCAACCCCTTCAATTCGACTTCCGATGCATGCACTTCCTTTTCCTTCGCCGCACGCTCTGCCTCCGCCTCTGAAAGAGGCGCATCAACCGCCGCAATATCGCGGGTTAACGCATGAAAGTGGTGCGCAAAATACGAGTTCTCGTACGTATGCAAATTTGTTTCAATCTCAGCACGCTTCTCAAAGCGGCTCTTCTGCTTTCTTAAAAACCTAAGGTGTGGGGCGATTTCTTCAAGCATTGCCGCCACTTTTTCCATATTCACCTCGCTCGATGAAAGCTGGCGCTCCGCCTGATTCTTTTTCAAGCGATATTCGCGAAGCCCAAGCACTTCCTCAATCATGAGACGGCGTTCGTCCGCGCTTGAACGCACGAATAAATCGCTCTGCCCCTGGCCAATCATAGTAAGTCCGCGTGCACCGAGACGCGCTCTCGCCAATATCGGCTGAAGGTCTTTCAAGCGGATTTCTGCGTCCTGCAAAAAGAACTGCGAGGTGCCGGAGCGGTCTACGCGGCGTGTAAGCACCACTTCGGGCGCATCTATCGGAAATAGTTTACCGCCGTTATCGAACATGAGCGAGACTTTTGCAAATCCCACTGCAGCGCGTTTCGGCGTACCCGCAAAAATAAGATTTCCGAGCGTGTCGCCGCGAAGCTGTTTTGCCTCGCGCTCGCCGAGCACCCAGCGCAACGCATCAATCACATTCGATTTCCCCGAACCGTTTGGACCAACGATTGCCGCAACGCGGTGAGGAAATTCAAAATCGGTCTTTGCCGCGAAAGATTTAAAGCCCTGCAGTTCCAAGCGTTTCAGAAAAGTGTGCATTCTCTATTTTTTCTTCTCGAGCTTTACCGCCGCATCAAGCGCCGCTTTCGTTTCCGCTTCCTGTTTTGACATGCCCGAAGCCCGTGCGATTTCCTCTTCGCCTATGAACACGCCCACGGTAAATGTTTTCTGGTGGTCGGGACCCTCTTCTTTAATAACTTTATATGAGGGCGTTACCTTGTGCTGTTCCTGCACGAGTTCCTGCAACAAACTTTTCGGATCGCGGTAGAGCTGCTTCTCGATAATCTCGTCGAGATGCGGAATTACCGTTTCAACAATAAGCTTCTTTGCCGTCTCGTAACCGCCGTCCAAGTACACTGCGCCGAAGAGCGCTTCAACGCCGTTTGCAAGAATCACCTCGCGTGCTTTGCCGAATTCACGTGATTCACCCTTTGAAAGGAACATGAATTTTTCGAGTGTCATCTCGCGTCCAACGCGCGCCATCATCTGATAGTTAACAAGCGCGGCGCGGAGCCCCGTGAGGTACCCCTCCTGAAATTCGGGAAATCGTGCAAAAAGATACTCGGTAACAATGAGCTCGAGTACTGCGTCGCCAAGATATTCGAGGCGTTCGTTATGGCGGTAGGGCCAGTCCTGGTGTTCGTTCAAGTAAGAGCGATGCGTTAGCGCTTCTTTCAGAAGGTCCTGATTCTTGAACGTAATGCCGATTTTAGTTTCAAATTCTTTCGGTTGTTTCATGCACGCTCCCTATATTACCCCGTCTTCGGCTTTGCGTCTTCCCCGCCCGCCATTTCACGGAATACCGTGCCAAGCACGCCGTTTATAAACTTCGGAGAATTCACGCCTCCGTACGCCTTTGCTATCTCGATAGCTTCGTTAATGGCCACCTTCGGGGGCACTTCCGCCTTGTCGGCGTACATAAGCTCATAGAGGCCAATACGGAGCACGTTGCGGTCGATAATAGCAATCTGCTCAATCGGCCACTCCGGTGCCGCTTTTGAAATAACGTTATCGATGGCGGGAAGGTGTTCCATTACGCCCTTCAGTGTTCGCCAAACAAAATCAGGCTCGTCAATGCCGGGCCCGAACTCAACCATGTTTCTCTCGACTATCTTTGTGAGATCGTTTTGCTGCTTATAGAAATCCCATTCGTAAAGGGATTGAAGAACAATCGTTCTGACAAGGTGCCGAGTAGCCATTTTATATTGTTAATTGCGATTGAAACCGACCGAAAAACGAAAAAGGCGCGAATGTTACTTCGCGGCCTTTGGTGCCTTCTTTTCGTGCTTCTTGTAAATACCGCACTGGGGGCATGCTTTGTGTGAAAGCGTTGCTCCACCGCAGTTTGCACAGACTGAAACCTGAACGGGCTTGCGGTGCAAATGCGCGCGCCTGCGATTTACTTTTGCTTTTGCGTGATGACTTGTTCGTGCCATATCCCGTCTAGATTAACCCATTTACTTGTGAAGGTCAACCTGTGCACAGCAATAATGCCCCATGCCTTTATTGCCGCGACGTGCGCCCTCGTGCCGTACCCCTTATGCTTCGCAAAGCCATAATGAGGGTGTTTTGCGTGAAGCTCCACAAGCTTCTTGTCACGAGTCACTTTTGCAATAAGCGAAGCGAGCATGATTGCGGGAAATTTCTCATCGCCTTTCACGATTGTTTCCACGCTTTTAAAGGGCGGTTCGAACTCACGCTTTAAATGAAGCCCGCCGTCCATCATCACTTTGCATTCCTGCGGATTAATCTTTGAGAGCGCGAGTAATTTCGCTACCGCGCGCGTTGCTGCCCAGTTCGCCGCCTGTGCCACATTCAAGTGGTCCACTTTTTTTGGCGACATACTCTCCGTGACATACCAGATATCCGCACCTGCTTTCTTTTGTGCGTGTATGAAGCGCACCCACTCCTCGCGCTGAAGATGCGTGAGTTTTTTTGAATCACGGAGCGGCGGATGTTCCGCAGCAAACAACTTCTTTTCGTTCACGCGCAATGCAAAAACGCCTACCGTAACCGGCCCGGCTAGTGCGCCGCGTCCAACCTCATCTATGCCTATGATCCACTTGGCTTTCATCTCCTTTCAATAACTCTACGGCGAATTGGAAAAATAGTCGAAAGTGGTATAGTAATAGCAGCTCCCATGGGGCCGTCACTCGCGCAGGGGTGACGAAAACTCGTGATGTTCAACATCGGCGTACGCGCCGAAAATCGT
Source organism: Candidatus Jorgensenbacteria bacterium (assembly GCA_037444725.1). Taxonomy (GTDB): domain Bacteria; phylum Patescibacteriota; class Minisyncoccia; order UBA6257; family GWB1-50-10; genus CAIKKG01. Next base: position 5,257 of record JBBILW010000017.1, on the reverse strand, counting down.
GGCGAATAGCCACCTGCTTGCGGGCCGCAGATACGGGCCCGCTTTTTTTATTTCCACATGCCGAGCACCAGGCCGAAAAATACGAAGATAATAAGCTGATAGCCTCCCTGAATGAGTAACTTCATCCATTTTGCTTTTGGCGAATCACTCGTCCACATAATTGCGGACACGAGCGTAGGGATTACGATTGCTGCCCAAATCCACACCATATTCTGCGGTGCATCGGGCGAACCCGAAAAACTGCGTGCGAGCACCCAGACCTGAAAAAGCGTGATGAGAAATTGAACCGCATACAGCTTGTTCGATTCCTTCATCATTTTCTTCTGCGCCTCCTCGCTCATCTCACTTAACCCCGATACTTTTGCCCACGTTTTACCGAACAGCGGACCGTACCAGACGAATCCGATTGCCATGGCGATTATCGCGGACGCCACCACCGCTAAATAATTGATAACCATGTTTTAATTATACGCCGCCGAATCTCGGTTTCTTGATGACCTGCACCACCTTGCCGTTAATCATGTAGTTATCGTTCTCGTGGATATAGATAGGCGGAAAGTCTTTCGTTGATTCGGAGAGAAGCATAACCACGCCGTTTTCTTTGTCGTGACGGAAGCGCTTAATGTTCGCGAGGCCGTCGATAATCGAGAGTACGATGTCGCCGTCCTTATATCCGTAGCGATCCGCGATGTCGATAATCACGTAATCACCGTCGTCGATTCTTTTTCCTTGAATCTCGGCTCTATTCATACTCGGACCAACCACTTTGAGCGCCAAATAGGTCTGCGCGTCGCGCGGTGCGGGATTTAAGAGTGCGCTCGAAACTTTTAAGAAGCCCTCGATATTCGTGTCGGCATAAATCTGCGCGGGGCCGGCATTTACGGCGCCCAAAATCGGAATAGAGAGAATCCTTGCACCGCTCTCCGCACCCCGTTCCCACTCCTGCAATGTTTTCTTTACCTCGCTCTTCTTCTTGTCGATTTTTAAGAGACCCTTCTTCTCAAGCTGTGCCATGTGGTGCTTCACCTTTTGAGGAGACTTCTCACCAATGAACGAACCGATTTCCCGAAGCGTCATCTGCCCCAAGTTCTTCTCCCCTGCGAGCTTCAAAAGCATTTCTTGAATGGTGTGCATATGCCAATATTATATACTTTTACGTTTCTTTACGGAAATATTTAATTGTGGACAACTAGGGCGCTCGCCCACTCCTCCCTTTCGGAAGCGGGTGTCTCCCCGCTCCTGCGGCGGGTCGCACCACTTGTCTCTCGGGGTCGAAACTTTTCTACGAAAAGACCAAGCTTTCTCCCTCTCCGAGACATTCCTCAAGGGAGGAATGGGCTCACTAAGAGTGATCAATCTAAATAAGGGCGATATTCAACAATAGAGGAACGACTATGGTATTTCGATTACCATCAAATCCGATACGCAAAGAAAGCAACTCTCCAGTGAACGGACTTTTCAATTGCGAGTAATCAATTTTTTCAATTTTCATACTGAGAACGCCCCAGCCCGGCTTAATAGCATTTTTTATTATTTGCTTATAAATATTTTTCTTTGTTTCATCCAAATCACTTATAGAGGGGAATTCTAGGGGGACGTCCCTAATAATTTCAAGCAAGTGAGTTAGAATATGACCCCACAAATCGTTTCCCGGCGTATTCACTTCTAAATATCCGATAAGATTGGTGTTATTTAAGAATGATATAAGTTCCTTTCGCAAAGAAACATAACCGATTGCCTGAGATAGTTTTGATTGAGTTTCAAAAGAATCCTGGGAGTTTTTTACCTCAAACAAGGCGTCATTTACCTTGGCTAATATTCTTAATCCTGTATTTGATTGGTCAATTTTTGTATGCGCGCACCAATTACAAAACAAATTTAATATTAAGTATCTTTGTTTATCTGGATCGCCCAACAATTCTATGCTTTTGCGAATAAGGATCATTAATGATCTGACTTGATCCTCTGAAATTTGAGGGCCATTTTCTAAAATTGATTTTATTTTAACTTCTAAATCATTTTTCATATAAACTACGAGTAGAATAGGATAGAAATAATATTATACCTGGGGAAAAGGTTCATTCTATACCCTTGATTTCATCTTGAATTGTTCAACTGGAGGCATAAAAGCATTTCTCAATCTTGTGCCTGCCTCAATTAAATATGCGTCCATTTTTTTCCAATCATCTTGATTGAATAGATTTACCCCATCCAACTGCGTTTTTATTCGCGAAGTTACTCTATCATCCATCCTCTCCCAAATTAATTTTCCTCCAAAATCTTTTTCAATTTTATCTTTCATTTTGAAAAAATAATCAAAAGCTTCCTTGTTCTTTTCCGGGCTACCGCCTCCGCGATTAATCATTATCTCTGCGCGCGCATAGTCCCGCGAAACTACAAAATTCATACTTATTCCCGTTATTCCCAAAGCTATACCCATCCAGCCCTCTTTAGAGGGGCTGATGTTGGCGCAATAATTATTGGGCGTTGCATTAATTTCCTTTAAAAATTGCGCCCAAAAATCCAGTCTGATGGAATATCTATTTTCCAACTCCTCCTCGCCCGCTAATTCTTCTCTATTTTTTACCGCAACTTTAATCATGTAATCCTCTGTCTCTGGCGGCGGAAGAATTTGATCGCAATCTAAAAGTAATTTTTCTCCAAATTTATAGGGCGTAACTTTGAAACATTGGATTTTTAAGCCAAAATTTATAAGCCACATAACTGTAGAGGTAACCTCCTTGCGAAACTCGCCAGCAACTAAAATTATCCGCTGTTTTGTTCCTGCCTTTAGTTTCTCTTGATAGTCTTCTCCTAGAAATTCCTCCAATTTTTCTTCGGCGTTTCCGCCAATGTCGTACTTCCTTAAATAATCATTAAATATATCCTTGATTCCATCTGCGTTTAAACTTGAACAATAAGAAGCATATTTGAGGGCCTGCCAAGTAACATCCTTTCCCGTATCGTCGAGCTTATTTTCAATAACCACGAGGTTTCCCACTTTATCAATCGCGAGCAAATCTATTCTTTCATTTGTATCATCAAAACCAGAAAATTCCTTTTGAATTATTAAAAGACCTTTTTTATCTAACAATTCTGGACTTTTTGCGATCCACTCTTGAAGATTTTTCCTTTCTTTGAATCCAGCGGATTTGAATGTAATCTCCTTGATGGGCTCTATATTATTATCTTTCTCATTAATTAAATACATACAAACGATTTAATATTTATGATTAAAATCACAGCGTGGATCCTGACATTCACCTTTTTTCTTGCCGTGTTCACATTTCTTCATCTCCGGAGTAATCTTCTGACCGCATGAACACATTAATATGTCATTACCCATGTTGCCTTCGACCCTGTTCCCACATTTTGGACAATTTGCTGTGTATCTCATAAAAATAGTATACCACCAACAAAAACACCCCGTGAGGGGTGTTTTGCAGATTTGAGTGATTAGTCGCTCTCCTCTTCTTTGTCGCCCTGATGCGCAGACACAGGGAGAATGTCACCGACGCTGCCTGTCGATGCGTTAATCCACGTGCCATGGCCACCTTCCGCCTTGTACTTCCAACCCCACCACGGCTGGTCGAAGTTCGCTACGTTGTCGAAGTACCACCCCCTCCAGTTCGGAATGCCTGTGCACTCCCCTGACAAGTTGCACTGGTAGTCGAATGAACCGACGTTGCCGAACTTCTTCATGGTCGGCTCGCTCTTCAACGTTGCGTTGAACGTCGCGCGATAGCCGCCCTTCATCTCGCCCGTGATTCCCGCAGTGAGATCCGCGGTGTTGCCGGGGCTCCTGCCGTCTACCGTCGTGAACTTGCCGTCATACTTTACGATTGCGCAAAATACGCCGTCAGTCGTCGTCTTGTAGACCGTGATGTGACGCTCGTACTTGTCCCATGCCCAATAATTTCCCGCCATGCCCGAATCCACATCGTTCTTCACCTTGTGCTCGATGTTTACGATGGGAGCGCCCACCGCGTTTGCGCAGGCGTCCTTGCGAAGCTCCTTGCTTGCCGCAAAAGGCGCAGCAGCGAAGACGGGCGTCGCGAGCGACAAGAGAACTACTGCCGTTGAAACGATTTTAGTAATATTTTTCATAAAAATTTTGTTATATGCAATGTGCTAGTTCGACCTTTCCCTGCTCAATTTGAATTGAGGTACTTACAAACTATGAACCCGCACAAAAATGATTGCAAGCGGCATATTTTGCATAAAAAAACGGGGAGTATGGCCATAGCCACCTCCCCGCACGTTCTACACTTCCTCGCACACCTCAGCACTGAAGATGAGCTCGGCCTCGCCGAGATTCGGGAAGTTCTCTTCGAGCCGCTCGGCGGCGATCTTGTTGTATTCGCGCAAGAGCGCCAACGCCTTGCCGCCCGCTACGCGATATCCTCCGCAGTTCTGCGCTCCGATACGCAGTCCTCTGAATTCGCCCGTCTCGCGCCCCATCGTCGGGAGCACGATGCCGACCCACGCCCTCCGTACCTCCCACGGCGTTATTCCGGGAGGAATGCGCGTCACGCGCACATAAGGGCAGAAGAACCACGGACGCTTCTTGCCGAGAAGCTCCATGCGCTCTTTCAGGTAGCCCGGAATCGGACGCTCCTTGCGGATTACCGCCAGGATGTGAGACGAGAGCACGAAGCCCACGGCGGCCACCACCGACTCGGACGCGACGAGCGCGTGACCCGTGACGGTCGAGAAGAAGTGCGACACCGCCTTCGGCTTGCCCTCAGGCGGATTCGGGAACTCGAGCACCTCGTAATAGCCCTGGTCGTCCGCATCGGGGTCGGAACCCCAGTATCCGTGACGAATGACATCCGTCGCGATGTACTCACCGTACGAGCCGTGCGGCATGAGCTCTCCTGCGTGAAACAACTTGGACGTCTCCATGTGTCCCCCTTCGGTTGAACTTCACCTGAAGCCTCGTAAATAGCTGTGCGTATTACACCACCGAACAGACTTAAAGTCAAAATCCCCTATTACGCCATAAAAATCGCTATCCACAGGATTGTTTCCGATTGCGTTCGGCAATAGAATGAGTGCAATCCAAGAACAAGAATCGCCATGCCGAAATTCGTCCACCTCCACGTCCACTCGCATTACTCTCTTCTCGACGGACTCGCGAAAATTGAGGACCTTATCGACCGGACAAAAGAATTGGGCATGGACACGGTGGCACTGACCGACCACGGCAACCTCTACGGCGCAATCGAGTTCTATAAAGCTGCAAAAAAGCGGGCAT
>JBBILW010000016.1:0-16886 GCA_037444725.1 Candidatus Jorgensenbacteria bacterium | reverse complement strand
CTTCCCTGCATCCATTCGCGCTTTTATTTCAGCGCGGAGCGTTTCGGCCTGTTTCTTCTCCTCTTCGAGCATCTTCCTCATTGCAGGTGCGCTGTGGCACTTCGCCTCGTCCGAGTCGTTGATATAGTACTTTTCGAGTCTCCATATCTTATCAAGCGACATGTGGAGGAGCTTCAAGAGATCGTAGTTTATGTTTTTCATGAGCGTCGTATTTTTGCGACCTTTATTTATGTTCATTTACAATTATACTACTTGCATGAACGCGAAGAACGTAGAACAAGAACTCAAAAAGCGCGGTTCGCCGGCGAAAGCGAAAAGCTCTGCCTGGTTTTTTAAAACAGGGAAAGGCGAGTATGGCCACGGCGATGTGTTCATCGGTGTCACGGTCCCCGAACAGAGGAAGATTGCAAGACAATTCAAAACACTTCCCCTGCCGGAAATTAAAAAGCTTTTGCTAAGCAAATATCACGAGTGCCGGCTGACCGCGCTCATTATTCTTGTCGCCGAGTTTCAGGCGGGGGACAAGAAAACACAGGAACGCATCGCAAAGTTTTACCTAGCGAACGCAAAGCGTGTGAATAATTGGGATCTCGTGGATTCCTCGGCGCCCTATATTCTAGGCGTGTATTTATCAGATAAAGATAGGGGCATTCTTTATAAACTCGTGAAATCAAACAATATCTGGGAGCGTCGCATTGCGATACTCGCGTCCGGTATGTTTATAAGAAATAATGATTTTAGAGATACGTTGAAACTTGCGGAGATGTTGCTCTCGGACACGCAGACCCTGATGCATAAGGCAACAGGTTGGATGCTTCGTGAGGTGGGCAAGCGCTCAAAACCTACATTAGTACGATTTTTAGATACCCACAGAACACGGATGCCACGCACGGCGCTCCGCTACGCGATAGAGCACTTTAGTGCAAAAGAACGGGAAAAAATAATGAGTCGCGGAAACTAATGAGTGGTAGAATATATGAGAACATATGCATCCCACGCATTCCCATCTCATATTCTGGATAATCGGAATATTCCTGTTTCTGTTAGGAGTGATTTTCTTCCCCGAAATTGCGACGTTCGCGCAGGGGTTTTAAAGCGTCTTAGGCGTTTTGCCGGCCTCTTGAACGCGTTTCAACACGAGCTTACCGCCGCGAACTTCCGCCTCCAATAATTTTGTGCGCTTGTCTTTAATAATCGTATAAATACCCATGCCGCCGCCTAATGCGCGGATTTTTCTGTCTATTGTCTTCACGAGCTCTGGATTCATGCCCGAAACGGCGTCCTGAAGCTCATGCTCGGGAACAAAGCCGTCTTCCGTTTTGAATTTTGAAGTAAGAGTAGCTTTTGATTCGTCCTGCGGCTGCGCATCCCTTATCGCTTTCTCGATGTCCGGTAGTGTGCGGATAAGCATCTCTGCGCCAAGATGCGCGAGTCCATCGTGGAGCGTCGCATAATTTACTGAAGCCAGGTCGAATGCTTCGTACGTTTCTTCAGAAAGCACTGCGCCATGGTCAACTTTGTCGTCTACCACGAAGAGTGAAACACCCGTTTCTTTATCGTCTGAGAGCAATGCTGACTGAATGGGCGTTGCTCCACGGAAGCGCGGCAGAAGCGAAGGATGCACGCCGATAGTGCCAAGGCGGGGAATTTCTAAAATGCGTTTGGGAATAATAAGACCGTACGCTGCGACGATAAAGAGATCGTAATTTCCTGCGCGGAGCTGCTCCTCGATTTCGGTAACTTTTTCCGGCTGGAGTATCTCAATTTGTTCACGGATAGATTCGTCTTGTGCAAGGATGCTCTGCTTTGCGGCGGGTGCAGTAACTATCTTTTTCCTGCCCACAGGTCGGTCAGGGTTGCACACGAGAAGTGCGGGAGGAAATCCTGCGCCAATGAGTTTTTCGAGAATTATCGCGGCGAATTCGGGCGAGCCGAAGAAAGCGTAGCGCATGGGTGATAGATTATTTATTTTTTCTCTTCTTTCGGCACTAATTTTTCAACCGATGTTGCTTTATCCAAGAAAAGTCCGCCGCCCAAGTGGTCGCACTCGTGCTGAAATACGCGCGCGAGAAGCCCCCATGCTTTGATGCGGATTTTGCGTTCGTGTATGTCGTATCCTTCGAGCGTCACGCGATAGTGGCGCGGCGTCGGTCCCCATACGTGCGGGACGCTAAGACACCCCTCCTCAACGGTTTCCATCTCATCGGAAGTTTTGATGATTTGGGGATTGAAAATCGCGTAAAAGTGCTGCTTTCCCTGCGTGTCGGGAACCTGCGCTACGAAGAAGCGTTCGTTGCGTCCGATTTGATTGGCCGAAAGACCGACGCCATGGTGGCGGTGCCAGGTGGCGCGCATTTCCTTCACGAGGTCGGCGAGCTCCTTCTTAGTGAATGCTTTGAAATCAAAAGGAACCGTCTTCGTGCGGAGAAATTTTTCGTCCTCTTTTTTATGTATGGTGACTATTGGGTGCGTCATCGTCCGAAAAGAATACTCTCATAAAGTACGCTCCTTTGTTTTTGATGTTCTTCTTGTCCGCTATGCGCTTCGCGAGTGTAAGAAGCTTATCCGCATCATGCTGTTTGGCGAGTTTGATGTAGAGCGCCTTGTGCTCTTCGTCGTTTAGGATGCTCGCGAGCGTAATACCGGTCAGCTGATATTTGCGGTAAATTCTGCTCTTCGATGCCCGTTCTCTCAAGGTTTTGAGGTAGTCCTCGTGAAGCGGCATTACCGTGATTGTATGCTATTATTGAACTAATGAAAAGGCGCTTGTTTATCGCGGTAGTTCCTCCTGAAGAAGCATAAGACGAGATAGAAAAGGAAGTGAAAGTGGTTCAGTCGCGACTCACGCAGCCCGTGAAATTCGAGCCGCGTGAAAAGTGGCACGTTACGCTCGTATTTTTGGGCGAACAGGATGAGACGATGATTCCCAAAATTCGCGAATCGATGGAGGCTTCGATGGAAGGTTTCGAATACAAACCGCTTTCGACAGGCGATATCATATTCGCGCCGCCGCACCATGAACCGCGTATGATTTGGCTCACGCTCTCCGAAAATGCCACGCAATTTCTCGCCGCGTTTCGTGCAAAGCTCACGGACGCATTAAAGCGCAATGGCGTGAAGTGGGACGATGAGGTGCGCGAATATCGCGGACATATCACGCTCGCCAAATTCCCGACGAGGCACACGGAAGATTTCGGCCCCTTGAAATGGGTGTGCGCGAACCGCTGCGATGGCTACGCAATCGAACTTTTATCATCAACAACGACGGAAAACGGCACCCAATACACGGAAATTTTGAGGATGGCGCGGGGGTAAATAATCTGATTAAATAGAGGTACGTATGAAACGTAAAATATCCGAATTCTTTAAAACGAGGTTTCCAAACGGCCACCCCGCAAAACGCGCTGTAGCCACTACGGCGATTGTGCTGTTTTTGCTTGTGGCAATGAGCGGTGCCGCATTCGCGGGCTATCGTTATGGTTACTCGCATTCCATCCGCATCACGGACAGCAAGCAGCTCTTGGATTCCGATTTCAATCTTTTTTGGGAGGCGGTAGATATCGCGAAATCGAAATTCGTAGATGCGTCGCAGGTGAGTGACCAGAAACTCATGGAGGGTGCCATTAAGGGCATGCTTGGCGCATTCGATGACCCGTATACGACGTATTTCAACACGAGCGACGCAAAGAAGTTCCAGGATGATTTGAACGGCAGCTTCGGCGGTATCGGTGCAGAAATCGGCATCCGCGATGAGCAGCTCGTGATTGTTTCGCCGATTAAGGGAAATCCTGCAGAGGCGGTAGGTTTGCGCCCGATGGACCGCATCTGGAAGATTAACGACAAGGATACAACAGGGCTTTCGGTTGAAGAGGCGGTGAAGCTCATTCGTGGCGAGCCCGGCACCGTGGTAACGCTTTCGATTTTCCGCACGGGCTGGAGGGAGGCGAAGGATTTCAAAATAACACGCGCCATCATTCAGGTTCCCACGCTCGATACGGAGGTAAAGACTTTGGCATCGGGCCAGAAAGTGGCGGTGATGAAGCTCTATAATTTCAACGCGAATGTGCCGCAGTTGTTCTACAATTCTTCGGTAAAGGCATTGCAGGAAGGTGCGAATGGCATCGTGCTTGATTTGCGCAGCAATCCGGGAGGCTTCTTAGATGTGGCTACGAATCTTGGCGGCTGGCTGCTGAAGGACGGCAGCGTGGTGGTGCGTGAGAGAAAGCGCAGCGGTCCTGACGAGGTGCTTGAAGCGCACGGCAATGAGGCGCTCGCGAATATCCCGATGGTGGTGCTCATTAACAGCGGCTCGGCATCAGCATCTGAAATTCTTGCAGGCGCGCTTCGCGATAACCGCGGCATTAAACTTATTGGCGAGAAATCGTTCGGTAAGGGAAGCGTGCAGGAATTGACGCCGATGAGCGATCAGGCAGAAATCAAAGTAACGATTGCGCATTGGTACACGCCGAAAGGTACAAAGATTGATAAGCTTGGACTTAAGCCCGATATCGAGGTGAAGATGACGGACGAGGATTACACAAAGAAGCGCGACCCGCAGATGGATAAGGCGCTGCAGGTTATCGATGCGGAATTGTTGGCGAAGAAATAATTTTACATATGAAAGTAGTATTACTGAAAGACGTTAAAGGCGTCGGCAGGAAGGGCGAGGTGCGCGAAGTGAATGACGGATATGCGCGCAACGCGCTGCTGCCGAAAGGCGTCGTAAAAATAGCGACGAGCGCAATCGTTTCGACGGTCAAAAAACAAGCGGAAGAAAAAAACGCAGCAAATGAAGCGCGTATTGCGCGCCTTAAAAAGCTCGCGAAATCGCTTGGCGATTTGAAGTTGAAGTTCGAACTGCGCGCGGGCGAGAAGGGAGAGCTCTTCGGTTCGGTAAACGCAAAAGATATTGAAAAAGAACTCGCACGCTTCGAGGCGGGAGAGGGGAAGGTGGTTATGGAGCATCCTATAAAAACACTCGGCGCGAGCCGAGTGTCTGTGGACTTTGGCGATGGCATCATCGCGGAAGTCACTGTCGAGGTTAAAGAGGAGAAGTAATTCGTTAGAGAACATTCACCACTTTGACGAACTTCCTGGAACCATCGAAATGGTTCCTCTTTTTCGTGGCGAATTTGATGGTGCCCGCCTTCTTTGCGTAGAGCGTGTCATCGCCTCCGCGGATTACGTTCGTGCCCGGATACACTTTCGTGCCGCGCTGGCGAACAATAACGCCGCCCGCATTTACCGTTTCGCCGTCAAAAAGTTTGACGCCGAGGCGTTTTGATTCGGAATCGCGACCTAATTTAGTAGAACCTTTAGCTTTTGTATGTGCCATGGTGGTTTATAGCACCGCCCTTGCGGCGGTTTCTAGTACCCGTCTATAATAGTCTAAATACCGCTTGTATGTCAACCTCTCGCTGGGCAATCGTTATCGGCACGCTCTTCCTTACGGGGAGCCTTTTCTTTGCCTTTGGGTATCTTGTGGGCCGCAGCGCTTCTCCTTCGCCGCTCGTCATCGAGAAAAACTCAAAATAGACGATAGTAAATAAGAAAATACCGCTCGTGGGAGCGGTATTTTTGTCGTGTGCGCGGGACAGGTAAGTGAACGTCGCTCGTGCGCACAGCACTCACTCTAACGAACCCAGCGGTTCGTTAGCTCCGCCACGGGGAAACTCCCGTTTCCCCGACCCCTTTCCCGTTCAACTCCAATCCCGCCTAAAACAAAAAACCTCCGAAGAGATTTTTTGTATCTGTGCGCGGGACAGGAATTGAACCTGCATGCCCTTACGGGCGCTACCACCTCAAGGTAGTGCGTCTGCCAGTTTCGCCACCCGCGCATTTAAAAAAACTGCTCATACAGTATACAAAAAATAAGGGAAATAGCAATAAAGTGTGAAAGAAAAGAGCACCCGATGTTCTGGGTGCTCCGATGTTGGAACGAACTGCATGAGTTACCGCTGCCGTAGCATTTGCGTGAACGCCACGACGACCGCCCACATGCCGATGTAGGCGATGAGCGGGACGATGTAGATGAGCGCCTCGATGATGACGTCGCTGGTGTTCCGCGGGCCGAAGTTGGCGACTCTCCACGCGAAACCGTACACGTCCTCCGGAAGCCACGTGGCCTTCAGGTACACGGCGTTCGTGCCGTTGTCGCCTGTGCTCCAGGTGCCGAGCCAGAGGTACTTCTCGTTTCGAAGCATCTCGTTGCGCACGGTGATGATCTTGTCGATGCGCCCCGCGTAGGGCGTGTGATTCTTCAGGTGGTCCATGACGATGGCTTCGAACTGCATCTCGAGCGGATCGAGCTTCTCGGTCATGGTGATGTGGTTCAGGACGATGCTGCCACTGAGCAACATCAACGCTGCGTACGTGATGGCGAGGAGATACACCTTGATGGTCATCATTTTCTCACCTCTTTCTCTTGCAAGTCGGTTGTGATGAACTGAAAACACTATATCACAAGTATATGAAAAAGTCAATAGCAATGCGGAGTGGCGAGCTTCTGCATTGACCAAATAACATATTTCGTATATTATATATTCGCACTTTTACAACTGCATTCGAAGCACTCCAACACACACAAACCGCAGGAACGAGGAGAAAAGCCGTGTTTTGGACCAACTACAGGAAGAGTCTCATCGCATCCATCATCATCTTCGCGCTGACGCTGGCATGCGGAGGCCCCGACGGTTCGCCGAACGGTTCGGGCGAAACTCCGCCCCCTCCGCCGGTTGAGCCTCCTCCGCCGCCCCCTCCGCCTCCGCCCGTGATTCCGTCTCCCGTCGTCACCGCTGTTTCCCCGAATACGGGAACGTATCTTGGCGGGCAGCAGGTCAGCTTGAGCGGGGAGAATTTCGAGGCGGGCATCACCGTCGTCTTCGGCACTGTGGCAGTTCATGTCGTGAGCGCCACAGCGACTGAGGTCACCGTAATCACTCCCGCACATGCGGTGGGTGTCGTGGACGTCTTCGTGACGAACACGAACGGAAAGTCCGCAACGCTTTCGCGAGGGTTCGCCTTCACGAAGTCCCCGCAGGAACGCGCCCGTGAAATCATGGGAAGCAATTACTTCGGGGTCGAGGAGAACGAACGCCACTTCGGCATTGTCCTCAGTGACGCTGACGCGGAAAAGTTCGAGAGCGTTTACTTTTCGGAGGAAGCGCTCGTGAAGATGAAGGACACGCACATTCTCGTGCTCGTCCTTCCCGGTCCCTCGATTGTCGACATCGGCGCGATGCTTCCCGCGGGAGGCGTCGCGTACTGCAATGCGTGGGTTGCCTCGCAGCCTTTCGCCGCCGACGCGGGCGGCAACGGACGCTGGGTGCTCATGAAGAAGTCGCTGCTCGCGAACTCGTTGAATCTGCTCGAATCCGAGCAGGTGAAACTCTTTGCGACCGGCTCGGAATACATGCCGAGCGTGCGGGAGCTCGTCTACATCCTTGCGGGATACTACCTCAAGACCAACGAGGTGCTTCTCACGGGAGTTTTCGGCAGAACGAGGTCGTTCACGAACGCGGACACGCTCTACGTGGGCGCGAACGCCTTCGGAGGCATGTTCGGCATTTGCAGCGGCCCCGGCGAAACCCGTGACCCCGCAATCGGCATGTCCGTGGAGTGGCTTTCGCGGTACACGTATTAGAGGACACCGTTCCTCACACGCACCCCTGACAATCTCAGGGGTGTTTTTTTATTGATTGCTTCGCGGTACAATAAGGCAAATGGTTGCAAAAATCTTGGGAATCAACAGAACAATTGTCGTGCTTGTCGCCATTGCGTGCGTATTGCTTGCCATTTCGGGAGTCATGGCGTTTATGAATTACGGGCGGCTTGCTCCGCTCATCGTGTTGCATTTTGACGCTCTAAACGGCGTGGATACATTCGGTACGCGTGCGAGTATTTTGGGCATGTGGTTTTTGGGAGTGGTGGTAAATATGGTGAATGCGGCGTTAGCATATGAATTTTATAATCGCGAGCGATTGCTTTCGTACCTTTATCTTGGCGGCAATGTGCTTATTGCGCTCATCGTGTTTATCGCCATCGGTGTCGTGGTAAGCATTAATTAATATGGAAACAGTCACCATATATCTCATCGTAGTCATCGCGGTTATTGTCGCGGGTTTTTTTGTGCTTTATCGCGCCATGAAAAAGAATGCACAGGTGCCCGAAGATAAGAGTTCGCTCCTTATGTTGCAGCAGCAAATTCAGGAATTGAACCGCACGCTTGATGCGAAGCTTGGAGAATCAACTCGCTTTGTACAGTATCAGCACGGCGAAACGACAAAAATAATTAAGGATGTTACCGAACGTCTCACGAAGCTCGATGAAACGAACAGACAAGTGGTGAATTTCGCCGACCAGCTCCAGTCGTTGCAGGATATTTTGAAGAATCCGAAACAGCGCGGAATTTTAGGTGAGTATTATTTGGAAGCACTGCTCAAAAACGTAATGCCGCCGGGAAGTTATGAGGTGCAGTACCACATGGGGACCGACGAAAAGACAGGCAAAGATTTGATTGTTGATGCGGTCGTCTTCGTAAAAGATAAAATCATTCCCATTGATTCGAAGTTTTCGCTCGAGAACTACAACCGTATTATTGAAGAAAAGGATCCGCTTGAACGAGAACGCCTTGAAAAGATTTTTAAGACTGACCTCAAGAATCGCATAGACGAAACGGCGAAATATGTACTGCCGGGACGGGGAACTATGGATTTCGCGTTTATGTTCATTCCGCACGAGGCAATCTATTACGACTTGCTTATCGCGCAGGTGGGCGCGGTCAAGGTAAATACACGCGATTTAATTGAATACGCATTCAAAGAAAAGCATGTCATCATCGTTTCGCCGACATCGTTCCTTGCGTATTTGCAGACGGTGCTGCAAGGATTGAAAGCGCTTCAGATTGAGGAGTCTGCAAAAGACATTGTGAAGCGCGTAGGCGAGCTTGGTAAACATATCGCGAGCTATGAAGCGATGCTCCAGAAGCTTGGCAATCATTTGGGTACTTCCGTGAATACGTTTAATAGCGCCTACAAAGAGTTCGGAAAGATTGATAAAGACGTTATGAAGATTGCCGGCGGAAAGTCCGCGGTTGAGCCGATGACGCTTGAGCTACCTTTGCACCGTGAAGAAGACTAGTGCGCCCGCAATTACAAAGCTTCTTACACTCCATGGTTCGCTGGGGCGACCTCTCACGTTCATGGAAATCGTCGAGGCGCTGCCCGATGTTCCCGCAGACGATGTTTCCGAATTTCTTGAAAAAGGAATCGTGAAAAAATCTTTGAAAGAAGAGGAGGGTTTTTATTGGCTGAAAACGCATGAGTGCGGAGGAGTGAAGCGACGGGAACAGGATTTCTTGCTCGATAAAAAATGGAAGACGTTAATGAATCTCTCGAAATGGTTCAAGCACATTCCTTTTGTGGAATTCGTGTGCGTGAGCGGCTCCATGTCTATGGGAAACGTGCATGACCGTTCGGATTTCGATGTGGTGACGGGCGTGCGGGCGGGAAGAATATTCACAACTCGTTACATCGTGAGCGCATTATTCTCACTGCTTCACGCACGCAGACTTGATGATTTGCAGGAGAGCAGTCCCGATAAGCTTTGTTTCAATCATTTTGTAACGAAGGCAACGTACGAAAAAGAGCCGCATAATTATTATCGCCGTGAACTGTATCGGAATCTGATTCCGTTATGGGGGAGCGATGAGGCGTTGAATGCTTTTATCGAACGCAACGCTTGGGCGGGTATGCAGCCTTTAGCTGCATCAGATGAGCACAGACGCACAGAAAAAAAGAGCCGAATTGCACGTTCGCTTGAATGGCTCCTCAGCGATTCATTCGGAAACATGATTGAAACGCGCGTTGCGCGTCCGATTGCAATGAAGCGCCTCGCGGCCTATCGCGCGCGTAAAGGAGAAGGCGAACGCGTCGTCATTTCAGACGAAGAGCTCGAGTTTCACTTTGAACTGAACTACGAGAAGAAATTTTCTGAACTCAATAGTTATTAGTTGTCAGTTATTTTGTTTCTTTGTTAAGTTTATGCGGATTGTGATTCGGGCACGCCTTATTGGAGCAGCGTTCAGGGATAGTTTTTGTTCCCTCCATCATAAGCGAGCCGCAGAGCGAACATACGTTGCCGGTCGGCCGCGATTTCATAATAAATTTGCAGGTAGGGTAATTTGAGCAGCTGAAGAACGCGCCGAATCGTCCGCGGCGTTCGATAATTTCTCCGCCATCAAGCGGACACTTCACGCCCGTGCGCTTCTTCGCCTCTTCTTCGGGGCTTGTTTTGATATAGTGGCAGCCTTTTTTGCCGCGGCTCCAGTTGCTGCATGAGATGAACTTACCAAAACGCCCCTCGCGCTCTACAAGTTCTCCGCCGCAATCAGGGCACTTTTCATTGAGCAGTTTCGGGCCCTCCATAACAAGGCCGTCCATTTTCCTCGCACCCATACAATCAGGGAAGCGTGAACAACTCATAAATGTTCCCGCACGTCCGAGCTTAATAATCATGTCCGCGCCGCACACAGGGCATTTGAATTCGGCAGGTGCCGCGCCCAAATCGGTAATCTTGCCCTCTTCTTTTTTCGCGAGTTCAACCTGCTTCGAAAAAGGCGTATAGAATGTTTTAAGAGTTTTGAGATATTCGCGGTCGCCGGATGCGATTTTATCGAGATCATTTTCCATTTCTGCGGTAAATGAATCGCTGATATAATCGGCGAACTTCTTTTCCATATAGTTGCTCACCACCTCGCCGACAGCGGACGGATGAAGCGCTTTGCCGATTTTCTGCACATACTCGCGGTCCTGGAGCGTCTTAATAATGGAAGCATACGTGCTTGGGCGTCCGATATCACGCTTCTCGAGTTCCTTAACAAGTCCCGCTTCCGTGTAGCGTGCAGGCGGCTCGGTTTCTTTTCCTTCGGCTTCTACATTGAGAAGCGTAAGCGCATCTCCCTTCGCAACCTTAGGAAGCTCGACGTCTTCTCCGCGTGCCTCAGGGTCGGCGAGAAGCCAGCCCGGAGTTACCACAATAGTACCCGTCGCGGAAAAGTTCGGTATGGCATCGGGGGTTTCAATATTCGCGCTGATTTTCGTGCGGAGCACTTTTGCGTCTACCATCTGCGACGCTACGGTTCTTTGCCAGATAAGCGAATAGAGCCGTTTTTGTTCGTCGGAATGTCCCGCATTTTTTACCGATGCGTGCGTGGGGCGGATCGCTTCGTGCGCTTCCTGCGCATTTTTCGACTTCGTGGTGTACGTTCTATGCGCTACAAAATCCTTGCCATACTTTGTTTCGATGGTCGAAAATATTTCCGCAAGTGCGATTTCGCTCAAATTTACGCTGTCCGTGCGCATGTAGGTAATTGATCCTGCCTCATAAAGTTTTTGCGCAATAGCCATCGTGCGCGAAGGCGAGAAGCCGAGGCGCGAGCTCGCGGCCTGCTGGAGCGTTGAGGTGGTAAACGGTGCCTTAGGCGAGCGCTTAGCTTCGGTGAGTTTTACGTCGGCCACGCGCCACGTGCCCGTTTTTGCATGCGAAACGATTGCATCGGTTTCTGATTGCTCGCGCGGTTCCTTTTCGCATACGAGTGTGAGCTCTTTTTTATCAGCAGTCATAAAATATCCCGTAATTACGGAATAGTGTTCGGGAATGAAGGCGCGAATTTCTCGCTCCTTTTCCATAATAATGCGGAGTGCGGGCGACTGTACGCGGCCTGCGGAAAGCGCGCCGTACCACATTTTGGTCCAGAGAAGTCCTGAGAGGTCATAACCTACAAGCCTGTCCAATACGCGCCGAGCTTCTTGTGCTTTACGAAGATTCTCATCTATCGCGCGCGGATGTTGAATAGCCTCCTGAATCGCAGGCTCGGTGATTTCGTGGAAGGCGACACGCTTCGGATTTTTGAGTCCGACCGCTTCCTTTATATGCCATGCGATAGCCTCACCCTCGCGGTCAGGGTCGGTTGCAAGAAGCACCTCATCCGCCTTTTTGGCGAGCTTTTTTATCTCGTCCACCACCTTTTCCTTACCTTTGGAAATTTCGTAATGCGGAACGAAGCCTTCCTTTATATCGATGGCCTTCTTGTTGCTTTTCGGAAGGTCGCGAATATGGCCGACGCTCGCGACGACCTTATATTCTCCCTTCAGATACTTTTCAATTGTTTTGGCCTTTGCGGGGCTCTCAACGATAACGAGTTTCATTATGTGAGTGTAAAACCTTTAGCTGTTTCCGATACGGTACCGGAGAGCGTAAGCATGGTGAGCTTCTCGCTGACTATGCGTGGGTGAAGTGTAGTCAGTTCGCAGATTCTGTCAATTGAGAGGGGCTCGCCGGCCTCCGTGAGCATGTTGAGAATGGCTGCCTCATCCGCATCATCGGGAGCGTCGTTTTGGGCAGCGGCGTGTTGATTATTTTCCGTATCAGACATGCCCAAATCGGCAAGAATATCCTTATAACCGGTAACAAGACGGGCGCCATCGCGCAACAGTCTATGCGAGCCCTGATAATTGGTATGGTTTACTGCCCCGGGGAATACGAATACTTCGCGACCTTGCTCAATGGCGTTCCGTGCCGTTGAAATCGAGCCCGAACGTAGAGGCGCCTCGATTACCACGGTAGCGATGCAAAGACCGCTCACGATTCTATTACGTTCAAGGAATTGGCTGGGAAATGAAGGGGAGTCATCCGGGTATTCGGAGATGATGCCGCCGCCGTTCTCGAGAATGAGTTCGGCGAGATGTTCATGCTGGCGCGGATAAATAGAATCAAGACCGTTTGCGAGTACCGCAATTGTTTTACCGTTTGCCGCAAGCGCGCCATCATGCGCCGCACCGTCCACGCCAAGCGCGAGGCCGCTCACGATTACAAAACCGCGTTTTGCGAGTTCTTCTGCGCAAGTATACGCAAGCGCCTTTCCCTCGCGCGTTGCTTTGCGCGTGCCGACGATTGCGATGCAAAGTTCGTTCTGTGCGGGAAGCTCGCCCCGTACATGGATTTCCGCAGGGTGTCCTGCAGTTTCGAGAAGCAAATGAGGATATTCAGCGTCTCGATGAGTGACAGTCCGTATCGGGAAGTCCATAGTATGATAAAATAAGTATACACAATGCAGCTGAATGCATTTCAGAAAAAATTATTATTTGAGGGGCTGCTCACCTTCGGGATTCTCGCCGTACTTGCGGGTGGTCTCGTTTATTTCGGAAACTCGATAAAAAATTCTTCGGATAGCATTACGTCGATGCGTCAGGATCTTGCTGTGCGTTCGCAATCGCTGAATTCTCTTGCGGCGCTCCGTTCGGAATACCGCACACGAGCCTCACGCTATTTGAATACAATGTACGCGTACGTGCCGACCGAGGAACAGCTCATCAATCTTCGGCAGGAAATAATGGTGCTGACACAAAAAAGCAATCTTGGACTTCAGTACACATTCATCAGCGAATCACCCGCTTCAGCTTCTGCTTTTGGCGCATATAATTTCCGCATCGACCTCACGGGGGATTACAACGCACTTCTTTCGTTCATCGACACGCTGGAACATTTCCGTTACCTCTCCTCATTCCAAGGCTATTCGATTTCTCGCACAGGAGACAGAGCGGCGCTCAGCGTAAAAGGTACTGTATATTTCAGAGAAGATACGGGAGGAGCACCCTCGCTATAACATATTTATGAACTCACTGCTCGCCAATCTCTCAAAATTCCGCTTTTCCCGCCAAACAATTTTTTCAATACTCGCCGTAGTGATGGCGGGGTTGTTGTTTGCATTTATCATGTTTGCGATTGGATTTCTTTTGAGTAATATTAATGTTGCCTTCGAAATCAGCGGTCGCGGCTCGCCGGAGCAAAGGTTTGACATCAAAGGCTTTGAGGCATTAAAGTTACAATCGCAATAAAAATGGGCGTGTAGTTCAGTGGTAGAACGCTGTCCTGATAAGACAGAGGTCGAAGGTTCGATTCCTTCCACGCCCACAAGAGTCGCCGCATCGGCGGCTTGAAGTTTGAAGAAGGGCCCGTAGCTTAGCTGGTAGAGCGCCTCATTTGCAATGAGGAGGTCACCGGTTCAAATCCGGTCGGGTCCACAAACAAATCCGCGTACGCGCGGATTTTTTGTACCGGATTTGAACGGGAAGGGGGTCGGGGAAACGGAAGTTTCCCCGTGGCGGAGCACACGAACCGCTGGGTTCGTGGGAGGCGAGTGAAAACGAGCCGACGTTCAATTACCGTCGGGTCCACAAATAAATCCGCCGATAGGCGGATTTTTTGTACCGGATTTGAACAGGGAAAGGGGTCGGGAAAACGGAAGTAAGAATAAGGAATTGTCCGCGTCTTATGATAGATGAACATTACGCGTATCCT
Source organism: Candidatus Jorgensenbacteria bacterium (assembly GCA_037444725.1). GTDB lineage: Bacteria > Patescibacteriota > Minisyncoccia > UBA6257 > GWB1-50-10 > CAIKKG01. The sequence goes on along the minus strand of JBBILW010000016.1, from coordinate 2,528 downwards.
TGGAAAAGTCGTTCCATATTTCATAGTGGGAGTTCTTTTGGTTACCACATCGGCGACCGCGAGCATGGTTACCTATGAACTTTCGAATGCTCTAGCGCCAAAAGATGTCACAGCGACAACGGTAATTCCTCAGCCAACGCCGAGTCCTGCGGCCAACCAATCAGCGAATATAGGACAAATCGTCCAGGCGGTTACGCAGGTTGCGCAAACGGCGGTTTCTGCACCTGTTGCTGCACCTATGCCAAAACCGACAAAGGTAGCGGTAGTACCTATCCCCATTCCGAAAGTTGCGGCGGCGGCAGCGGTTTCTTCAACTATGCAAACACTTGCATCTATGCCTGTCTTTAGTCCGGCTGATTTGCTTTCACATAATTCCGGAAGCAGCTGCTATGTTGCATATAATGGAACGGTGTACGATCTTACCGGCAATTCAGTCTGGCCGAACTGTGCGCACCATGGCGTGACAGGCGGAAAAGATATTTCTGCGATGTTTCCGCATCCGACGTCATATTTCAATTCAATTCCGAAAATCGGAACGTTTAGCGCCAACAATATACAGGTTGCAGTGAATCAACCCGCTCCGCAAACAAATACTCAGACAAATACGCAAACAAATTCAAACACCCAAACAAATCAGACAACTCAGACGAATACAGCGTCCGCAAACGTATTCAATACGACAACGCTCGCAACGCACAATAATGGCAGCAGCTGTTATGTCGCGTTTAATGGCACGGTCTATGATATGACCGGCAATTCATCATGGGTTAATTGCAATCACCACGGCGTAACCGGAGGCATAGATATTTCCGCGGCATTTCCGCATTCAACAACATTCTTCAACACGATTCCAATAGTTGGTACATTTAGTGCAAACGCGGGTACTCAGGTTGCATCAAATACGAACACCAATACACAGACGAATACTCAGACTAATACCAACACGCAGACCAATACGCAAACCAATACGAATAACACTCAAACGAACACATCCGCTTCAGGCGGAGGGCAGACGTCAACGCCGCCTGCTGCCGTGGTGGTTCCTCAGCCTGTCCCGGCCGCGACTCCAGCGCCAGCGCCCGCCCCAGCACCTGCGACTGTTCCGCCAGATGCCGTGGTGATTCCTCAGCCGATTCCACAACCTTAACACGCACATGAAAACATTAAAAAACAAGAAGATTTTAAGTGTCGTTGGCGTTATAATAGTGCTGGTACTCGGTTACGCATTCATGTCGACGAAGACGGTTGAAACCAAGCTGGAAGCATCCGTCATTCAGGTGAAGAACGCGGTTCAGCAACAAAAAGGTAGTGCAGCACCGAAACCGGTTCAAATTCCTCAGCCAATACCGTTACCGCAGTAATCAAAACAATATGCACCTCTTCGGTAAAAAATTAATCGCACTTTTCGCGGTCGTATTATTCGCTTCGATAGGAATCACATACGCAGTTGTGCGCATGCGGCCGACGCCGCCTATTCCTGCGGGCAATTATCCGCAATTCCGCGCAGCAGACTTAGCGCCGTTTGATGGAACGAACCCCGACAAGCCGATTTATATCGGTCTTGATGGTTATGTATATGACGTGACCGCGGGCGGAAAGGAGTTCTACGTGACGGGTGCCTCGTATCATTATCTTGCGGGAAGAGATTCCTCGAAAGAACTCGATTTGATCGGGGGAGATATTATCAAGCGGAAATATCCGATAGTCGGCGTGCTCGTTCAATAAGCTATAATTACGGATAGATGAAGAAAACTGGATGGTTAATAGTTTTTTGCGCTTTATTTTTAACGCTCAATCTCTGGATTCTTTCCAAGGGAGGCCTGGATCCAATTAGAGGCTATCCGCTCAAGAGCCTTGGGCAAATAACGGCATTGCTCGGCACTGTGCTCATCAGTTTTGAGTTTTTTCTCGCGGCACGGCTTAAATTTTTGGAAAAATGGTTCGGCGGACTCGATAAGGTGTATCATGCGCACCGTCTGATAGGCGGAGGCGGCTTTGCGCTCATTATTTATCATCCGCTTTTTTTGATTGTGAATGCGTTGCCGAACATCCGCGCAGTAATGAATCTCATTCTTCCTTCCTCCATTCTTTCGTATGATTACGGCCTCCTCGCATTCTATACGATGTTCGTGCTCATCTTCCTGACGTTCTACGTGAAGTTGCCGTACCACATCTGGAAAATCTCGCACATATTCATGGGTGTTCCGCTTGTGTTTATGATGCTGCACATGCTCTTTATTTCGAGCGATATATCGAATTACCTGCCACTCCGATATTGGATTCTTGGCATCTCATTCCTTTCACTTGCCGCGTATGTATATAAGCGCTTCCTCTACACACGCTTCGGGCCGCGGCACGAATATGTTATCGAGGAAGTCCGCATCGTGGAATCGGTCACAGAAATAAAATTGAAGCCGGTAGGAACGAAAATGGAATATCACGCGGGACAGTTCGCATTTATTTCATTTGAAAATAAATGGCTCTCGCGCGAGAAGCATCCGTTCACTATCGCTTAGATCGGAAGAGCA
>JBBILW010000015.1:0-17129 GCA_037444725.1 Candidatus Jorgensenbacteria bacterium | reverse complement strand
CTTGTCTCCTTTCTTGTACACAGCGATGCCGGGAATTTTAATCGCATTTTTCTTTGTCTCAGCGATAATTTCCAAATCGGCACTCATTCCCGTGCGCACGACGTTGCCGTCTTTTAGCGCGAGAGAGGGATCAAAGAATATGTTCGCGCGATAGAACGTATCTCCCTCTTTGATGATTTCCTTCGCATCAATCGAAAGGAGCTTCCCCGCATATTTATAATCGGGAAATGCATCGAATTTAATGTTCACGTCCAATCCCCCGTTCATTCTGAATTTTCCGATATCAAGTTCGGAAACATCAGACTGCAGTTTTAACGCGTCGACAGAAAGCGAAATGGCGGGTGTGCCCGGCATGAATACCTCTTTTTGCTCGAGATAAACCTTGGTAACAATTGATGAAGCCGGCGCATAAAGCGTTGCTTTCGCAATCTTGTCCTGCGTGACGGCGATTTCGCTGTTTACTTCATCTACCTGGGCTTTTGCGGCTGCGATTTCTTCCACGCGCGTGCCCGCTTGCTTTAACGAAAGCTCATTTTGCGCAATAGACAGGTTTGATTGTGCTGCCGAAACTTTTTCTTCTGCTGATGAAAGCGTGGTAACCGCAAGACCCACTGCGAGTCTTCCCGCCGATACGTTTACTCTCCACGCGTCTATAGTTGCCTGAGCGAGTTGCGAATTTGCAACAAGCGTGTTCAAAATAATCGTCGTCTTGTCATTTAACGCACGCACTTGCGTAAGGTTGGCATTTGCAGTCGCCGCGAGTGCGGAGAGGTCGCCCGACGCATCCGCTGATTTCAACGAGTCCGACCAATCATTCAATTTAGATTCCACCGAAAGACGCAGCGATTCTATGTCTGTTTTCAATTGCTGATCACCAATTTGGAATGAAAGTTGAGGGGCAGTGCGCGGATTTAAGAATAAGGGATCAATCTTGTTGCGTACTGCGTCATCAGAACGCGTGTATGCGTCGGTAATCGCCGCGAGAAGAACTCCTTTGGCGCTATCGAGCGCCGCACGCGCACTCGTAACGTTGGCCCGTGAAACATTCTCATCTTCAAGCGTTGCTCCTGCCTGCAATTTTTGATAATTCGCCTGCGCCTGCTGCAAGACCGCTTGGAGGCGCGCGAGATCAAGGTCGAGTTCCTGCGTTTCGAGCTTTATGAGGGGCGCTCCTGCCTGCACTTTGTCGCCGTCCAAAACGAATACCTTTTCAACGGTTCCTGCGTATGGAAACTCAAGATTGAATTCCTTTTGCGAGACCACCTCGCCGCGCGCATTGACGATGCTTTGAATGTCTCCTTTCTCCACTTTCATCGTCAGCTCATCCGAAACTTGCTTCGAAAAATAGCGGGAATATACCCAGTATCCCGTAAGGATTGCACCCAATACCACCACCGCCGCAAGATACAGTGATATCTTTCTCATTCCTTTTAGTATAGCAATTGCGTTGTTCCGAAATGGTATACTTCAGTGGAAAGGTCGTTTATTTTCTTTCAATTATGAAGATAATCCATAAAATTACGTTCATCCTTCTTATTATCGGCGGTCTGAATTGGCTTATGGTAGGCGGTGCGGATTTATTCTACGGACAGCAGTTTGATATCGTGCAGTGGCTTTTCGGTGCCTGGCCGCTCGTCGTTAGCCTCATTTACGTCCTCGTAGGCCTTTCAGCAGTTTATCAGGCATGTACGCATCCAAAAATTTGCACAGTGTGCTCCAAATAGAAAAATAAAACCGCCTGTTATGGGCGGTTTTATTGTGCATTTTTTAATTTTACAACCTCATCTGCAGTTAGTTCTCTGAATGCTCCGGACTCGATGCCCTTCAGCGTTACAGGGCCCACGCGAAGGCGTTTCAGTTTGGTAATCGTAAGATGCAATGCGGCGCACATGCGGCGAATCTGGTGCTTTCTTCCCTCTTTGAGGGTAAGTTTGAATGTCGTGGAAGACACGGCGCGTGCCTTTGCGGGCAATGTCATGCCGTCTTCGAGATTCACGCCCTCCTCCATTTTTCGGAGCTTCCCTTGCGGCACGGGCTCGGCCACGGTCACCTCATATTCCTTTTCAATCAAATGATCGGTTCCTGTGACTGCGGACGTTATCGCGCCGTCGTTTGAGAGCAGGAGCAAACCTTCGCTTTCTTTATCAAGTCTTCCTACGGTATTCAAGTACGTATATTGAGGAAGAATATCGAACACGGTCGGCCCCTCTTCTTTAATTTTCGATGAAACGATACCGCGCGGTTTATTAAACGCGATTGTGATTTTTTTACCAAGTGCGGGTTTCGCCGATGAGATGATTTCGATTTTATCTTTTTCCGGGTCAATTTGCGTTCCGAGCTCCTTGACCACTTTACCGTTTACGGTAATGAAGCCTTTCAATATAAAATCCTCCGTTTCGCGGCGGGATAATATCTTTTTCTCCGACATGTATTTCTGAATGCGCATGAGTCTTATAATCGTAAATGACCAACGGGTAAATAGAAAGCGGGCAGCGCGGAGTGCGCTGCCCGCAGTATGTATGCGAGCGGTACTAGTACCGCCGGAAGTGGATGCCGGGCTCCGTGACCGGCCTCTGCCCTGCGTAGAAGCTGACCATCTGCAGGACCTCGCCCGAGCTCGTCTTGTTGTTCTTCACCGCGTGGACGGTGTAGAACTCCTCGCCGTACTTCTTCTTGAGCGTCGCGTACTCGCGACCCTTCTCGTCGAGCACGATCAACGTGCCCGGGGTGAAGAGCTTCTCGCGCCCCATGGGCGCCTGGAGCGCATTGCCTCGCGGCGTCTGCACCTGCTGCATTTTGCGACCCCTCTTTCCTAGTTGGTTGTTAAGCTACGTGAGCTATACGATACCAGTTTGATTCTATTTCGTCAATTTGAATGACTTGATAATGGCGCTGACTCCCTTTGCGTCGCGCGCGCCCATAAGTTCGATGCGGAGCTCTTTTGCGCCGTCGAAGCCGCGCACATACGCTTTGAAATGCTTCTTCATCACATCGAAACGCTTAATTCCCTCGTAATGCTTTTCGAATGTTTTTGCGTGCTCTATAAGTACACGCAATTTTTCTTTTACCGACACGGGTTTCATCGATTTCTTTTCATTAAAGAGCCAGGGGTTGCCGAATATGCCGCGGCCAATCATAACGCCGTCCAACCCGTACTTTTTTGCCTTCTCCCAAGCCTCCTCAACGCTTTTTACGTCACCGTTGCCGAGAATGAGCGTGCGAGAGCGCGCGGAGCCGTATTGTTTTGCGAGTGCAACTGCGCCTTCGAGCGCGTCCCAATGCGCAGAAACTTTTGACATCTCTTTCCGCGTGCGCGCATGTATTGTAATTGCGGCGGGTTCCATTTCGAGAAGCGCGGGAAGCCACTCACTCAGCGTATTCTCGTTGTATCCGATCCTTGTTTTCACGGATACCGGCATATCGCCTGCGCCTTTTTTTGCCGCTGCGATAAGCTTCTGCGCGAGTTTCGGGTTTTTCATGAGCGCCGCTCCTGCGCCCTGCTTTTCTATCGCGCGGTCGGGGCAGCCCATATTGATATCAAGGCCATCGAAGCCAAGCGAGCGTACAAGACGCGCGCATTCTTCCATTTGTTCCGGATTCGCGCCAAAAAGCTGCGCCACTATCGGATGTTCGTCTTTGCCGTATCTCAGGTCTTTCAAAAGCCGCGGCCTTCCTTTTTCGGAGCAAAGACCTGCGCATGAAACGAACTCCGTCCAGAACACATCGGGCTTGCCGTATTTCGCGATGACGTGCCTAAACGCGGAATCCGTGACATCCGCCATGGGCGCCAGCGCAACAATCGGCTTTTTCAGTTTTGACCAAAATCCTTGAACCATGCGTTAACTAAAATCTTTGCCCCATCCTTTTGACGGGGCAGAGCGTTTATCGTGAATGTTGTATGAGTTCTATGCTTGCTTTCAAATCCTTTCGTTTTACTTCTTCCTGCTTACGCTTCACCATGTCTTTCACTATTACCGTGTTCTTTTCGATTTCGTTTGCGCCCACGATAAGCACAATCGGCACTTCCATCGCGACCGCATACGCAAGCTGCGCCTTCATGTTATTCTCGTCTCCTGCGTAGAATTCGGCATTGATACCCGCCGCGCGAAGTTCCGCGGTAATCGCGAGCACATCACGCGTCGCCGATTCGTCGAAATTCAACGCAAGTACGTTTGCAGTAGACTTCCCTTGCTTCACAAGTTTCAACTGTTCCAGTGCCGCAAAAAGTCTGTCGATGCCGACGGAGGCGCCGACTGCCGCAACAGGAGACGAACCGAATCGCTCCACAAGATTGTCATAGCGTCCGCCCGAAAAGACGCTGCCGATATTCGGGAGATCCGTAAGTGTCGTTTCGAATACCGTGCCCGTGTAATAACCAAGACCGCGCGCAACCGTAAGGTCAATGCGCCATGCTTCATCGGGTACACCCAAATCTTTCACATGGTCTGCAATTTTTGCGAGCTCCCTGATTCCCTCCTCGGCGACCGCATTTCCTTTCATGAGTTTTGCAATCGCAAGAAGCGTGTCCGACTGCTTCGTCTTTTTTATAGTGATGAGCTTCTTGATTGCCTCGATTTCTTTCTCGGCAAGATGGGCGCCCTTGTCGCCCGCGAGCTCCTTCGCTACCTCGTCCCAGGATTGCTTATCGAGCTTATCGATAGCACGCAATATCGGTTCGGTTTTCCACGTCTCGATGCCCGCATATTCCGCAATGCCGTTCAAAATCTTGCGGTTATTTACGCGAATGACGAAGTTCGGAATAGCAAGCTCTTTGAGTGTCGCATACATGAGCGCGATGATTTCGGCATCGGCAAGCGTCGATGTCGTTCCCACAATATCCGCATCGCATTGCATGAATTCGCGATACCGTCCCGCCTGGGGGCGTTCTCCTCGCCAGACTTTGCCGAATTCATAACGTTTAAACGGTTTTTTTATTGTGCTCAAGTTTGCGGCAATCACACGCGCAAAAGGAACGGTGAGATCGAAGCGAAGAGCGAGCTCATTCCCCGCGTCTTCTGTTTCATCCGCGGTCAATTGCGAAACGCCGTATATCTGTTTTTTGAAATGCTCATCGCCCCCTGTCAAAATTTCAGTTTTTTCAACACTCGATGTTTCAAGCGGCGCGAATCCGAAACGCTCAAATACCGACTTGATGGTTGAAAGCATCCGTTCACGGGGAATCATCTCCTCGGGGAGATAATCCCGGAATCCGCCTGCAAGTGCGGGCTTAATGTGTGCCATATCTCACAGTATGCAATATTCTCGTATTTTTTGAAAGAAAAAAACTGCCCCCGCTCTTAACGAGCATTGGGGGCAGAACGGATGATGTCGGCAGCCTTCCGCACTGCCGAAGCGCACGCGAACGGAACCGCAATACCGAAGAAAACGGCTGCGAGCGTGTACTCGTGAAATACGAGAAAGCTCATTGCCACTACCTCGGTCGTGAACTTCACCTTGCCGAAGATGTTCGCGGTCAGCTTCACCTCGTAGGAGAGAATGCCGAGCTGAATCGCGTACACCGCAAGAATAACGATCATGAAGAGCATGGCCTCGAAGAACAAGAGCGGGCTCATGATCCAGACCGGAAGGTGCATGAAATCCGGGATGATGAATATCGCGAGCGCGATTTTGTCACAGATGGGGTCGAGCACCTCGCCAAAGCGCGTGTGGCCATGAAGGAGCGCCCATGTGCCGTCGAGCTTGTCGGTCGCCATCGCAACCGCAAACGCGAATGCGATAATCCACGTCGGAGCATGCGAGAGCCGCAGCGGCAGAACGACTAGAAGTATGAGAAGCGGACGCATGGCCGAGAGAATATTCGGCACGGTAACCACTTCCTCGCCTGCTACCATGACGCCAAGCGCGCGTGCGATGCGCGCCGAGCTCCACGTGTCCCTCTTCGTTTTCAGGTACTCCAATTTGCGCTCTACCACGAACGTAAACGGCTTGATGAGACGACTCAGCCTCTCATTCAAGTCGCGATAGACTCCCGTGCTCCACGTTTCGAATGTTGCGAGCATGTGTGTACCTTTCTGTTAAAACTTGCGTGAAAAATGCTGTTCACAGTTGTACATCCAAAAACCGTGACCGTCAATAAAAACTCCCCGTCGCCTGATGCGTGGCGCGGGGAGGGTGATTCATGATGCGTAGCGGACGCCGCAGATGTCGGACATCTCCTTCGCAGTCCAGAGCGTCTCGGGAACGTCCTTGCCGGCCGAATCGCGGAGCGCGCAGAAGATGATGGGGTTCGGAGCGTTGTATTCCGCCTGAACAAACTCCGTGAACTCACGGCCATCGTGGCACCTGAACCGGTAGAGGTCGTGCGCGATGGTGTGCTCCTTGTGCGTTGCGATCAGCTTGAAAGCGGCGCCCTTCACGAGACCGCGCGCGGCCGCGTTCAGCCCTGCACTGCTGTCACCTTGTGCCATGGATACCTCGGTTGTGGTGGCATTATTGCCACATGAACTTAGCATAGAGTAGCACAAGATTACTCTAACGTCAACGCAACATATTTTTAATAAAAAGAGCCCCAAAGTGGAGTGGTATCCACAAGGGGCTCATGATGGGCGCTCTCCGCACTGCTAGAGGTTGTCGGCCGCGTCGTAGTCGGAGAGGCAGGTCTCGACGCTCGGCTGCTCGCACGCGAGGCGAACAGTGACCTTGACGTTGAAGGTGTCGGCCAGCTCCTCGGCCATCCGCCCGATCCGATCGACGTGCTTGCGCCCGTACACGTCGAAGACCCAGTTCACCTCGGTCGCGTTGCGATCCTTGTTGTCGAACCAGACCACGCCGAGGAACATCCTCCGCGGCGCCCTCTTCACGAGGCCGAAGAAGTACGTCTTCAGCTTCACCTCGGGGTCCTTCAGCAGGATCCCGAACGCGTCGCACTCGATGAGCGACCCCAGCGCGAGACCGGTGTGCGTCGCAAGGTCGTACCCCTTCGCGAGGAGATGCTTCCCGACCTTGATTGAGGCGGGCGCCTTGATGCCAACGAACTCCACATTGCCGCTCATGCGTGCTCCCTTCTGTTGGTAAAGTGCTACGTTATGTCGCCTGACTTAACTTGAGCATGTTTTAGCATAGATTCTCTAACGTGTCCAGTAGAACAAAAGTCGGCATTTCTGCCGCTTCTTGTTCGGTCATTTTTTAAATGGTGCGGAATACTGAAATATCGTTCGCTCAATCGCTCACTCTCACGAACCCAGCGGTTCGTGTGCTCCGCCACGGGAAAACTTCCGTTTTCCCGACCCCTTTCCCATTCCCATATTCCGCACTAAAAATGACCCGTGCCGGGTCATTTTCTTATGGTGCGGAATACGGGAATCGAACCCGTGTATTTTGCTTGGGAAGCAAACATACTGCCACTGTATTAATTCCGCGTGCTTGTCGGCGTCCCTGTAGAAGTATCAGGAACGACGATAATCATCTGCTCGCCTTCCGCCTTGTAGTTAAACTGCGCTTTCGATGCTTTCAAAAGATTTTCCGGCCGCTTGTAATACTCGATGTCGTCTTGCAACTTCGCGTTTTCGTCGCTCAATTTTTTCGCCGTCTCCGCGAGATTTGCGGTCTCATTCACGACGTTGTTCCTCTCACGGACAAGAGTATATCCCGTGTATCCGAGGAGCGCAACGAGTGCGATAAGTATGACAGGCTTTACTGCGTTCATGGGCACTATTTATAAAGTCTCGTACTCACCCGCTTCGCATAGATTACGAGCGCGAGCGTGATAATAAGGTGCACCACCACGATGACTTGCTTGGAACTGTAGAGTACGGCGGCAAATGACGGCAAAAACTGAATGATGCCGAAAATTATCATGTACTCGCCGATAAATTGCGCGAGGAGATATATCACCGCGGTCAAAAGAAACATAATATGGGGACTTATCTTCGATGAAATATCCATGTGAGTATTATACCGAATCGCACTTTCCCCTGCTATCGCTTCAAAAGTTCCTTAAACACTTCGGGTGCAATCTGTACCTGTGCACGCTCCGCAAGTTTCTTTTTTCCGCGCTGTTGTTTCTTCCAGAGCTTCATTTTACGCGTGCGGTCGCCGCCATAAAGATAACCGGTCACGTCTTTGCGCATCGCGGGAATATCTTCACGCGCAACGATTTTTCCTTCAGCCTCCGCCTGAATCGGCTGATTCCACTGCTGGCGAGGAAGATGGGTTTTCAAGCGCTCCACCATAATACGCGCTTCACGTTCTATCGCGTCTTTCGGCAAAAAGCGGCTAAGCCCCGGTACCAGTTCGTGCGAGAGCAGCACATCAACGCGCGCGACATCCGCACGCTTGTATTCCATAAATTCATAACTGAATGACGCCATTCCTTTGGTCGCCGATTTTATCTGGTCGTCGAAATCGCTCACGAGTTCCGCGAGCGGCATTTGCGTTACAAGACGCACGCGATCGACAAGCGTTTCGGTACGGATATCCGCGAATCTGAACTTTCTCTGAAGCGCCAACACGCTCGAGAGATACTCGTTCGGTAAAATAATATCGAGTTTAATGATGGGCTCCCAGATTTCTTCGTATTCCTGCGGAAGCTCCTCGGGCTTCACGATAGTGACCCAGTCTTTTTTTGTTTTTACGCGGTAGAGCACCGATGGGAAGGTATTTACCGTCGGCACATTAAACTCGCGGCGCAGACGCTCCGCGGTGATTTCAAAGTGAAGCCGTCCTAAAAAGCCGACCTTGTAACCGCGTCCCAAAACTTCGTTTTGATCAGGCTCAATATGCAACGCTGAATCGTTCAGTTTAAGCTTCTGGAGCCCCTTCGTGAGCAACTCATAATCCTCGCCTTCTTCCGGGTAAAACGAAACGAAGACAACGGACATCGGCTCCTTATAGCCGTGAAGTGCGAACGATTCCGGATCTTTAATGAATTTGCCGACGAGTACCGTATCACCAATGCGGATTTTTTCCGGGTCGCGAATACCGGTAGCAATGTAGCCGATTTCGCCGGCAGTCAGCGTACCGTCTGCAGGCATTGCGACGAGTTGCGGGGTAAAGTGACCAATTTCTTTTATGCGCGAGGTTGTGTTCGTCGCCACAAGATGGATTTCGCCCTCGCCTGTTACCGCTCCATCGAACATGCGCACCGATGCAACAACTCCTTTGTGATCGTCGTAAAACGAATCGAAGACGAGCGCGCGCCCCATATCCAACGTCGATTCTTTGGGAGGGGGCACCAAATCGATTACCGCTTCAAGAAGTTTTTTCACGCCCTCGCCCGTCTTTCCCGAAATATGATGGATTTCGGATGCGGAAACGCCAATCAAGTTCGCGAGCTCCTCACGCAAGCGCACAAGGCGTTCGTCCATGAGATTCAGATTCCCTGCGTTGTCTTTAAAGAAGTCCACCTTGTTCAAGGCACCCACGATTGTAAGTCCCGCTGCTTTTGCGATGCGATGGTTCGCGAGCGTCTGTGCCTGAATACCTTGCGTCGCGTCAACGAGCAAAACAGCGCCCTCAACGGCGTTCAAGGCACGCGACACTTCGTATGAAAAATCCGAGTGTCCCGGCGTATCGATAAGATTCAAGATGTAGTTGTTCGTCTTGTACGCGTACCGCATGCGCACCGGCGCCATTTTGATGGTAATGCCGCGCTCGCGCTCGAGTTCGAGCTGATCGAGGTATTGCTCCTTCATTTTGCGCTTTTCCACGGTGCTCGTAACTTCCAAAAAACGATCGGCAAGAGTACTCTTGCCGTGGTCCACGTGCGCGATTATGACGAAATTTCTGATATGTTTCATTGCGATTGCAGCTCTAAATCGAATGATACGCGGCCGTCCGGGTCCTCATTCGTATAGTGATAATTGGGCGTTCCCGACTCCTTCCACACGAAACCGACAGGAGCCGTTATATCCACGGTAAGCGCGGTCTGCACCCCTGATTGGCGCTCATAGACAAAGGTATATTTAGAACCTGCCTCGAGCGGCGCAAGAGCAGTATTGTCCGTATGGTACCGCAGCGTCAAGGTACCGGTCTTCCCGGCGGACGTATTGAACCAGGTCGCAAAGGCGGTTTTTCCGAACTCTTTCATGGTCCATGCGTTCATGTTTGGAACCGCAATTCGCGTGCTGTCGATTGCGGCGAGATCGTTATTCGCCGAATAACCGCTCGATTCGTAATTGAATGTCGGGATTATTTTCTTCACGGTATTCCCTTTCATAGATACGAGCTGCGAATCGGGATTCACGAGAATCTGGATGAAATTCTTATTTTCGGCATTCCACCACGGATCCTTTTCATTGCCGCCTTTGTGGTCGCGCGTAATAACGAGATCAGTGAGAATCGAACCTGCGGTGTCGACATTGATAGTCGCATTCACTGATTGCGAAATGAGCGCATCCGTTTTGCCGCCCGCCACATTCGCATCAACGACCGCGAGATAGGAGCCGAGGAAGTTCTGCGGCAATTCGTAAATAGCGCCGCCGATGTTTGCAGAATTTATGTATGAAGCAAGATTCTCGTTCTTCGCGTAGAACATAATATCTTTCTTCGCTATTCGTTCGCCAAGCTCTTTGATGAACGCGCGCTGCGCATCCGCGTCCAACCCTTTCATTTTTTCGAGCAGGAGCGGCGTGAGCACTTTCAGAATCTTTTTCGGCTGGCCTGCCGCTTTGTCTTTGCCCGCCTCAACCTCACGCTGCACTTCGGTTAGGAAATTGTTGCTGTCGATTACCAGCTTATAATCGGGCAATGGAATGGGACCCGTCGCATCGAGCATCGTCTTCATTACGGGGATATTCACGGCAATCGCTCCATCAAACGTGATTCCTTTTTCCGAATATATTTTCGAAGTTTCGAGGAGATTAATGACCGTTTTCGCCGAAGTCGGGAAATCGAAGAACCAGTTTGCGTCACGCGCGCCCCAATTTTCGCTTACTGTCTGCAGCTGATATGGCGGAATGACTTTCTCGAGGAACCAGCCGTCGGGGTCATAAATATCGCGCACATCAATGTTCTTCATCTGGCCGCCCGCAAGCGTAACGTCGGCATAACTGCCGATAAAACCGCCGCCCGGACGGATTTCGGCGGGATTCTGGAAAAGAAAGAGAATATGGCGGTCGCCGTCCGCACTCAAAAATGAGAGCAAATCTCCAAGGAACGTATCCGCACGGTAGAGATCGGCGCTATGCGCAATGTATTTCCCGCCAATCATGTCGTCGATTGTGCTGAAATACGAAGACACCGAACGCAAGCTTGCGGTGGTGTTTTTTACCGTTTGCGCATTCGCAATGATGTTTTTAATTGCCGCGCGTACATTGGTCATCGACGCAAGGAACATTGCGCCGTTCGATTGGAAGTTTTTAAATCCATTTTGCTTCAAGTCCGCGGTCGCCTCCGCGAATTTGAGAAAATTGATATTCAACGAGGTTACCGAACTCAAAAGCCCACCCGCATCTTTAAACGTAGGAATTATTTTCCCCAGCATATTCATGATGCCAATTGCGTTGCTTCCCGCAAGGGCGCCCGTAACGCGCTTCATTTCCGCCGAGTTTTCGCGGAGAGCGGTCGCCGCTTTTTCCGGGTCAAGATTTTTAATGTCGTCCACCGAGCGCGAAAAATTTTCGCTTATCTTCGTCCCCGAACTTTTCAATTGTTTACCCGCCTGAAACAGGGCATACGCATTGAAGGCGCCGAATACCAAAAATATAACAAAGGAGCTCGTGAGAAACACGCGGATAAAGAGCCATGCCTGTGCTGAAATGCCTTTCGTTTCCAGCGGTGCTTTTCTGAGATTCAAGGTACTGTGATTCGCCGACCATGAGTAATTCATGTGCGGATTCTTCACATCCACCATCATCGGATCAATGTTTTTTTTCGGTACGTGTTGCGGCATGCGCTTCCAAAGAGTTTATGATTTCAAGCAATGACGAGGAGGCTGCTCCCCAAGTAAACCGTTTTACATTTTCCGCGCCGCGCGCGATAAGTTCGTGTTTCAGCGATTCGTCCCTCAGCACCATATTCATCGCATGAGCAATCTCGGTTATCTTCCACGGATCAACGAGCAATGCGGATTTCCCAACGATTTCGGGAAGTGATGAGCGGTTCGACGTGATTACCGGCGTCCCACAGGCTTGCGCCTCAAGTGGCGGAAAGCCAAATCCTTCGAAGAACGACGGATACACGAACCCTTCGGCCAAGTTGTAGAGTACTCTCAATTCCTTATGCGACGCCTCGCCCCAAAAAATAATATCGCTGCTCCACTTTGCTGCGGCGGCGTCTCTAAAAATTGTATCACATAACCAGCCACGCTTTCCTGCAATGATAAGACGCAGTTCACGGTGGAATGGATCACTTTTTATTTCATCGAACGCTTTTATGATTCCCGAAATATTTTTGCGCGGCTCGATGGTACCGACGAACAACAAAAAGGGTTTCGCGAGCCTCCTGTCCGTGCCATGCATGCGCGCTATCGATTCGTCGTTGCGCTCCAGTCGCTTATAGAACGGATTTACGCCGGAATGTACCGTATGTACTTTTGATTGGGGCACGCGAAACGTGTTTATGATGTCCTGGCGGGTAAATTCGGACACGGCAACGAGCGCATCCGCGCACTCCGCCTGCTTTTGATAATGCTGCTGCCAGTGCCAGACGCGTTTTCGCCACGGATATAGTTCGGGAAAATGAACGAATGAGAGGTCGTGGAATGTAATCACGCGCTTCGCCTTTGTCGGTGCCGGAAGATAGTTGAAGTGCGGGCTGAATACGACGTCAGTGGATTTTGTTTCCGCATGCGGCACGCCAAAGAGCCTCATCGATACTTCGAGAAACTTATTCGGCACATTGAGCTCGATTACTGAAGTATTTTCACGCTTCCATTCGGCAGGAAAAGGATGGCGCCTTATACCGCTATAGAAGAAATCATAATGATTCTTCGCATCGTGCTGCAGGAGATTTTGAATCATAAACCGCGTGTATTCCTCGATACCCGAAATGCCACCTCTGCTCAATACGCGCGCGTCGATAAGAATGTTCATGGCGTAACAGCTTACGCAAAATGGGTAAATCCAAGCGAATGGATTACCGTGCGCAATTCCTTCACGAAATTCTCCTTCGAAAAACGGTTCGCGTCCTTTGCAATATATGCGCGGTCGAAATTCATCGATTCGAACTCCTGCACTGCTGTCTCGATAGCTTCCGGCGTCTGCTCATTAAATAGCAAACCGGTTTTTTTGTGGCGCACGATTTCTCCTCCGCCTCCTATGCGATACGCGAGCACGGGCAATCCGCACATCTGCGCTTCTGCCGCCACAAGACCGAAATCCTCGATTTGCGGGAATACGAGTGCTTTTGCGCGTGAGTAGAGCGCGCGCAATTCCGCATCGGAAATGCCGGTCAAAAATTCGATATTCTTAGTGTTCGCGAGCGCTCGCAATTTTTGTGCCTCGGGACCGGCTCCCACAATTTTGAGCGGCTTCTTCATCTTGTTAAATGCCTTGATGGCGATATCGAAGCCCTTGTAATACAAAAGTCGTCCGACCATAAGATAATAGCCGTCGTCTCCTGCAGTTGATTCCGGATAAAACACATCATTTGCTACGGGCGGATAGATTACCTGTGCCTCGCGCGAATAATAGGAATGAATTTTATCGGCAATATACTGCGAGTTTGCCACAAATACGTTTACGTGGCTTGAGGCATGGATGTCCCATGTGCGCAGCCAATCCGCAATCGGTTCCACCACCATTTCTTTGAGCATCCACGGCGCAAACGAAAGATTTTTCAGGTATTCCACTTCCCAGGCATACCGCAACGGGCTGTGGCAGTAACTTACATGATACGTACCCTTCACGTGAAAACCTTTCGCGTAGCCGGCCGTTGACGAAAGGATGAGGTCGTAATGCTCGTTGCTCGTTAAAAAGTCAGACGCAAACGGCATAAAGGGTATGAACGCGCGGTGTTTCCGGCGCACGAGCGGAACGTCAAGAAAACTCGTCTTTTTGATGTTCCTTTCAAAGAGGCCAAACGTGCGCTCGCGGTCGTAGAGCAGCGTATACACGTCTGCATCGGGAAACATTTCGAGCATTACTTGCAAGACACGTTCCGCGCCGCCGAATTGGTTCAGATAATCATGGAGTATGGCGACGCGCATACGTTCATAATAATGGCGTTTTGTTTTCAGAGCAACAAAAATGGGCGCGTTCTGTGCGCCCATTGGTTACCGAAGCGGGATATCGGGATGATACAGCTCGATGGTCGTCCCATCCTTCTTCACGAGGACGACCTTCGCGCCGGCGAGCACTTCGCCATCGATGAAGAACTGAGTCTCGACGCCCCGACGAATGATGTCCGTCATTGATCTCGCTTCTTTTGCCGCAGTTTCCTTAATTTTCTCGATGAGAATACCAGGAAGGTTTAACGAGATCTTTGTGGTTTTCCGCATTGAGCTTCTCCTGAAAGGGTCTGCTATATGTTATACGAGAGTTCTCGTATTGTGTCAATGTCTACACCCCTGTGGGATCCGCAAACAAAATCCACACAGTTTTTAAAAGAATGTTAGCGTCGAGCATGGCCGATTGGTGCTCCAAATAGTATTTATCAAGCTCCAACTCTTTCTGAAACGGCAGACTTGATGCACCGCTTACTTGGCTGAGTCCCGTAATCCCCGCTTTCGCTTGCGAAAGCATCTTGAATTCCTCCGGATAGTTCGACAATTCCTCCTCTTCGTGCGGGCGCGGACCCACCACAGATAGATTACCTAGAGCCACATTTACGAATTGTGGAAATTCATCAATGCGGAATTTGCGAAGCACCTTACCGACACGCGTAAGGCGCGGATCGTTCTTTATCTTGAAAAGCGGGCCGTCTTTCCGCTCATTTAAGGCTTCCAACTCCTTTTTTTGTGCATGTGCGCCCTTCACCATCGAACGGAATTTGAAAACACGAATGCGCTTGCCCTCGCTCACGCGTGGCAACGCTACAAACACGGGAAATCCGCTCTCAAGCACGATGGCGAGCGCCACGAAGGGTGTCAGAATGACGAGCGCGGTTATCCCCACAAGCGCTCCAATAATGTCGAAAAATCGCTTAAGCACAGTTGTATAATAATAACATGGAATCAAAAAGCCATCTTATTGAATTTTACGGAGCGGAATGCGAACATTGCGAAAAAATGAAGCCGCTCGTTGAAAAATTAGAGCGGGAACTTGATATGGAGGTCCGAAAGCTCGAAGTGTGGCACAATGACGAGAACCGAGAGACCATGACTAAGCTCGATACGGAACATTGCGACGGCGTGCCTTTCTTTTACAACGAAAAATCAAAGCAGACGATCTGCGGCGAGGCGGAATACGTAGATTTGCTCGCGTGGGCTAAGACTGAGTGACCACAATCACAAACTCACCCCTCGATTCCTGCCCTTCATCGCTGCCGAACCTCTCGGCGGCGGTTTTCGTAGTGCCCCTGAAGATCTCCTCGTGAACTTTCGTGAGTTCGCGTCCGATAACGAGATTCCGCTCGTCGCCCAGCGTTTCACGGAGACCCTGGAGCGCTTTTCCAATACGATGAGGGGACTCATAAAACACGACCGGCCAGATAGTTGAATCTTTTATACTTTCAAAAAATGTTTTTCTGCCTTTCTTGTGGGGCGCAAACCCAAGAAAAACGAACTGATTAGCGTTAGCGCCCGATACGGAAAGCAACGTGGTAACGGCCGAAGCGCCAGGAACGGCTACAATATGCGCTTCGGGAAGTTCAGACGTTACGCGCGCTACAAGGCGGCTTCCGGGATCTGCGATGCCCGGCGTACCTGCGTCCGATACAAATGCAACGCGGTTTCCTTCGCGGAGCAAGGCGACCACTTCCGCCGACGCCGCATCATGCGAATGTTCATCGTAGCGATGAAGCGGCTTCTTTATTTCAAAGTGCGCAAGAAGTTTTGCGATAACGCGGGTGTCTTCGGCAAAAATAACGTCCGCTTCCTTGAGACTCGCTAACGCGCGAAGTGTTATGTCCTGCAGATTGCCGATGGGGGTTGCAACTATGTAGAGTGTCCCGCTTGTTTCTTTCGCCATGATATTAATGATACAAAAACCCCCGCGTTCTGTGCGGAGGTTGTTCGTGTTACTTGGTCTTTGTTCCCACCACGCGCTCGCGTGTCTTCTTGCTTGAGAAATCGCGGACGTAATAAAGCTTGGCTTTGTGCACCTTCTTCGGTGTCGAGAGAATCTCAACTTTTGCGATGTTCGGTGAGTAGACCGGGAATACCTTCTCTACGCCGACTTCCTGCAATACCGCGCGGACGGTGAACGTGGCTCCCGCCTCCTTCCCATGCTTATGCGCCAATACAAGGCCTTCGAATGCGCTCTGGCGCTCTTTGTCGCCTTCCTTGATGAGCTCCCATACGCGTACTTTCGCGCCTGGCCTGATTTTTGCAATCAATTCTTTGTCCATAATCGTCTTGCTAGTGTAAAAGAAACCCGCAAATTAATCAAGTGGATAGCGTGTAAATCGCGAGAACCGTGAAATAACGGCTATTTCTTACTTTCCCGACTCGAGAGAGTCGATAACCGCCTCCAAATCCTTCGGCAAGCCGGCTTCGAGCTTCACGCGGTTGCCATCGGGAGTCGCAAATTCAATCGACTCGGCGTGGAGGAACTGACGATTAAGCCCCAACCCGTTTGCCTTGGGGCCATAGAGCGTATCACCGACTATCGAGTGTCCGATGGATGAAAGATGAACGCGAATCTGGTGCGTGCGGCCCGTGCGCGGCGTGACGTGTACCAGCGTGTAATATGCGGCAGCTTTGCCGTCGAAAATACTTCGTTGATATATCTTTGTGGCTGCATATTCGGTGAGCGCTTCCTTCACCATCTTCATATTTTTTGCGCGCGTGCTGCGCTTTACCGTGCCCGGCTTCAATCCTATCGGTGTGTCGATGATTCCCTTGCCCAAAAGCCGGCCGTTTACGAGCGCGAGATACGTCTTTGTGACCTGGTGCGACTGGAAGAGGCTCTTCATATAGCTGAAAAACTTCTGATTGCGACACACCACAATAACGCCCGAGGTGTCTTTATCGAGACGGTGCACGATGCCGGGACGGTTTTCCGGATCATCGCCCACTTTCTTTATTTCCGGATAAAGCTTCACCGCGTGGTCGCAAGCGTGTGACCCTC
>JBBILW010000014.1:0-17572 GCA_037444725.1 Candidatus Jorgensenbacteria bacterium | reverse complement strand
ATCTATGGCGTCTATGCCAATATCTTAAATTCAGTGGTAAAGAATCAGTGGAGAACTATTGCGGTTTCAGCGCTTCAAAACGAAATTGAAACCATCCGCGGCATGAAATACGAGGACGTTGGTATTGTGGGCGGCTATCCAGCGGGCGCGATTCCTGCAACAACCACCGTCTACCAGGCAGGTATCCCCTTTCTTATTTCGACCACCGTACGTTCGGTAGACGACCCGTTTGATCGGTACGCGACAAGCACTCCGCCGGATACGAGTCCCGCGGATTATAAAATCGTCGAAATTACCGCCACATGCCGCATCGATACCTGTTTCAACTTCCTCCCGCTTACCATGACGACCACCGTGGCGCCGAATACGGGATTGGAAACCGCGAGCAATAACGGTTCTATCTTCATCAACGCGTTCGATGCATACGGAAAGCCAGTCGCAAACGCGAACGTAACCGTGACGAATAATTCAGTAACGCCGCATATTCTTGTAAACGACACGACGAACAACGATGGCTTTCTCTCGCTGCTCGATTTCCCGACAAGCACGATGGGTTACAACATCGTAGTAAGTAAAACGGGATATTCCTCGGATCAGACCTACCCGCCGGGAGGAACATCGAATCCGAACCCTCTGAAAACCGACGCGACTGTCGCGAAACAACAGATTACTTCCGTAAGCTTCGCTATCGACCAAACAAGCACTGCGAACCTGAAGACGCGCAACAAAACCTGCGGCGCGGTTGCGAACAGCGCGTACTCGATAAACGGCTCAAAGCTTATCGGTACAAGTCCCGACATTTTGAAATATTCGGGGAGCGGAACAACCGACGCTTCGGGAAATAAGACGCTAAGTGGCCTCGAGTGGGATATCTATTCACTGTTTAACACAAATACCGGCTACGATTTGCAGGGCAGTATTCCCCCGCTCCCCGTGAATATTCCGCCCGCGACCTCGACTGACGTTGTATTGGTTTTGCAGCCGAAAAATCCCTCATCGCTTCTTACGACTGTCCGCGATGAAAATAATCAGCCGCTTTTCGGCGCTACGGTGACTCTCACAAAGGGCGCGTTCACGCAAACGCTCACAACCGGTATCGATACGTTTTTCAAAACCGATTGGACGAGCGGCGGCTATTCCTCACAAAGCGGCAATATCGATACGGCGACTCCGGGAGTCTTACAGCTTGCGGGAGCGGGAGGATATCCCACTTCATCGGAGTGGATTATTTCCGACACGTACGATATAGGCGGCACAGGCGCACAATTTTTTGAATTAATTTGGAACGCAACTATTCCTCCTCAAACCGGTCCGAATAGTCTGCAATTCCAAATTGCGACGAATAACGATAACGCAACATGGAACTTTGCGGGGCCCGACGGAACGGCGGCAAGCTATTACACGACTTCGGGCACCGTGATTAATTCAGGCAACTTCGGAAACCGCTATGCGCGTTACAAGGTATTCATGCAGACCGCTGACACAGGATTCACGCCCGTCTTGAGCGACATTGCGTTCAATTACACCTCGTCCTGCATTCCTCAAGGGCAGGCATTGTTCAGCGGCCTTGCGACAGGGGTGTACTCCATCGTGATTCAGAAATCGGGATATCTCACCGCTACAAGTTCCAATGTCACCGTGTCGAATGACTGGCAGGAATACAGCACCCAAATGGCACGACCATGACGCGCACACGAACACAAATCAATCCCTTTCTTTTAACGGCTGCCATACTCGTAATGGCCCTCACGCCATCCTTTTTTGCGCACGCGGTTACGGAACAAAATTATTACGACGCTTCGACATACGCATCTTCAGACGCGATAAAGATATCCGCATTCGGCGCCGTCTATCAGGCATTCCGGCCGAATAATGATTTTGTGAGCGGATTCGATGTTTGGCTCGATAACTCCGGCTCATCGGGCACGCTTCATTTTGCGCTGCTTGATGACACGGATACCGTACTCGCCTCGCAATCACTGTCTATCGGCTCGCTAGCGCCTAAATGGGGCGGCACGCGCACCCATCTCAATCTCGGAACAAATGTCGTGACAACGAGCACGGAAACCTACAAATTGAAAATGTGGTCATCGATGCCGCAGCTTAGGATTTACTACGTGAGCGGCGTGAATCTGCTCCAGCATAACGCATCGACACAATTGAATGTCGACCCCGTAATGCGCTCAGCATTTCTTGATTCAACCGAACAATCTTTCGTCTTCAAGACCGCATTTTACGAATTAAGCGCGGACGCGGCTGCGCCTCAGGTTTCCGGCGTATCTTTCATGGCTCCGAACGCGAACCAGATGACCGTCGCATTGAATGCAAACGAGCCCGTAGATTATAAAATCGATTATCAGAGCTTGTACGCGTCAAACAGCATCGTAGATATCGAGACGGGCAGCTTCTCCGGCAATTACACAATGTGTGTGGATGCCGCTCTTCCCTGCACCCTCACTATCCCCGTATTTCCAAACATTACTTACAATTATCAGCTCTATGTCCGTGATTACTGGGGCAATCAGACAATAGTAACCGGCGCGTTCGACAGTTCGAAAACGGGCAGTTTCCAGATATATTCTTCAGGCACGACGACCACGCCGGCCGTAGCGACTACCTCGATTATTTCTAACGCACGTGCGATTTCTCTCACTCCTACATCCGAACAATTTGCATGGGACACGAATATCCCTTCAGCGTCGAGAGTCTTGGTGAGTACCGACCCCGCAGGAGCGAACGTCGTCACCCGTCTCGGTGATAACACCTTCGAACTGACACACGCCATCGCCACAGGAAATGTTCTAAATCCCGGAACGCTCTATTACGCGATTATTATCGCCGACAGCTTTTCGAGTTCTCTTGATGGCGTACTCGTTCCGTTTATTACTGCCGCTCTGCCCGTACAAGATACCACGCAGCCGACTCCAGCCACTCCTCCGCCCACACCGCCTCCGCAGCAACCGTATACGAATCCCAATACGCTTCAAAATGCATTTTCAGCAAGCTCGTCGGATGCAGTAAGCAATTCAAACACGCCGGCTTCTCCCCTATCGGTAACCACAGCAGGCGCGGGCGACGATCTCTCCGCAACCTTCCAGTGGATGGCGGGCGCAGGCGGCGCGGCCCGAAGCTATCGCATTGATATCTTCGATGTTAATCAAAGGTTAGTGAAGCGTGTGAATGCCGAAAGTGAAGCCTCTACAGTAACGGTCGGCGAGCTCGCACCTGGAGAATACCGCGCTATCGCCTACGCAGAACGCAATAACTCATTCGAAAAAATCGCACAACCCGTAAACTTCATCGCAAAAGCAAAAGGACAATCTTTCTGGGAAAATATCGGTAGCAACACCGTTCTCTTCTCGGTCGCCGGCTTCGGACTTTTCATGATTATGTTAGCCGCCATTATGGCCGTCATAAAGAAAAATCAACTCCCCGGATAATACTCCTCATGCGTATACAAAATGAAAATATAGGGCAGCACGAATCAAGAGCGGGCATGACGCTCGTGGAGCTTCTTGTCTCAACGGCAATCTTAGTCGGCGTCCTCCTTTTCATCGGCGGCTATCTCATTAACGTACTCAATTTCCAGAATTACCTCTCTCCTGCGTTTGAAACGCAGCAAGAACTTCAGTTCACGCTTTCGGACATGAGCATGAGCCTGCGTACCATGAATTTCTCGAGTTTGGGAGGATATCCCATTGCATCCGTTGCGACAAGCAGCATCATCTTTTTCGACGATTTATACGGCAACGGAATCTACGAGCAAATCAGATACTTTAAAAACGGGAGCACGCTCCAGAGAGGCAGTGTGACGCCGACAGGGAGCCCCCTCACCTACAATCAGGCCAATGAAGTCGTAACCGATGTTCTGCACAATATCATCTCGACATCGTCCATCTTCTCGTATTACGACTCAAACTATACGGGTAGCGAGGCTTCAATGGCATACCCCGTCGACATTTCAAAAATTAAAGTAATCGGCATTTCCGTGGCGGTGCAACAGAGCAACCAACAGACGCCGATGTACGCAAATCTCATGGTGACGCCGAGAAACATACGAATAACGTTTTAACTCATGCGCTTTATTAAAGAACAAAACGGACAGCTTGCATTGCAAATAATGATGTTCTCGGCCATCGCGACGATTTTATTAACCGGATTTTTATCATGGGGCTATGCGGTCAGCGATTCCGTTATCCGCGCCGGCCAGCGTTTTAGTGCGCTTGAAATCGCCGAAGCAGGCATCGAATATTATCGCTGGCACCTTGCGCACGACCCACATGATTTTCAGGACGGCACGGGACACGCAGGCCCCTACACGCACGATTATTTCGACAAGAGCGGCAATAAAGTCGGTCAGTATATCTTAGACATCACACCTCCGGGGTCTGGCTCGACTATCGTCACTATCCAGTCGACCGGACTCATCGTTGAAGATCCTAAAATATCAAAAGTCCTGAAAGTAAGAATGGGCATCCCCTCTTTTACGAAATTTGCTGCGGCCATAAATGATAACGTCCGCTTCGGCCAGGGCACCGAAGTATTCGGTGCCATCCAGACGAACAGCGGCATCCGTTTCGACGGCATCGCGCACAACATCGTTTCAAGCGGATTGAATTCGTACGACGACCCTGACCACACCGGCAACGTTGAATACGGCGTGCATACGCACGTGAATATTCCTCCCGCAACAGGCGTAAATGATACCTTTAGGTCCCTTGAAGCGCCGCCAAATCCGCTCATGAACCGACCCGATGTATTTTTAACCGGAAGACAGCTCTCGGCTCCTGCAATTGATTTTGCAGGCATTACCGCGAACCTCACGCAAATCAAGACAGACGCGTCTTCGACCGGCGTCTATGTGGCTCCATCGGGAGCGAAGGGGTATCACATCATCTTAAAAACGAACGGCACGTTCGACCTCTATAAAGTAACGACGCTCGCCACGCCTCCGAGTGGCTGCTCGAACGTCGGCGCGCAAACAGGCTGGGGAACCTGGAGTATAAAAACGACGGGCGGTGAAACATTCGTTAGAAACTACGCATACCCCGCAAATAATCTCATTTTCGTCGAAGACGACCTTTGGATAGAAGGCCAGATTGCCGATACAGTGCGGCTGACGATAGGCGCCGCGCGCTTCCCCGACAGCCCTGCTACACGCGCCTCGATAACGGTAAATAATAATCTGCTCTATTCTTTTTACGACGGAAGAAATGCGATTGCGCTCATTGCGCAGAACAATTTTAATATCGGTTTAAATAGCCTCGATACCTTAAGAATCGACGGAGCGCTTATCGCGCAAAACGGCCGCGCAGGAAGATTCTATTACAGCTCATCATGCGGCGCGGGCTACAAGCGCACGCTTCTGACGCTCGACGGTTCGCTTATGTCGTACAACCGCTACGGTTTTGCGTATACGGACGGTACTGGCTATATCACGAGAAATATCACCTATGATTCTAATCTTCTCTATGCACCGCCGCCCAGCTTCCCCCTTGCCGCCAGCACGTATCAGGTAGTTTCCTGGGAGGAAGTGAAGTAGCCCGCATATAGCGCCGTTATTTCTTCACGTAAATAAGGGATTTGCTATAATTATGTATGTGATAGTCCTCTTGCTAGCGCAGGGCACGTCCCGCAAAAGCATAAGGAAGCGAAAGGTCGAGTATTACATCAACAATAAAAGAGATATCGTAATTAAATGAACAAAAATCAAGGTTTTACCCTTATCGAACTTTTGGTAGTTATCGGCATTATCGCCATTTTGGCGGCAGTAGTCATCGTAGCCATCAACCCGGCACGACAGTTTGCACAGGCGAGGAACACGCAGCGTTGGAGCAACGTGAACACCATCTTGAACGCCATCGGCCAGAATATGGCGGACAACAAGGGCGTATTCACTTGCGCATCAGTTGCATCGCTTCCGACAAGCACGACGGCTATCGGCTCAGGAGCAGGCCTCGTAAACATCGAGCCCTGCATCGTTCCGACGTATGTTTCAACGATGCCTTTGGACCCGAATGGCGGCACAAGTGCTGACACGCTCTACACTGTAGTCCGCGATCAGACGACGGGAAGAGTCACCGTAGGCGCACCGCAGGGAGCGCTCGAGACTGCAGCGTCATCGACCATTTCAGTAACGCGCTAATCTTTTTTAAAGATTCGCGATTACAAAAAAACCACCGCTTCGCGGTGGTTTTTTTGATTCACGTATCGCTACAATTCGTGAATGTACTCGTATGAAAGTTTATTGTATTCGTCCGTCGGATACTCGCCTATTCCTTCTTCATGCCATAGTGCGAACGTCGCGATACCAGCATCGAGCGCGAGCCTGCTACAGACGGTGCAGTACGGTCTCCCCGAACGTATTACCGCGCCCGCGTCATCGACACGCACAAAATAGAGTTGAGAACCGTAGAGTTTGTCGGGATTGTGCTTCACTGCATCGAGAATTGCTCTCCACTCGGCATGCAGACAGCACGTCGCATCATATTTCGGCTTTCCATTCGTGTGCGTCGCGCCGCACATTCGGTTTCCTTCGGCATTGAGCGGTGGAGCATTATACCCAGCGCCAATTACCTCACCATTCTTCACGATAACCGAACCGCATTTTGCTTTCGTGCACAAGGCGCTCTGCGCCGCATCTGCTGCGCGCAGCATCCACTGTTTTGCATTTTTTTCGTCATTACCAATGAGGAGTCGCATAATTTTTTGCGTTAATTCATGTTCTATTATATAGTGCTCTCAGTTATTTCAAAGGGGGCACACAATGAAGTTGCCGAGCGAGGCAGTAACGTTGGATGATTTTTCCGCACTCATCGATCTCTACCAGAAGAACGAGTGCGAAATGCACGACGGACATTTCACGCACAAGTTGTGCGGAGGAGCGATTCGCGTAGGATTCGTGCATCTCTTCCTTCTGAACGATGATGGGTCTCTCGACTCCGGGCCTGATGGATTCGGCATCGGGCCGAAGCGCGTTCCTTACTGCGAGAGGTGTGACCCGCCGGACGGCCTGAACCACACCTACGCCTGTCGCATCCTCATCCTGAAGGGGGGAAACCACTGAAAACCGAATCAAAAACCCAACGACTTTGTGGGGCTTTTTCTTACTTTCCGTGGCAGTTCTTATACTTTTTGCCGCTGCCGCACCAACAAGGATCATTACGCCCAATCTTCTCCTCCCCTTCTTTCCGAGGTACCGCCGGCTTCTTTTCCGTGTTCATCTGCAATTTCGAAGTGTCCAATGCGAAAAGCTGGAACACTGAATTAAATGCATACTGCTCGAAGTTCATCTGAAGACGCTGGAAAAGCGTATGCGCCTCCCTGCGATATTCAACAAGCGGGTCGTGCTGTCCGTACGCGCGGATATTCACCGATTCACGGAGCGAATCAAGATATTCCAAGTGGTCAATCCAGAGCGTGTCCAAGATGCGCACAAGATGCTGCGCGACAAGAATCGAGTGCGAAGCGTCGAGCTTTTCCGGAATTTCTTTAAGTTTTTCTCGCGCCTCCTCGACAAGCTTTGCGCGGTCCGCCGCGTACTCCTGCGTGGCATGCTCGCGCTCCATAAGGCTCACGAAATGCGTAAGTACCTCGCGCACAAGCGGTAAAACATCCGCCTTTTCACCCGCTTCTAAATATGCGCTGCGCTTCGCGTATAATGCAGTGCGCTGCTTATTCAATACATCATCATAATCAAGAAGATGCTTCCTGATGTCGAAGTTGTTTCCCTCTACTTTCTGCTGGGCGGTATTTACTGCCCGCGAGACCATTTTTGATTCGATAGGAATCTCCTCGGGGAAATTCATCGCCTGCATAAGGTTCTTGATCCTGTCTCCTCCAAAAATGCGCATAAGGTCGTCTTCAAGCGAAAGGAAAAAGCGTGAAGTACCCGCGTCTCCCTGCCTGCCCGCCCTTCCGCGGAGCTGGTTGTCAATGCGGCGCGCTTCATGGCGCTCGCTTCCCACAACATGTAATCCGCCCGCTTCGAGCACCTTTTTCGCTTCCACTTCATCTTTCGGATTTCCTCCTAAAATGATATCGACGCCGCGACCCGCCATGTTCGTTGCGACAGTCACCGCTCCCACGCGCCCGGCTTGCGCCACAATCTCTCCCTCGCGTTCGTTGTTTTTTGCATTCAATACCTGATGAGGAATATGTTCAGCTGACAAATATTGGGACATCACTTCGTTATTCGCAATCGAAGTCGTACCGATAAGTACTGGCTGGCCCTTAGCGTGCCGCTCTTTTACATCAAGCGCAATTGCCTTATATTTCGCCGATTTCGTCTTATAAATCAAATCCGGCATGTCGTCTCGTACCATGGGGCGATTAGCAGGAATACTCACCACATCGAGATTGTACACTTTGTGAAATTCTTCCGCGGAAGTCTGTGCCGTACCTGTCATGCCGGCAATCTTCTTGTAAAGACGGAAATAATTCTGGATGGTAATCTGCGCGTAGGTGCGGTTCTCCTGCTGAACGCGCACGCCCTCCTTTGCTTCTATTGCTTGATGCAAACCGCCCGAATAACGGCGTCCCATGAGCACGCGACCGGTAAATTCATCAACAATGTATATCTCGCCGTCTTTTACGAGATACTCCTTGTCTTTGTGGAATAGTGCTTTTGCCTTTACGCTCTCCTGAAGATAATGCACAAGCCGTGCATTTTCCGGTGCAAAAATATTGACGATATTGAGCGCCTTCTCCACTTTTTCAAAACCTGCATCCGTCATCGAGACGGTACGAAGCTTTTCATCAACTGTATAATCTTCTTCCGCATTCAAACGCTCGGCAATGCGCGCGAATGTCTTGTAATGCTCGCTTGATTCGGTGTCAGGAGACGCGATGATGAGCGGTGTGCGCGCCTCATCGATAAGAATACTGTCGACTTCGTCAATAATGGCGAAGTTATGCGGGCGCTGTACGCGCTCATACAAATTAAGCGCTAAATTATCGCGAAGAAAATCGAAGCCGAACTCGTGATTAGTGCCGTAGGTTATATCGCATGCATACGCCTGCTTGCGCGTAATAGGACGCAAGAACTTCTCTACAACGCGGAAGCTTCCCACCGCATCGCGTTCCTTATCAAGATCGGTTTGCTCATACGTCGGGTCATATTCATACGCAATGTCGTGTATGATACACGCCACCGTGAGTCCAAGCGCGTTATACACTTGTCCCATCCACACCGCATCGCGGCGCGCGAGATAATCGTTGACCGTCACTACGTGCACGCCCTTGCCTCCCAACGCATTCAGATAGACCGCGGACGTCGCGGTAAGCGTCTTGCCTTCACCCGTCAACATTTCCGCAATAGCGCCCTCATGAAGCGCCATACCGCCGATAAGCTGCACGTCATAGTGGCGCTGGCCGAGCCTCCTGCGGCTTGCTTCGCGCACAAGCGCGAATGCCTGCGGCAATACCGCGTTAAGTTCCGCTACTTGGTCCTCCGCAGCACGAACGCGCACCTGCAGTGCGACCGAACGCTCCTTGAGCCCCGTGTCCGAAAGTTTCTTTACGTCTTCCTCCAATGCGCTAATCTGCGCAACCGCCTTCTGAAGACGAGTGAGCGTTGCATTAGGAAATAGTTTTGATAAAAATGATGCCATAAAAATATTAAATCGTCGTAAGCAGTTCATGCCCCTTCTCCGTAATCACAATCGTGTGTTCGAAGTGCGCAGCAGGACTCTTATCTTTCGTCACAAAACTGTCATCATGACGCACGAGCGCGTGCGGCGTGCCTATCGCAAACATCGGCTCAATCGCAAGTGCGAGACCCGGCACGAGCTTCATACCCTCGCCTCGCGTGCCGTAATTATACACGCTCGGGTCCTCATGGAGCCTGAAACCGACACCGTGCCCAGTAAGCCCGCGAATCACGTGGAGTTTCGCCTTCTTCGCGACGCTCTCGATTGCAAAGCCAATGTCACCGATGGTTTTTCCGGGAACGCATTCTTTTATCGCGGCATCGAGCGAGCGTTTCGTAGCCTGAATGAGCGAATGCACCTCCGGAGCAACTTTGCCAATAGCAACGGTCACCGCCGCATCCGTAATACGGCCCTTATACGTCACGCCAAGATCGATGGAGAGAAGGTCTCCATTCTTTAATACATATTTCCCCGGAATTCCGTGCACGATAGTTTCATTGACCGATGCGCAGAGCGCCGCCGGGTAAGGCGTGCCCGCACCCTCGGGCGTGTAGCCCAAAAACGTCGGCTCTCCTCCTGCTTCCGCAATGAGTTTGCGGGCAAGTTTGTCGAGCGAAGCGAGACTGACTCCTTCTTTTGCGGCATCAGAAAGCTCGCGCAGGGTGCGCGCGAGAATCTTACCAGAAATCCGCATGAGTTTTATATCATCCTCAGTCTTCAGCCGAACCATAATTATTTAGTAAGTTTGAGTACGCTAATCACTTCCTTATGCACCTTGTACGGCAAGGGCTCGCCGTCAACTTCGGCCACATCGAAACCCTGTTTCTTCATGTTCTCGACAATCGGGAATGTCCGTTCGCGATACTGGGTAAGGCGCACCTTGATGACATCGACGGAATCAAGCGAACGAGTACGCATATCTCCCGCGCACAATGCGCAGTGCGGCAGCGACACACTCTCGAGCTTCGGCAGTCCGCACACGGAACATACGAGACGCCCGCTGTTGCGCTTGATAGAAGTCTCATCCGCAACTTTAAGCATCACCACATGTATATTTTCTTTCCCGTATGCGCCGATAAGCGTTTCTAAAAGTCCGGTCGTTTTCCCCTCGCCGAACGCCTCAAACATTGTGCGCGGCGAACCGGAAAACACGATATCGAAACCGGCTTTCGCGATACGCACCGCCTCATCCTTCGCAATCGAGAGCACCCACTCGGGCGTGCAAAGTTTTCCCGAATCAAAAAGCGCCTTCTCGCGCGCGAGAATCGGGTCGGCATTCGCCTTTTCGGAACGCAAAAGACCTTCGATGAAACGCCCCGTATCAAAGTGAATAAATCCGTAATTCCTCTCCAAAAGCTCTGCCTGTGTCCCCTTTCCGGAGCCAGGAGGCCCATATACAATGACTGCTTTAGCCATACCGTAATTGTACGCCAATAACAAAAATCCCGCCATATAGGCAGGATTTCCATCTTCTTCATGAGAAATTGCAGTATTTTTGCCGCAGCAAGGCGCGACGACGCTGGAATACCCGGAGGGTATTTCAAGGAGAAGCAACGCAGTTGCGGCGAAAATAATGCTATTTCTTAAAAGATACCCTCGTATTCGCGGACAGTCAGCTGAGACTCGATTTGCTTCATGGACTCAAGCGCAACGGATACCACGATGAGCAACGCCGTACCGCCTACGCGGAGCGCCTGGACGCCCGTCACATACTGTGTGATGTTCGGCAGGATCGCGATAACACCGAGGAAGAGCGCGCCGAAGAGCGTCGTGCGGTTCACCGTTTTCGCGATGACGTCCGCAGTCGCCTGTCCCGGGCGGATTCCCGGAATGAAGCCTCCGCTCTGCTGGAGGTTCTTCGAAATCTCTTTCGGGTCGAACGTTACCATCGTGTAGAAGTACGTGAAGACTACGACAAGGAAGAAGTAGATGACGCCGTAAATGAGCTGATTATTGAACAGCTTCGTCACGTACTCGTTGAGCGTCAAGGAAAGCGAAGGAGAAAAAATCGAGATTGCCTGTGCGATAAACTGCGGGAAGAGCAAAATCGAAATCGCGAAGATTATGGGGATAACACCCGCCTGGTTCACCTTGAGCGGCAAATAGGTCGACGCGCCGCCGTACATCTTCATGCCGCGCACCTGTTTTGCGTACGAAATCGGAAGCTTGCGCTCGCCCTCATTCACGTACACCACAGCCGCGATGACGAGAAGACTGAGAATCGTGAACACGATATAGGTCGGGAGCACTGACGGCGTGTAGTTGATGAATGCCGACGCAACAGACTGCGGAAGTGCTGAAACGATACCCGCAAAGATAAGCAGCGAAACACCGTTACCCACTTTGTATTCGGAGATTATCTCACCAATCCACATAAGCAACATCGCACCCGCGGTGATGATAAATACGTTCGTGAGAAGGCTCAAGAACGGCAAATGCGCGATA
The DNA here is from genome assembly GCA_037444725.1 of Candidatus Jorgensenbacteria bacterium. Classification (GTDB taxonomy): domain Bacteria; phylum Patescibacteriota; class Minisyncoccia; order UBA6257; family GWB1-50-10; genus CAIKKG01. The sequence goes on along the minus strand of JBBILW010000014.1, from coordinate 5,477 downwards.
ACGTTCTGTGATGCCAAGAGGTTTAAGAAGCCATAACCCTGGAGCGCGGCAAGCGGAACAGTGATAAGGCGCGAAATGCGGTTGAACTTTGCGCGGCCGGCTGCACCCTCCTCGTAATATGCTTTCTTGAGCGACGGGAAGATGATAGTCAAAAGCTGCATGATAATGGTCGCCGTGATATACGGACCGACACCAAGCATCATGATGGAAAGGTGCGACAAACCGCCTCCTGAAAAGATGTTCAAGAAGCCGAATAACTGGTTCGATTGCAAAAACTGCTGGAGCTTCGAAGCATCAATGCCCGGTATAGGAATCGACGCGAACAAACGGAATACGAAAAGCCAAAAAAGCACCATGAGTACCTTTTTGCGAAGATCCGGCGACTTAAAAATGAGAAGGAACTTATTCATGATTATTTGATTGAACCGCCTGCCGCCTCAATCTTTTTCTTTGCCTCTGCGGAAAGCTCAATGCCGTGAACGGTGAGCGCTTTCTTCACTTCACCGCCGCTCAAGATTTTGATGCGCGCGCTCGTATTCCTCACAAGTCCGAGGTCAACGAAACCCTGCTTGTTCACAACACCAGTCGGGAACATGCGGGTAAGATCGCCCACATTTACGATGCACGTTGCATCGCTGAGGCTCTTGTTTTTGATACCGCGCAATTTCGGAATGCGAATCAAAAGATCGCGCTCTGCGGGGCGGATTCTGTGGCCCGAACGCGCACGCTGACCCTTCTGGCCGCGTCCTGCAGTCGTGCCGCGCTTGCCTCCGCGGCCCACGCGCTTCTGCTTCTTCCTCAATGCGTTCTTCGGTTTTAATTCGTTGAGCTGCATATAGTTAGTTTACTTCTTTGCTACGCTGAGCTCGCGCAATGCCTCAATACCTGCATATGCATTCGCGATTTTATTCTTCGTGCGTCCGAGAATTTTTGCTGAAACGTCTTTCACGCCCGCGAGTTCCAATACCGTGCGGAGAGAACCTCCTGCAATAAGACCGTGGCCTTTCTTCGCAGGTTTGATGCGCACGCGTGCCGCATCGAACTTCGCTTCAAGCTCATAAGGAACCGTGCGTCCGTCTTTGAGTTCAACTTTAATGACGTCGCGTTCTGCCTGGCGCTGCGCTTTCTGGACTGCTGCCGAGAAGTCCAAACCCTTAGCAACGCCGACGCCGACGCGTCCTTTCATATCGCCAACGATTACCGTTGCGCGGAAACTGAAACGCTTACCACCCGCGACGACACGCGTCACGCGGCGCACTTCGATAACGCGCTCCTTGAATTCGCTCACGCGTTTCACAAACGGCCTGCGGGGTCCGCCAGGTCCTCGTCCGGGTCCACCCGGACCTCTGCCCGGTCCACCGGGTCCGCGTCCAGGTCCGCCCGGTCCGCGTCCTGCTCCTGTATTAGGGGTTCTAGGATTAAAATTCATATGCGTTATACCTTAAGACCTTCTTTTCTTGCCGCTTCGACAAGCGCTTTTACACGGCCGTGATAGCGGTATGAACCGCGGTCGAATACCACTGCGTTTACGCCTGCAGTTTTCGCCGCTGCCGCAATCGTTTTTCCTACGAATTCCGCACCTGCGGTCTTCGTTCCTTTCGTCTTCATCGCTTTCGACGTTGCAGATGCAATCGTCTTTCCTGCGACATCATCAATAAGCTGCGCAAGCATAAAACGATTGCTGCGGAATACTGAAAGACGGGGCCTCTCTGCGCTGCCGCGGACTGTTGCGCGCACGCGAGCCGCTCTCCTTCCTCTTACTTGAATTAATTTCTTTCGTGAGTTCATGGTAATAGGTTGGATTATGCTGCGCCTGCAGTTGCGGCCTTCTTACCGGCCTTGCGCTGGACGACTTCATCGGAATAATGGAATCCCTTGCCCTTGTACGGCTCAGGCTTCTTCAACGAGCGGATTTCTGCGGCAACCTGCCCCACAAGTCCCTTGTCGAATCCTTTAATTTTCAAAATAGTGTTCTTCTCAACGATAAACTCGATGTGCTCCGGAGCGTTGAACTTCACAGGGTGCGAGAAACCGAGGTTCAAGGTAAGGTTGTTTCCTTCCTTCGCCATCTTGAATCCTACGCCTTCGAGAATCAATGTCTTCTCATAACCCTTTACGAGACCGACAATCGCATTCTGGATGAGCGCGCGGAGCGTGCCCCAGTTGCTGCGGATTTGTTTTCCCGTCGAAGAAACTTCGAGAACGACTTCGTTGCCTTTTACCGTGACTTCAATACCGCGCAAGCGAGGTATCACAAGAGAGCGCTTTGCGTCTTTGACGGTTACGGTATCCTTCTCCACGGAAACGGTGATGCCGTTCGGGACTTCTATCGGTTTTTTTCCTACTTTCGACATAATAGTGTGTTTGAAATGCTTACCAGATCTGGAACAGGAGCTGACCTCCTACCTTTTCTTTCTTGGCCTCGTCGCCGGACATGACGCCTTTCGAGGTTGAAACGACGAGAAGTCCGTGTCCGCTCTTTACGCGCTTGAATTCATCGTATCCCGCGTAGCGGCGGAGCGAAGGCTTGCTGAGAAGCTTCACGCCGTGAATGGGCCGCTTCGTGTCGAGCTCGAGCTCAATCACCTTCTTATAAGACTTGCCCTTCACTTCGAAGCTCTTCACGAATCCGTAGCGGGAGAGAATCTCCACGACCGCGTTGTCCATCTTCGTGTACTTGGTCTTCAGGAAGAATTTCTCGGCTGCCTCGGCATTCTTCATTTTGTTCAATAAATCGATATACATGGGATAAAGAATTACCAGGACGCCTTTTTCACTCCGGGAATCTCGCCGCGGCTCGCCATCTCTCTGAAGCAGATTCTGCACAGATTGAAGTCATTCATATAGCCGCGCTTCCTGCCGCAGCGGAAACAACGCTTCACGATGCGAGTGGAGAACTTCGGCTTCTTTTTTGACCGCGCGATAACTGATGTTTTTGCCATAATTACTTATCAGAGTGTTTCAATGGTACCCCAAGAGACCTGTATAACGCAATTGCCGCCTCGCGGTCTTTCTTGCGGGGGACGACCGTTACCTGGATACCGAACGTAACGCGTGAGCGCTCCGGATTGATTTCAGGGAATACCGTCTGCTCGCGGAAACCGAAGTTAAGGTTACCGTCATGGTCAACGTTTGAAAGTTCAAGACCGCGGAAGTCTTTCACGCGAGGGAGAACGATGCTCGATACTTTCGTAAGGAAATCATTCATACGCTGCTTGCGAAGCGTTACCTGCAATCCAACGACTTCCCCTTCGCGGATTTTAAACGTCGAGATAGATTTCTTTGCAACGCGCTCCGCCGGCTTCTGTCCGGTGATGGTCGCAATTTCCTTCTCGATTTCAGGGAGTACTTTCTCGTCGAACTGTGACTGGCTGCGGAGTTTTCCGATGCCGCAGTTAATAACGATCTTCAAAAGATCCGTGCTCACGTGCGAGTTTGTTTTCTTTGCCTTAGTCATAAGTATTAAATAGTCGCCTTGCACTTTGCGCACACGCGGACCTTTTTATCGCCATCCATGCGATGACCGACGCGGGTCTGCTTGTTGCAGCTGCCGCATACGATTGCCACATTCGAGATATCCATCGGGCGCGCGATTGAAACGATTTCGCCTTTCTCTCCCTGGCGCTTCGGGCGGACGTGCTTCTTATATAAATTCAATGCCTCCACGAATACTTTTCCGGATGAAACATCAACACGCGAAACCTTGCCGGTTTTTGCGCGGTCTTTGCCCGTCAATATTTTTACTGTGTCGCCTTTCTTGATGTTCATATTCTTGGAGTCTTCTTATCAATTACACGAGCTCTTCAGCAAGTGATGCAATCGTATCGTAACCTTTTTCTTTGATTTCACGAGGGATAGGGCCGAAGATACGGGTTCCGCGGGGCTCTTCCTTGTCGATAAGCACTACCGCGTTGTCATCGAAACGGACGTATGAGCCGTCTGCGCGGCGAATCGGATTGCGGGTGCGCACTACGAGCGCCTTCACCACATCCTTCTTCTTTACCTGCTTGCGGGGTTCCGCAACCTGCACCGAAGCGACGATAATCTGTCCGACAGTCGCGTAGCGCTTCCTGCTGCCTCCAAGCACGCGGAAACAACGCACGGTCTTTGCTCCGCTGTTATCAGCAACTTTTAAGATGGAACGCTCTTGTATCATACGTTTTTCGGTTAAATAAAGTGTTACCCAAGTATCTACGCTTTTGCCACAATTGTCCAGCGTTTATCGCGAGACATCGGACGAACTTCCTGAATGGTGACTTTGTCGCCTTTCTTGAATTCGTTCTTTTCGTCATGCGCTTTAAAACGCTCGGTGACGGTGAAATATTTGTCGTAACGGGGATGCTTCTTCATGCGGTCGACGGCGACAACACGGGTTTTCTGCATCTTATCCGAAACTACGATTCCTTGTAATTTTCTCATAATCGTTCGTTATTTGGCTGCTGCCTCGGTCAATGACCTTTGGTGCATTACCGTGAGCAACTGTGCGATGCTCTTCTTTACCACGTGCACGTCATGGATGTTCTTCACTTTGCCCGCCTGGAGATCGAATTTAAGGTTCACCAATTTCGCGCGAAGCTCGTGGAGCTCCTTCTCGATTTCGGCAACCGGCTTATTTTTCATTGTCGCAAGATCTTTCTTGTTCATAGATTTATCGTGAAACAATTTTCGTCTTGACCGGCATCTTGTGGCCTGCCATCTTGAGCGCGCGCGTCGCGGTTGCGAGGCTTACGCCGTCGATTTCGTACAGGATGCGTCCCGGCTTTACCGGAAACACATAGCGGTCGATTTCACCTTTACCACCACCGAGGGTCACCTCAGGAGGAAGTTTCGTTACCGGCTTGTCCGGGAAAATGCGGATCCAAAGCCTGCCTTCGCGGTTCATGCTGTGCGCAATCGTCTTGCGGCCTGCTTCAATCTGGTTCGCCGTCATCCATGCAGCTTCAAGCGCCTGGAGTCCGAACGTGCCGTACGAAAGCGTCGTTCCGCGGGTTTCAACAAGCCTGCCGCGTGAGCGTCCTTTCTGCTGCTTCCTGTGTTTTTGTCTCTTGGGTTGCAACATATACTAGGAATTATTTCCTTCTTTCTTTTCTTCAAAAACTTCGCCCTTATATATCCAGACTTTCACGCCGATAGTTCCGTAGCTGTTAAACGAAGTCGTTTCTGCATAATCGATATTCGCGCGGATGGTCTGCAACGGCATGCGACCCTTTGCAAGCCACTCAGTGCGTGAGATTTCTGCGCCGTTCAAACGGCCGGAAAGTTTAATCTTTACTCCCTTTACGTCGCGGTTCTGCATCGCGCTTTCAACAGAGCGTTTCAAAATCTTGCGGTACGGCTGGCGCTTCTCGATTTCGGCAGCAATCTGCTGGCCGATGACCGCTGCGGAAATTTCCGTGCGCTTCAATTCCTCAACATTGAGATTCAATGCGAATACGGTCGGCACTTTGTTTGCTACGCGGAGCTGCTTGACCTTGCGG
>JBBILW010000013.1:0-17584 GCA_037444725.1 Candidatus Jorgensenbacteria bacterium | reverse complement strand
CTTCGGGGAGTTTTTTATTTTACATCTTCTCCGGCGTACTCACACCAAGAATTCCAAGTGCATTTTTGAGAACAATCGAGGAAGCGGTGACGAGCGCGAGTCGTGCCCTACCGAGGCTCTCCTCTACTCCGTCGACGCGCTCTTTCTCGTAGAAATTATGGAAGAGCTTTGAAAGCTCGAGCACGTAGCGCGTCACGTGGTGCACCGCAAAGCTTTCTGCGGCATCACGAAGCACATCGGGAAATTCGGCGAGTTTGCGCATAAGCCGCACGTCCTCTTCGGTATCGAGCAACGAAAGATCGGGGCGCCCCATGCGGATTTTTGCCTTGGTTATGATTCCCCGCGCACGGACATACGCATACTGCGCATAGAATACGGGATTTTTGAGCGAGCGCTCCTTTGCGAGGTCGAGGTCAAAATCCATGTGCGTATCAGGCGATATCATCTGGAAAAAGAAGCGTGCGGCGTCCTTCGGTACTTCATCGATGAGCTCCTCGAACGTAACGAATGTCCCCTTACGCTTCGACATCTTCACCTCTTCCCCGCCCTGGATAAGGCGCACCGCCTGCGTGATGAGCACGTGCGAGTGTTCGATGCCGACAATTGTAGCTGCTGCCTGTATACGGCTTACATATCCGTAGTGATCAGGCCCGAGAATAATGAGCTTCGTATCAAATCCTCGTTTTTCGGTTTCAAGATAATGCCCCGCGTCCGCAAGGAAATAGGTCGGCGCGCCTTCTTTCGTAATAAGCACGCGGTCTTTGTCATCGCCAAATTCGGTAGTCTTAAGCCACTGTGCCCCCTCGCTCTCGTAAGTCAGTCCCTTCTTCTTAAACAGCGCCATCACCTTATCAGTAAACTTCTTCGAGTGAATATGGCGTGCCTCCGAGGTATAGCGGTCAAAATGAATACCCGCCCCCTTTTCTACAACCTTCTTAATGCTGGCAAGAAAGTACGCGGCAGCCTTTGCGCCCAATACCTCAGGCTTCTTTGTAAATCTCTTCACAAGTGATGCGTTTTTCGCCGCCCACTCCTTTACATACTCACCTTTGTAGAACTTCTCCTCGTCCGGAATGAGGCCTTGAGCCGCAAGGAGCGAATTCCCAAGCGTCCGCACCTGATTACCCGTATCATTCACATAGTATTCGCGCTCCACATCATGCCCCGCTGCCTCAAGAATATTCGCGAGCGCATCGCCCAAAAAGCCGCCACGGCCGTTCGCAAGCGTAAGCGGACCCGTCGGATTCGCCGAAATATATTCAATCTGAATTTTCTGTCTTTCAGCACGCGGCGCCCGCCTTTTTCCGTACGCTTTCTTTTTCTTTATGATATCCGCGATTTCTTTCTCGAGAGAGCTATGCGCAAGCCACATATTAATGAATCCATTGCCTGCCACCTCGACGCGCGAAAAGTTGCCCTCGGCAAGGAGCGCGTGCTTTATTGTTTCCGCAATCGCAATCGGCGCCGCGCCGCGCATTTTCGCAAGGCGGAACGCCACGTTCGTGCTGTAGTGACCGTGCGTGTCGTTATCGGGAACAGTAACCTCAATAGGCACCGCCTCGGGTATGACCGCTTTAAGCGCTCGCAATGCCGTTTCTCTCATACCTCCATTAAAGCAAACGCGCGGCAAAATAAAAACCCCGCAATTCTTTCTTGCCACATTAATGAAAGGGTCATAGGATAAGGCTACATCCGGGCATCAATATCCGGATAATCAGAACGTTAACAACTTGGAGGGACATATGGGCAAGTGGATATTCAAAACGTTGTCATCCGATGGCGGCATGGAACTCCACGAGTTGTCTTCCACACAGGAGGCAAGAATTCTGAGCTACACGGAAGTGTTGGAGAGGGCCGCACAATCGGTCGTTGCGAACCCGCAGTTCTCTAACTATTTCGTTAAGGAAGGCGTTGGTGTTGCGGGCGGGGAAATGGTTCCCGCTGGCAATATCGAATACGGAATGTGCCAAGCATTGCACGGTGAAGAGTCTGCGGTCGCCGCATATCGCGCACGATACGGGAGAACGAACGATAAGGAAATCATTCTCGGTATCGTGAAAAACGGAAACATTCCTGAGCCGTGCGGCAACTGCAGAGACATCATGCTCGAGGACTTCGGCGAAGATTTCGAAATCGTGTCCGGGGCAGCTGACGGCGGCACCGCAGTCGTGGTACACATGCGCCGTTATCTGTTCTCGCAATTCATGCGCCTCGGAGTCGCGGGAATTCCGCAATTCGCGCGAGAGAGAATCGGGATAGCCATCCAAAAGGGTGAGTCGCTCACAAACGACGCGTACTCTCCCTCGGATATTCATCCCGAACGCAAATACCATGCACTCATCGCCACAGACTACGCCGACTTCGTGGGCGCACGAGACGTGATGTGCGAGTATCACCCGATCTATGCGCTTCGCGATGCGGTGCGCCAGGCGCGCAGAGCTCACAACCCCCACGTGCGGTTCGTGGTCATCGTCTGCGAAGATTTCGGGGGTGGTGCACCGCACGTGATGTACAAGGATCGCCAACACCTTTTGGAACTCAACCTGCAAGCCGAGCTTTTCGCAGGAAGAGAATTCAACCCACCCGTGTATCTCGTAACCTACGGGAAACGCGGGCAAATCGTCGATGCGTGGGAAACGAGCGTGAAGCAATGGATTCCGCTCCCCTTCACTCCCCGCAACTTCGGACCCGAATTCTTGGAACACCTCACGCGCTACTTCCGGCGTCTGGGATAGAATCGGCAGTTATACGCCCCGCGGAGTTCGTTAACCACGAACGTTCCGCAGGGCGTATTTTTATTAAAAACCCCGCACACATTTTGTATACGGGGATGAGGCACGACGCCGCTACGTCGTCTGCGCGCAGCGCTCCGCGAAACCCTCGAAGTACTGGATGATATCATCGGGATTTACCGCGTCGGTCACCTGAAGCGCCTCCTCGAAAGTGCAACGGACGACCTCTGAAGGATTTGAAACGCGGACCCCAATGATGGTGGTCTTCGAAAGGTCACTGTCCGCAAACATCTTCATGATCTCGAGGCACGATCCGCACGGGATACTGTTGCCCGGCGAGACGCAAACGAGCACCGCGAACCGAATCCTGCCCTTGGCGACCATAGCGCCAAGCGCGTACTCCTCGGCATGAGTCACCTTGCCGATATGATTCTCGACGTTCACGCCGACATGCACGTCGCCCATGGTGTCGAGAACCGCAGCACCGACCTTGTAGTTGGTGGCGGGCGCGAACGAATTCGGCTGCACAGAAAGTGCCGCCTCCACTGCGCGGAGCTCATCGATCGGAAGGTCATTCTTCCTCATCCGCTTCAGGTCTTTCATGAGCATCACGTGCTCCTTTCCAGGTTTCGTGTGAAACTGCTATCCTTACCTTAGGCATGGAACCATACTCTGTCAACAAAAAAGCGACGTTTAATTACGAGATACTCGAAACGTTCGTCGCGGGCATAGAGCTTTCGGGTCATGAGGCAAAATCAATCAAATTGGGCCGTTTTGATTTATCGGGAAGCCACGCCATCATCCGCGACGGAGAGGCATTCCTTGTAGGCGCAACCATCCACGCATTCCAAGTAAAAAACGCTCCCGCCGATTACGACGCGTCACGCACGCGCCGACTTCTCATGAAAAAAGATGAAATTGCGTACCTAGTAGGTAAATTGCACGAGGGGTTGACATTAGTGCCTCTGAAATCGTATAATATACGCGGATTCGTGAAGATTGAACTTGGGCTTGGACGCGGCAAGAAAAAAGCCGACAAGCGCGAAGCAATCAAGAAGCGGGAAACCGCGCGCGAAATCCGAAGAGAGTACGTGTAACTTAACAAGTGAACGCAGTCATATGGGGATGTTGGGCTTCGACAGAATATCCACCCGTAGATTTGCAAGCCGAGCTGAACGCCTCGTAAATCCATTCAACAAATTTAACTGACAACACTCGTGTTGCAGCGCCTTCATTCGCCTTCGCGGCGTAATGCTGGTGTTCCCTGCCCTATTTAATACGGCAAGGCATCGGTCCTCAAGCGTTTCATAGAGGAGTGCCGGTGTAATATCTGAAACTCGCAGCGGATGAGCGGTTCGTAGTCTGCTGTTAAAAATGAACCATTTCGCTATCGCAAGATAACTAAGCTTGTAGACGGTCTTTGGGAAGTATTTTGGACACCGGTTCAACTCCGGTCATCTCCACCAAAAACAAAACAATCCACTTCGTGTGGGTTGTTTTGTTTTAAATAAAAACCGCCCCTTTGAGGGGGCGGCGGGGTTCCCGATCGGGGAACCCTCGTGTGGGTCAGGCCGGCGGACTGGCGGCGGCCCGCTGCTTGTCGACGATGGCCTGGGCCTGCGCCTCGACGTGCTCCTGCATGAGGCGCTTCCGGACGTCCCAGAGGGCGTGCATGGCGAGGAAGAACCAGATGAAGACGCCGGAGAAGAAGACGAAGAGGAAGAAGAACGCGGCGATGTAGAGCACGACGTGCACGAAGAACACGCCGTACCGCTTCTGGATGAGGAAGTACAACGGGGGGCAGATCAGCGCGAGCAGGTAGCTTCCGAAGCCCATAGGCACCTCATGTGTATACTCTGGCGGAATTGCCAAAGCGTGCTGGGAACACAATAATACGTAATTTAAATACTGTCAATGTAGCACGCTCCTATTTCTTGATATTTATTGACTTCGCAATCACGCGTGGTAGGGTGGCTGTATCAGCTCTTTCAAAACACTACACGCGAGAAGGAGACGCGATGAAAATTCCGTACACGACGGTTCTTCGCGAAGAAGAACAAGAACTCGTAAAACGTTGGAGAATGACCGCAGACAAGATCGCTCGAGATCGACTCATATACTCCTGCACGGGTCTTGTCTGGCAGATCGCAAGAAGACTGGGTCGCAACAACAAACAGCTTACGGATGAGCTCGCCCAAGAAGGATTTATGGGCCTGCTTCGTGCGGTCGAAAAATTCGATCCGAATCGCGGAACTCGGTTCTCGACCTTCGCCATCTGGTGGATTCGCGCATTCGAACGCAGGTACATAAGACGCATTCCACTCGAAACGTCGCTGGACTCCCCCATTTCAGATGACGCCGACGTCACCCTCAAAGACACGCTTTCTGACGAGCGTCTGGACCAGTGGCATCTTCTTGGGCTCGACACAGAAGGCGATGCACAGCTACTTCGTCAGGTAGTTGATAAAGTCCTCCACGGAAGAGAGGCGGAAGTCATTCGGCTCCGCTACTTATCCGAAGATGATGCAACGCTAGATGACGTTTCACGCAAGATTCTCGGACATTCGGGCGCGCCCGTTTCAAGAGAGAGGGTACGTCAAATAGAAATGCGCGCAATAGCAAAGCTGGATAAAGGCATGCGCAACTGGGATAATGACCTGAAGAAAAAAAGACTCGCGAAAGTGCGAGGAGGCACCTCCCATCGTTCTCAAACAACGGAGAATGCTATGAACAGACTTCCTGATCACATTATTCTCTCCTGTCTCGAGAAATTGCGCGGCAAGGAGACGTACGTATCCTCCGCAGATATCGCGAAGGAGATTGTAAAATTGGAAGGATACGCGCACGTAACGGGACTTCGCGTGGGACAAACTGCGAGACACATGGTAAAGAATGGAGCGCTGCTGATGCACCGGGTGGGGGTAAGACGCACCTACCGGATTGCGGACGGAGCCAACGCCACACGCGCGACCGAGACGCCGCAAACAACTCAGCTTGCCGCGACTCCTGCGCGTCCCGCGCTCGCGCACGTAAGCGAAGACCACGTTTTTCAGGTGGCGGTCGCCATGCTGAAACTCGGAACCGAGGCGTCCAGTGACGCGGCTCAGGTTGCCGCCGCTCTGCGCGACCTCGTATCGGTCATGCAAAGGATTCCTGAGAAGTACCGCGGACGCACCGTGCAAATCGCACTGAAGATGAGTGCGAAGTAAGCGTGAGCCGCTCTTGATTCAACGCAACACGCCGCCCGAAATAGGGCGGTTTTTGTTTTATGCAAAAAATGATATAACGTAAACAATTCTTACCACCTACTGGAGGTTCACATGAAAAAAATGGTAAAGGATAAGGCGGCTCACGCGTTGAGCAACAAGCAGCTCGCGGTCTGTATTCTGCATGCGCTCTGGCGTGTCCAGGATGCGGGCGGAGTCTCCGGCGGCCGCTCGTGGGAAAACCGTAATCTTGAAGCAGTAATGGAACTTCTCCACGACTTGGAGCCGAAGGGGTCGCTCATCTATCCCGATGTAGCGCTTCTCGACGAGGCGCAAGAACGGATTGCCGCCATAAAGACAAAGCGCATCAATGCACATTTTAGGGAGCTGGACCGTGCGGTGGAAGGCATTCGCTCAAAGAAGTAGAAGAATGGGGCCGCACGTGAGGCCCCTTTTAATTTTGTATAATAATTTGCTCCAAATAAAAAACCGCCCCCAAGGGGGCGGCAGGGTTCCCATCAGGGACCCTCGGTGAGTCATCGTCGTACTACTCCTGCTCTTCGTCTGCCCCTTCGACGTCCTTCTCCTTCGCCTTCTCGTCACGCGGGCTGTCCGGAAAGAATTCCTGCTTCACCGACATGGCGAGCAGGTCGCACATCGGATCAACAAAGAACATCGAGATCAAATCGCCTACGAAATCCATACGCAGCACCTCGTAAATTGCTTTGGCGAGATTGCCAAGATGAGCTGCATATAGAATGCCACTTAATCTATATATTGTCAATATAACGCTCACCTCTTTGTTTTCACCATAAAGTTGCGATACCATTATCGCTTGAGCGTAGAATGTAAGAAAATACAGGGTATTTCGTCATAATATGAGGTTAGGAGACAATAACAAACGCACAGTGCACCAGAAAAAGCATAACGCCATGCTTCAAGCGTACGACGCGCATGCGCGTGAAGTTTTGCGGTACGTCATTGTGAAAACTGGTGATGAGGAAATCGCAAAGGATATTGTCTCGGAAACATTCTTAAAAACGTGGAAGTACATACAGGTAAACGATGTGAAAAACATCCGTGCTTTCCTCTATAAGACCGCAACCAATCTCGTAATAGACCATTACCGGGTGAAGCCGCGCAACGTTCCCCTGCTCGACGACCTACCGTTCGAGCCAAACCACGCGCACGTCTCGCTCGAAGATAAGGTGGATACGAAGACGATGTACGAGAAGGCGCGGGCCGCAATCCAATGCCTCCCCAAAGATTACCGCGAGATATTCACACTGAGATTCGTACAGGGGCTGGAACTGAAGGAGATTAAGGAGATAACGGGTAAAAGTATGGCAAACATCTACGTCATACTCCACAGGGGGACGAAAGCATTGAAGAAAGAATTAGAAGACCATGAATAAAAAAGCAAAAGACATATTCAATCAGTTTCAACGGATGCCCGTAGACGAGGCCTTCGTGGATTTGCTGCGCGTGCGTCTTTTGGAAACCATGGACGCGGATGTCCGCATGGGAATTGCGGAAGAACTTGTGGCGAAACGCCGAGCGCCAATCCTCTCAATGCGCCGCCTTGTTCCCGCATTCATAGTACTCACACTTATTTTCACAAGCGGTGGCACTGTCTTCGCATCACAGGTAAGCTTGCCGGGAGAAACGCTCTACCCCGTTAAACTGCTCTCGGAAGAAGTTCGCGTAGCGGTGGCACTCACACCCGCGAAAAAGGCAGAGTTGCAGGTTGAGTATGCTGCAGAACGAACAAAAGAAATAGATGTCGTTGTTGCGCTTCACGCATCGAGCACATTAACTGCATCAGAGACGCGCGATATTGATCACGCAATCAGTAATTACACGCACAACCTTGAAGGAGCGGGCCGCCACGCCGACGAGCTTCGCGCGCACGGCGACGACAACGAGGCGAAGAAAATCAATTTGAACCTCTCGGAAGCGGCGGAGATTTATCACGACACACTGGTGCGAACGGCAAGTTCGACCGAAGAAGAACACGTCCGCGAACATTTGCGCGAAGCGGCAAGCTCGACCGAAGCTCTCCAGAAGAAAGCAGAGCGCGAATCGCACGACGAGGAGCAGGATGAAGAGCAGCAAAAGCACGACGAAGAAAAGAAAACAGAAGAAGAGCACACCACAAGCACTTCGTGGATGTGGCGTCCGAAGCGTGCGGAGCGCCGCGCGGTACGGTCAAAAGAAACACTCTCAGCCGACACAAAGAGCGCGACCTCGTCCGCAACGCAGACTGATCGCGTCGAAGCGCACGAAGAAAGTCCGGCGGCCACAACGACCACGCAAAATTCGTTCTGGTTTTTCAGTAGGAATACGGAACAAAAAGAAGTGAAACCCGTTGAAACAAAGGACAATACGGATTGGGAGTCAGCGAACATCGAAAAATCGGTAAAAACTTCTGGCGAAAAACAGGAGGTGGAAGACGGTCACTAAGCCGCCAGATATTGACTTTTTCAGGATTTAGTGTATAGTATAGGTAGTTCCCTACATCGCACTAAAAGAAAGGGCGCCATGACGAAGAGAATCGGCACCTACATCCCCCTCGAACGCAGGGATGGCGAAGTGCTCGCAGGATACTACACCGAGCAGGCCGCGCAGTTCCTGCCGTTCAAGTCGAAGCGCGTCGGTCTTCCGACGGAGGACGGACTCGGCGAAGCTGCCAATCCACACGGCAGCGACAAGAACGACGCCATCACCTACCCCGTCTTCGTGAGCGAGAAGGAAGCCATCGAGAGAGGCCTCATCCCGCCGCCCACGAAGCAGTAACCCCACCCCCCACCCCCGCATTCCGCACATTGGAATGGCGGGGGCTTTTCTTTGTTTGGGAGTTTACAATTGCAAAGTTTATGGTATCATTCCCCCTATCGAGTACAGAGTAAACAACCAAATAAAAGCGCCGGAACTTCGCGTCGTAAGCGACAGCGGAGAAAACCTTGGCGTAATGCCGCTCTCGGCAGCCCTTGCGGCGGCGAGAGAACGCGGTCTCGACCTCATCGAAATAGCGCCCATGGCGAACCCGCCGGTCGCAAAGATCATCGGATTCGACAAGTTCCGCTATCAGCAGGTAAAGGAAGAGAAAAAGAAGCGTCATGTGCAGAAAGCGAAGGAGTTAAAGCAAGTGCGCATCACTCCCCGCGCGGCGGCAAACGATCTCATGGTGAAGGTAAAACAGCTCGAAGAATTTCTTGCTGAAGGCCATAAGGTGGAAATCGGGTTGTTTCTCAGGGGACGCGAGAAAGGCAATAAAGACTGGGGCCTCATGAAGCTGAAGGAATTCATGAAAATGATAACCGTTCCGCATCAGGTAACGCTCCCGCCGAAACAGGGAGGAAGAGGGTTCATCGCGCAGATAACGAAAAAATAATCATATGAAAAAATCAAAGAGCGTATCAAAGAGAATCCGCGTCACGAAGACGGGTAAAGTTATCCGCCGCCCGATGGGACTCGGACACTCAAGAAGCAATAAGTCGAGCACGCAGATGGGACGCAAGAAGCTCAACAGGACGTTGACGGTATCCCCTTTCTAAACATCACTCACACACAACCATGACACGCGTAAAACGAGGAACAATCGCCCATAAGAAACGTGAAAAGCTTTTGAAGCTTACCAAGGGTTTCATGTGGCGCAGGAAAACCACCGAGCGAGCCGCGAAAGAAGCGCTCCTCCACGGCCAGGCCCGCATGTTCAAGGGCCGCAAAGAGAAAAAGCGCGATTTCCGCGCACTCTGGCAGGTTCAGATCAGCGCCGCAGCACGCAACGAAGGAATGAGCTACAGCACCTTCATGGGCGCACTGAAGAAAAAGAACGTAAAGCTCGACCGCAAAGTGCTTTCGGAAATCGCCCGCACGGAACCGAAGGTATTCAAAGAAATCATCTCACTCGCAAAGAAGTAAACAAAAATCCCCCTGACTAGGGGGTTTTTTGTTGGGGTGCGGGCGCTGCATTCGGTTTCTGCTGATGCGGGCGCGGTCCTCCGCTGCCCTTTTTCTTCGTAATCGCGTGGTACGCCTTCCTCAAGTTGAGCTTTAAAGTCGGCGAAATGAGCAAGCGATGAGCATCTCTATACAAGAACCATCCGTACCCCTCGTGCTGCTCCCCTTGGTGATTATCGGGAACAATCTTAATTCGAATCTCCTTTTGCTTTGTTTCCGCAAGATAGTACGTCACGATTTTGAATATCTTCTCCTTATCGCGCGTATAGGTGAACTGGTCTTCTACCTTGAACCAGCTCTTAAAGTGGAGTTCTTCCTGCTTCAATCCCGTCTCCTCGTTCACTTCACGGAGCGCGGCCTTAAAGTTCGTCTCCCCCTCGAGCTTCCCTTTAGGGAAATTCCAGTACGGGCCGCCGTGATAGAGCAGGAGAAACTTAGGACCTTCTTTGGTCCTTCTGAAAAGAATGATGCCTGCTGAAAATTCTTGTCTCATAATGAGTTTCCCCAATTGTACGCTATTTATTGCTTATGCGACACCGTCCATGAAAAGTCGTTATTGACGAACGCAACCGAGAGCGTATCCCCTCTCGATATCTCGCGCCTCAATATCTTCTCCGCCAAAGCGCTTCGCACCTTCTCGGAAACCACCTGGCGCAAAGGACGCGCACCAAATACGGGACTGAATCCTAACGCGGCAATCTTGCGGAGTGCGGAATCGTCGACGACGAGGTCGATGCCCTGCGTTTCGCGAAGGGTTCCCACCACCTCTTTTACAAGATACTTCGCAACGACATAGATCTCATCCGGATTCAGCGAGCGGAACACGATAATATCGGAAAAACGGTTGATGAGCTCAGGCTTGAAATAGTCGACGAGTCGCTTCTTAAGTTCTTCGACAATCTCAGCCGGCTGCTTCCCGGCCTCGATTTCAGATTTGATGAGCTCGGAATGCGCGTTCGATGTCGCAATGATAATCGTATTTTGAAAATCCACGGTATGTCCGAGATTATCGGTAAGCCTCCCATCGTCGAATACCTGGAGGAAGAGATTTAAGATGTCCGGATGAGCTTTCTCGAACTCATCGAGCAGTACGAGGCTATAAGGAGCCTTGAGCACCGCATCGGTGAGCGCGCCGGACTTTTCTCCGTCAGGCGTGCCGATAAAGCGGAAGATGCTCTGCTTGTCCTGATATTCGGACATATCGAAACGGAGCATGAAATCCTTCGAGCCGAACTGGATATCTGCGAGGATTTTAGCGAGCTCGGTCTTACCGACACCGGTCGGACCCACGAACAGGAAGGTCGCGATGGGGCCTCCCTTGCGCGCCAAACCGCTGCGATATTCACGCAACGACTGGGACACCGACTTCACGGCGGCCTCCTGGTTCACGAGCCGTTCATGAATGATTTGCTCGAGGTTTAATAATTTTTCCGCTTCGATTTCCTTCGCCTGACTGATAGGAATCTTGCTCTGCGCCTCGGCGACGGCGACTACGTCATCAACGGTGAGCGTTTTCTTCTTATCATCTTTTGCGGAAACAAGTGCACGCTTCAGCAAATCCTCCGCATTTCCGGGAAGCATCGTGTCGTGGAAATAGCGATGCGCAAGATAGACCGCTTTCTCAAGCGCGCGGAATGTAATAAAAATGCCGAATTGTTTTTCAAGAAGCAGCGAAGAATACACGAGGTAGCGCAACGAATCGCTCTCCGAAATTTCCTCGATATTGAGCACTTGGAACTGCTCGAGAAAATCCGTACGCGGTTCGACATACTGCTTGAACTCACGAGGGTAGGTGTCCGCGACGACGGGGATTCCGTTGTCTTTCACGAGCGGGAAAAGGATATCAATGGCGTTCATCGCTTTTTGTGACCCCGTGCGGAACAGGTTATGGATATTGGGAATATAGAGCACGATATTGCCCGCGCGCACTATTTCAGTAGCGATACGCTCCAAGCGCCCCGCGAGCGCTTCGGACGTGGCGTCGGAAATAACACTGCCGACATCGAGCGAAATGAGACGCTTGTCGAACAACACGGAAGGGACGTCGTCCTTCACCATACGGTACGCAAGATGCTCAATAATCGCCGACTTCCCCGAGCCCGGCTCGCCCACGAGAAGCGCGTTCGGCTTTCCCGGCCGCGAGATAATCTGCAGCATCGTATCGAATTCCTTTTCGTGGCCAATGAGGAAGCCGGCCTCACCCATGCGCGCAAGATCAGTAAGGTCAGTGCTGTAGGCGTCGAGCGTGGGCGTGGGGCGCGCGGTCCATGCACGATTCATGATGCGTTTTTTGACGATGCGGGGTCGCGAAACGAAACCGCCAAGCGCGTGGGGCAGCCCCTTCAAGCCGAACAATGTGCGATTCCATCTGCCGAAAATAACCGCCTCCTGAAGTCCGGGGGTCGAGAGTTCGAAAAGTTCAAATATTTTTGCAACCGAAGCATCGCCGATTTGGGAGAGCGCGACAAAAAAATTACGCGAGTGGACGAACTTCTCACCCGTCGTCACCGCATTTTCATACGCAATAATCGCAAGCGACTCGATCGCCTTCAAAAGGCTTTCTTTTGTGCCGTCCATTTTGTTCTCCTTGAGCGCGCTGTCGATTTTTTCGTGAAGCGCGCGGCTATCAATGGAGAGTCGCTGCAACACCTCCTTTATCTCTCCATGCTCAAGTAATTCCTGAAGAAGAATAAGATAGAAGTTTTTCCTGAGCATCCGCGCCTTACGGTACGAATAATTGATGACTTGATACGTATTGGGCGTCGAGGCAAGCGCGATATTTTTCTCAGTTCCCTTCAATTCGACAATTGCGCGCTCCCCTTCCTTACGATGCATCGTGCGGTCAATGAGAAACAACGTGATAAGCGCAGCGGCGGCATGAAGCGCATTTGAATCCGAAACAAAAAGAAACACGGCGCCGACGACAAGAAGCGTGTAGGCAGAATAGCCGGCAAGGCGTGTGAGAAATTCGCCGAAAGAAGTGAGGGAGAGGCGCGGTTCGCGGTAGATAAGCATAGGGATTTACGAAAACATTTTATAGACGAGGAACACAGGGATAGCGAGCCAGACAAGATACGCGGCAATTGCGATCGCAAACACCACCGCATATACGATTGTGGCGCCCACAAGACGCACGAAACGGAAGAGAAATCCGATGATATGTCCTACAACGGAGTAATCCCCGAACAACGGCTCAAAAATGTTCCGTGCGGTAATCCCCCACGCGAGCGTGCGGTCCATGGTACGCAGCGCGTTGATTACGAAATCGTAATACATGTACGCGCTTTTTACGTACCAATGACGGAGAAAATCGGCGATGCGGTAGAAAAATCGGCCGGTAATATAGACAATCGATACGTTCATCTCTTGCCCAATTATACCCCAAATCGGGCCCGAGTTCACTCTGATGCGCGAAGCGCTTTGCATTTCTGGAGCGCGCGAGGCAATGCCAAAAAACTCTTCGTGAATGCGGCGTTCATTTGCGGCGCGCGCAATGCAGCGGCCGGATGGAACATAGGATAAATCATGTAATTATCGATGCGGATAAGTTTTCCCTCGTCCCTCGATATCTTCCCTTCAGGAAGAAAATAGTTCATGGAAAATCTGCCAAGCGTCGCGATGACGCACGGATTGATGAGGGCGATCTGCCGCGTGAGATATGGCTTATACGCAGCGATTTCCTCCGGATTCGGGTCGCGGTTTTCCGGCGGGCGGCGCTTCACGATATTCGTGATGTACACGTCCTCGCGCTTCATACCGATTTCAAGCAGCATCTTGTCGAGGAGCTTTCCCGAACGGCCCACGAACGGCCGCACAAGCTCGTCCTCTTTTGCCCCCGGCGCCTCGCCGATAAAGAGCACGTCGCAATCGGGATTCCCTTCGCCGAACACAAGATTCGCCGGCTGGAGCGGAAGCGAGCGGTCCCCTGTCATTTCGTTGTGGAGCGCCTGAAGCGCCAACACCTTATCCATCGTTACTGTAATACTAGCTCTTCGTTGCGTGATACGTCCACGCGCAATTCATGTAAAAAATATGTAAAGAAAAAGGGCCGGCATGCCTGGGGTAGCATGTCCGGCCCTGTGATGCGATGGGCATCAGACCGCGATGAGTCTGATGTTCCCATCCACGATGCGGAGCTCGTGGCCGGCCTTCAGAGGAAGCGGCGCGGAACCCACGGGCTTGCCGCGCGCATCCTTCGCCCACTGCGTGACGGGGCTACCGTCGGGGCGGAAGAGCGGAACGCGGACCTCGAGGTTCACGCTCAGCATGCGCTCGCCCGGAGTCGCCTCACCGTTCTCGAAGAACGGGTTGGAGAAGGTGCGGATGCGCCAGAGCGCGTTCTCACAGAGGTGGGAGAGGTCGGCACGGATGCCATCCCTCGCCCCCTTGAACTCGTCGGAGCTCTTGTCGAACGCGCGCGGAGCGAAGAGGAAGCGCGCCATGTGGTACGTCTTCTTCGCCGCGTGCGGGTCGCTGATGCGCGTCTTGCTGAACGCATCCACGAGCACGTAGCCCGCAGCTTCGAGCTCTCCCAAGAACTTCAGGAGAGAGCTGCGCTCCGTGGGGGCGATCATGAGGATGCCGTTCGAGTGGGACTTGCGCTCCGAGCGCTCCTCCTTCGTCTCCGGCTTCCGCGACCGCACCGAGGGCGGAACTGCATCCGGATTCGAGAAGCTGAACTGCAGAGCAACCAAGCGACCGACGGGATTCTGGTTTTCCACGGTGGGACCCCTTTCGTGATGGATTGGTGCCCATGGCGCCGATTGTGTGAGCAATCAGGTTGCGAATGAGCTGATGGGAAAGAGCTTGAACTTACCCGCATATTGTATAACAGATTAATGGATTTGTCAATATTCGCCCGTTTTAAGTGGTATACTACATATATATGAATAAACTAATCGAAACGCTCGATGAGTACTTCGGTAAAAAGGCACCGCAGCTCCCTGCGGAAGTGAAGGAATTTATCGTAAAGGTCTCGCCGTACCTCGCTATTATTTCTGCGGTACTTGCAGCCCCTGCAATACTGGCACTCCTTGGTCTCACATCAATGTTCGGCTTCCTCCCCTACATGGCGGCGTCAAACGGTTTGGGAATCTCGGTCGTAGTAAGTATTGCTGTTATCGTGTTGAACGTAATGGCAATCCCCGGTCTCTTCAAGCGAGCATTAAGCGGATGGAACTACGTATTCTACGGCATGGGCGTGAGCGCGCTCGGCAGCCTTTTGATGGGCAACGTAGTGAATGCCCTTATCGGCCTCGCAATCGGTCTCTACTTCCTCTTCCAGGTTCGCCCGTTATACAAGTAACACTTCTCGACAAAAAACGCCGCAAGGCGTTTTTTTGTTTGAAAAACAAAAGGAGCTATCCGATTGAAAGTCAGACGCAAATGAAAAGGCCGCCGTTCGCTTTCGCTACTAGGCGGCCAGATGCGGGACGATACTACTTGGTCCCGAACAGTCGGCGCAGGAATCCGACCTTGGGCCTCGGATTCAGATTGTTGCTCGCTTCCCAGCGAGCACCCGTGTCGATGAGGTGCATGATGCGATCGCGCAACTCCATCGCGTCCTTCGCCGAGGTTCCCTGCACCGTGACCGTCAGGGTTCGAAGGCCGTAGCGCATCGTACCAAGGCGCTCGTCTCGTTCGTACTTCTTGACCTCGCCGCGCCAGACCTGTCCCCATGCGCTACCGAGACAGAAGTAGGCCACCACCGGCTCTAAACGTCCGAGGTTGGCCAATGGATTGTGGGACGAGACATCCACCGCGACCCTCCAGCTGATCATCATCCCCTCCGGAACAACGTAGTTCTCCGGCAGGGAAATGAGCTGAAGCTTCCGAGCGACGACACCATCGCCATTCAAAAGAACTAGACTCGACATGAAACTGCTCCTTTCTTCTGTGCGTCTTGGGTGGTCCCAAGATCGCTGAGTGAAGTGAACAGGCCACGACGGCATGTTCGTTTCACACGATAGTATGCAAGACCATAAAAGTCAATATCGCGCAAGGCAACTAAAAAATCCCGAAACGGGATTTTCTTTTTGTGCCCTTGGCAGGAATCGAACCTGCACCTCCTCCTTCGGAGGGAGATATTGTATCCATTCAACTACAAGGGCTTCTCTACTCTCGCGCCAAGCCCCATCATTATTCCGAACGCTGTCCAAAACATCAAGCGTCCCGCGTGAAGGTCCCACGGGAAGTGGTCAACAAACCCGAACAACAGAAGCGAGACAACAAGCAGTCCAGCGAATACCGCTTCAGGCGATGAGAAATCGATGCGGCGAAATGCAATGAAAAGCAGCGCGAGGAATACGAGAAGTCCCGCAATACCGAGCTCGGAAGCGATAAGAATATAAATGTTGTGTACGGGCTGCCACAGCCACGTCTGCGTGAGACCCTTTGCGGCAAACAATCCCTCCTGCGCCGCCCGTAACACCTCATTGCCGATACCCACGCCAAGCGGATGCTCGCGAACGAGTGTAAGGCCTATCTCGTTGTAATAGATACGATGATCAATTGAGAACTCGCCCTTCGTAAAGCCCGCACGCGAAACGATTGCGGACCCAAGCACAAGCGAGAGTGCAAAAAGCGAAACAAGCACGACCGCAATGTACTCCCTTGCCGATGCGCGAAGCTTCTTATTCCAAATCGAATAAATGCCAATAGCGAGAATAACAATCGCTGCGACAATCCATCCGGAACGCGAGAATGTGAATACAAGAGCCGAAAGAATCGTGAAGAGCGCCATTGCCGAGCCCGCGTGCATAATCGGGTGCCGGCGCGGTGCGGTAAGGTAGAGATACGCACACGCAATAAGTCCCATTACGAGAAAGCCCGCAAGAATATTCGCGTGTGGTAATGTTCCGTAGGCGCGCAAGAAGTTCACACCTCCCATATTGACGCGAGCAACTCCCTGCGTCGTCGCGGTGATGACTGACTCGCCCAAAATCCATAAGCCCACACTTTTCTGATAATAGAATTGCAGGATGGCGATAAGCGCCTGAAGCGTTGCGGACGCGGCTAACGCCTTGAATATTTCGCGCGCACTCGCGACACCGTCAGAAACAACGAACGCGATTGCGCAGGCAACGAGAAGTGCGAGGATGATGCTCGCCGCAACATATGCGGAGTATGCGAAGTTAAGTGCGAAGAAAAGAGATGTGATAAGAAGCGCCCCGAATACGCAGAACCATTTTACAAATGGCGTCCGTGCGAAGCGCCTTCCTCCATAAATGAGCGCAAAAACAATAAGGAGGAGCGCCACAATGTCCGTCGCATACAACAAAAGCGAAGAGAACTCGCGGACATACTCATACATCTGCGGAATGAGCGCCGTAATAAATTTTTTTGTGCCGAAAGGCAACGCAAAAACGAATAGGAACACCGCATATCGCAACGCACGCCTCATTACGAAAGAATATGAATGAGTTCGTACAAAATGGCAAGCGTAAACACCGCGAAGAGCAGCATCGAAGCGCGCCGCAAGGGATGATGCGCATATTTCTTCCGCCATACTGCGACGATAAAAATACCTTCGAGCGCAAGAAAGACTCCGCCCACGAATCCGATGACGGAAATAAATCCGCGCGCACCAAATGCATAGAGGAGCAAGGGAACGACAAGCACGATAACCGCGCTCTCAATGTTTGTGACATTCATATCTCTGCGGAGAATATCGCGGATATTCGT
>JBBILW010000012.1:0-19792 GCA_037444725.1 Candidatus Jorgensenbacteria bacterium | reverse complement strand
TTGACCTTGCGGACAAGTTTCTCGCGAAGTTCTTCAATACCCTTTCCGCCGCGGCCGATGATGAAACCGGGCTTTGATGCGCGGATATTCACGCGTACTACGTCGCTCGTGCGTTCGATGTCCAAGCTCGCCACGCCCGCTTCTTTAAGCGCTGCATGGATGAACTCGCGGATCATGTGGTCCTCTTCGATGAAGTACTTCGATTTCTTGGTCAAAAACCAGCGGCTGGACCAAGGAATGGTAACGCCTAAGCGGAGAGTGTTGGGGTTAATCTTTCGTGCCATATGATTTAGATTGCTTTTCTGCTGAAGATTTTCGGAGCCGTTCGCGGTGCCTCTTTCGGCTTCTCCGCTCCCGACTTTTCTTCATGCGTGTGCTTCACCTTTGTCTCTGCCGACTTTTTGCCGGATTTCTCCGCCTCAGTCTTCTTCGCAGGAACGATGTTGTAGCGTTTCACTTTCGGTTCGCGTACGCCAAGCACAATGGTAATGTGGCTGGTCTTCTTCTCAATCTTGCTGGCGCTGCCGCGTGCGCGGGGCGTCCACTTTTTTGTCATGGGGCCACCATCAACACGAATCTCTTTTACATAGAGCGTGTTCGCATCAAGTTTCGCGTTATGCGTTGCGTTTGCAGCTGCACTGCGGAGAAGGCGCAAAAGAGGATCGCGCGTTCTTCCTGCGGAAATCACAAGCTGCGCCTCCGCATCGTTGACGGACATGTTCTTAATCACGTTAGCCGCAAGGCGTACTTTCCTTGAGGACATGCGCATGTATTTAAGTGTTGCAGAGACGGTTTGCATGGGGTGTGTTTATTTCTTTGCGGCAGGTGCGGCAGCAGGAGCGGCAGCAGGAGCTTTTTCAAGATCGCGCTGCATCTTTCCGCCGTGCTTGATGAACTTACGGGTCAACGAGAACTCGCCGAATCTGTGTCCAATCATATCCTCGCCAATCGTTACTTCAACGAAATCTTTTCCGTTATGAATGCCGAAGGTGAAACCCACCATTTCCGGAGAAATTTCTGAATCACGAGACCACGTCTTAATGACGGTGTGGTCTCCCTGTTTCATGCGGGACACTTTCTTTATTAAGTTCGGATCCACCCAAGGACCTTTTCTTATTGATCGGCTCATAATGTATTGATTCGAAAACGGTGATTAGTATACAAGTAATATCTCGATTCGGCAATCCTTATTCCTTCGGTCTGCGGGATACGATAAGGTTGCTCGACCACTTCTTTCTGTTGCGCGTCTTGCGTCCTCCGGTAATCTTTCCCCACTTCGTCTTCGGTCGCTTCGTACCGCGCTGCGTGCGGCCTTCGCCACCACCGTACGGATGGTCGCGGGGGTTCATGACCTTACCGCGGACAGTCGGACGGATGCCGAGCCAGCGTGAGCGGCCCGCCTTTCCGCCAACTACCAAGTTGTGTTCAATGTTTGAAACCTGACCGATGGTGCCGTAGCAGTCCCACAATACTTTGCGGACTTCTCCGGACGGCATCTTGAGGTGCGTGTAACCGTCTTCGTTCGCCAATACCTGCACGGATGCTCCGGCAGAGCGCGCAAACTGTCCGCCCTTTCCCGGAGTAATTTCTACGTTGTGTACGAATACACCAACGGGAATACGCTTCAGTGAAGTGCGGTTGCCGGGTGTGAACGGCGAAGTTTCAGATGAGATGATAACATCACCCACCTTCATATCTTTCGGCGCCAACACGTAGCGGCGGTCTCCATCTTTATAGGAAATGCGTGCGATAAAAGCAGTGCGATACGGATCGTACTCGATTGACTCGATGCGTCCCGGAACGCCGAATTTCTTCTGTACGAAATCGACATCGCGGTAAATCTTCTTGTTGCCTCCTCCCTGGTGGCGCATCGTGATACGGCCCTGTGAGTTGCGGCCGGCAAAATTGCCGCGTCCGCTCGTAAGCGACTTCAAGCGGGTAACGCCCGGCGTCAAAAGCTTGCGGTATTCCACAACGCTCATGTGCCTGCGCGATTGAGTTGTCGGTTTATACTGTTTCATATTATGCGATCTCTATTTTGTCGCCTTCTTTAAGCGTTACGAACGCTTTCTTGGTGACGGAGCCCTGTGACGGACGTCCGCGGAAATGCTTCGGCTTGCCCTTGTGAACGGTGATGTTCACGTCGGTAACCTTCACGTTATAGCGGCGCTGTACCTCTTCCTTCACCATGATTTTATTCGCGGAAGGAAGCACCATGAATACGTACTGATTCTGCGCGTGGAGGCCGTATGCCTTCTCGCTGACGTGCGGGCGAACGATGATGCTGCGCACCACGTGCGTGTGCTTCACCGGCGCGTTCGTTTCGCTCTTTTCCGCCGCCGCCTTGCTCCCCTTCTTTTTCATTACATCGAGTACGCTCATGGTAATTATTTAACTTCTGCCAATTCTTCCACTGCGCCCTTTTCAAAAATGATGTGCTTGTGGCGAAGACCGTTCATCGCGTTCAATTCGCGTGCGTGCACGATTTCCACGTTCGGAATGTTGCGCGCAGACACAAAAAGCGATGTGTTGCTCTTGCCGGATACGAAAAGCACGTTAGGCTTCTTGTCGAAGAAATTCTTCAACATGCTCGCCACTTCTTTCGTCTTGTGATTCTTAAAATCCAATGAATCGATGACGGTCACCTCCTTATCGCTCAACTTCTTTGAGAGAACGGATGCGAGCGCGCCGCGCTTCATCTTCTTGTTTATCTTCTTTCCGTAGTTGCGGAATTCATCGGGACCGTGCGCAACGCCTCCGCCTTTCCAAATCGGAGAACGGATTGAGCCCTGGCGTGAACGGCCGGTGTGCTTCTGCGCCCACGGCTTCTTTCCTCCACCGCTTACTTCCGCGCGTCCTTTCGAGTGAGACGTAAGCTTGCGTGCGTTTGAAACATATGCGGTCACGACCTGGTGAACCAAGTCGGGCTTCCATGTCGTACCAAAGAACGTCTTCGGCATCTCAACGGTGCCGACCTTCTTGTGTTCCTGATTGTAGAGTTCCGTGGTCATGGGATTAATTATTTGCGGATTTCGATAACGCCGTTGCGGTTACCCGGAACTGCGCCGCGTACCAAAACTATTTTTTCTGCCGGTTTGATTTCGGCAACCATAAGATTCTTTACCGTCACGCGGACATTGCCCGTGTGTCCTGCCATTTTGCGTCCCGGAAGCACGCGCTGCGGAGCGGTAGGACCGAGTGATCCAGGTGCGCGAAGACGGTCTTTCTGACCGTGCGTTGCGGGTCCGCCATGGAAACCATAGCGCTTCACCGTACCCTGGAAACCCTTTCCGCGGCTCGTACCGGAAACGGCCACAAATTCACCCTCTTTAAGGGATGCGAGAAATGCATCAACATCACCCTTTTCGCATACGAGCGGGGTAACGGGAACGGCAACACCGTTCTTCCAAATCTGAGACATTCTCTGTTTTTTTGCGATTACTTTTTCCATGTGACGTATTATGAAAACAACAAGGGGCTTGCCTTGTCGTTTTCAGTAGATGAAATGCGGCTAAACCTCAACTATCTTAAAGTACAACCCTGTTAAAGTCAATACTGACGCGGTCTAACCCATCTTTATCTCCACATCCACACCTGCAGGCAAATTGAGATCGGTGAGCGACTCGATTATTTTCTGCTGGGGATTCAAGATATCCACGAGCCTCTTGTGCACGCGAAGTTCGTATTGGTCTACGGACTTTTTGTGAACGAAAGTGGAGCGGTTTACCGAGTACTTCCTGAACTCGGTAGGCAGCGGGATGGGGCCTACTACGTCCCCACCCTGCCGCTTGATTGCCTCAACAATCTGCCGCACCGAATTATCGATGAGCTTCGCATCGTATGATTTGATACGAAGGCGGAGTTTCTCTCTTTGATTTTGCTCGTCTCTTTTTGCCATAGGTGCGTGTGTTACTGAATCTTACTTGATAATCTTTGTGACTGCTCCTGCGCCGACGGTCTTGCCACCTTCGCGGATTGCGAAGCGCTGCTTCTCCTCAAGCGCAACCGGCGCAATGAGTTTTACCGTGATGCTGACCGTATCGCCAGGCATAACCATTTCGGTGCCTGCGGGGAGGATAACCTCACCGGTGACGTCAGTCGTGCGGATGTAGAACTGGGGCTTGTATCCCTTGAAGAACGGAGTGTGGCGTCCACCTTCCTCTTTCGAAAGAACGTAGATTTCTGCCTCGAACTCGGTGTGCGGAGTAACGGAACCCGGTTTAGCAATAACCTGACCGCGCTCCACATCTTCCTTCTTCAAACCGCGGAGAAGAATACCGACGTTGTCTCCGGCGTGCGCCTCATCGAGGAGCTTCTGGAACATTTCGATACCCGTAACCACAGTCTTCTGCGTCGGCTTCAAGCCGATGATTTCAACTTCGTCGTTAACCTTCAAAATACCGCGCTCTGCACGGCCCGTGCATACGGTGCCGCGGCCTTCAATCGAGAAGATATCTTCGATAGGCATAAGGAACGGTTTGTCGGTCTGGCGCTGGGGCTCAGGAATGTACTCATCGAGTGCCTTCACGAGATCCAAGATCGGCTTTGCAGCCTCTTCATCGGCGCTCTTTGACTCAAGCGCTTTGAGCGCTGAACCGCGGATAACCGGAGTGTTGTCGCCGTCGTAGTTGTACTTCTTCAAGAGCTCGCGCACCTCGGATTCAACGAGGTCGATGAGCTCCGGATCGTCAACCATATCGCACTTGTTCAAGAAGACCACGATCTTCGGCACACCTACCTGGTACGCCAAAAGAATGTGCTCTCTCGTCTGAGGCATCGGTCCATCAGTTGCCGCAACCACAAGGATAGCGCCGTCCATCTGCGCGGCACCCGTGATCATGTTCTTGATGTAGTCCGCGTGTCCCGGCGCATCGATGTGCGCATAGTGACGCTTGTCCGACTCGTACTCGGAGTGGTGGAGCGCAATAGTAATACCGCGCGCCTTCTCTTCCGGTGCGTTGTCGATGTTGTCGACTCCTTCCTCTTTCTTCGCCAATCCCTTCATGAAAAGGACGTGCGTCATCGCCGCGGTAAGAGTGGTCTTTCCGTGGTCAACGTGTCCGATAGTACCCACGTTTACGTGAGGCTTGTTACGGACGAATTTCTCTTTTTCTGCCATTGTTTTTTTTGCTTTTTGGTTGTTTTTTTCGACCTGTTTAGGTTTTCTTAAAGCAAGGATAATTCTTGCGTATGTGCGCAAAAAAGTCAAGCGTTACCTTGCCTCTTTATTATACACAGCCCGAAACGAACACCACCCGTCTTGTATGACGGGTGGTGTATAACTTCTATTTCTTCTGCTTTCCTTCGATAATCGTCTGCGCTACGTTGTTCGGCACCTCTTCGTAGTTCGAAAACTCCATGTTGAAACTGCCGCGGCCCTGGGTCATCGAGCGGAGGTTCGTCACATAGCCGAACATTTCCGCGAGAGGACACGTTGCGTCGATGACGCGGAGATTACCGCGCTCGCCCATCGCCGAGATTTTCGCGCGGCGTGAGCTTAAGTCTCCAGTGATATCACCCAAAAAGTTTGCGGGAGCAATAACTTGAATCTTCATGACGGGCTCTAAGATAACGAGCTTCGCCTGTTTCGTCGCTTCCTGGAATGCCATTGAACCGGCAATCTTGAACGCGAACTCGGACGAGTCGACTTCGTGGAATGAACCATCGTAGAGCGTAACCTTCAAATCGACGACCGGGTATCCAGCGAGCACGCCGCGTGCGGCTGCCTCCTCAACACCCTTCTCAATCGGGTTGATGAATTCCTTCGGAATCGCACCTCCCTTAATATCGTCAACGAATTCAAATCCGGTGCCGCGCTCCAAGGCTTCCACCTTGAGTTTCACGTGACCGTACTGACCCTTACCTCCAGACTGGCGGATGTACTTACCTTCCGCGTCACCCTTACCCTTAATGGTTTCCTTGTACGCAACCTGCGGGCGTCCCACATTCGCTTCCACCTTAAATTCGCGCCTCATGCGTTCCACAAGCACATCGAGGTGAAGTTCACCCATGCCCGAGATGACGGTATCGCCGGTCTCCGGATCTCCCTGCACGCGGAACGTCGGGTCTTCTTCTGAAAGTTTATGCAACGCGATACCCATTTTTTCCTGGTCAGCCTTTGTTTTGGGCTCAATGCGCATTGAGATAACAGGCTCAGGGAACGTGATGCTCTCCAAAAGAACCGGATGGTCTACGTCCACCAAACTGTCTGCGGTCGTCGTGTCTTTCAAACCGACGATAGCGCCAAGGTCTCCTGCGTAAATCTCGTCCACCTCTTCGCGGTGGTTGGCGTGCATACGCACGATACGGCCGATGCGCTCCTGCTTGTTCTTCGTTGCGTTCAATACATAACTGCCGCGCTTCAAAGTTCCCGAGTAGACACGGAAGAATGTAAGCGAACCCACGAACGGATCAGTTGCGATTTTAAACGCAAGCGCAGCGAGAGGCTCGTCATCTTTCGGATGGCGCTCTTCTTCGAGGTGCGTGTTCGGATTCATACCCTTCACCGGAGGAAGGTCGATAGGAGACGGAAGGTAATCAACAACCGCGTTCAACATGAGCTGTACACCCTTGTTCTTCAAGGCTGAACCGCAGAGCACGGGAACAATGGAAACTTTAAGCGTTGCTGCGCGGAGCGCTTTCTTAAGTTCAGGAAGCGTCGGCATTTTTCCGTCGAGGAACTTTGAGATGAGCTCGTCATCGGTTTCCGAGATGCGTTCCACGAGCGCATAGTGCTTCTTGTCCGCCAATTCTTTCATATCCGCGGGAACAGGAATCTCAACAATTTTTTCTCCCTTTTCTCCCTCGAACTTGTATGCCTTGTTCTCCAAAAGGTCGATGACGCCGCTGAAGTTTTCTTCAGAGCCGATAGGCCACTGTATGGGAATCGCTTTATCGGTAAGACGCTCGATAATCGAATTAAAAGAGTTTTCAAAGCTCGCACCCATGCGGTCAAGTTTGTTGATGAAACAAATGCGGGGAACGTTGTAATCATCGGCATAGCGCCAGTTCGTTTCCGACTGGGGTTCCACGCCCGACACGCCATCGAACACCACGACTGCGCCGTCCAACACGCGGAGTGAACGCTTCACTTCAATCGTAAAGTCGATGTGCCCCGGAGTATCAATAAGGTTGATGCGGTGCTCGAACGCCTTCTTGTCTTCAGCCGGCACGTAGGTCGGTGTCCAGAAACAGGTCGTCGCCGCGGCGGTAATCGTAATGCCGCGCTCGCGCTCCTGGTCCATCCAGTCCATGACGGTCTCGCCCTCGTGCACCTCGCCTATCTTGTGCGAAACGCCGGTATAGAAAAGCACGCGCTCCGAAACGGTGGTCTTTCCCGCGTCGATGTGCGCAATAATACCGATGTCGCGAACTTTTTCAATTGGATATTCCCTGGCCATATGTGTGTTAATAATAATATATTTTGAAAAAATCGGCTCTCATCCGTTGAGAGCCGACCTTGTGTCACTTTACGAGGATGATCGGATAAGTGACGCGAACGCTCTGTTGGCCTCTGCCATGCGATGCGTGTCCTGTTTCTTCTTGATGGCGCTGCCTTCGTTCTTTGCCGCCAAGATGAACTCTTCAGCCAATCGCTCGCCCATCGGCTTTCCTTTCTTTCCGCGCGCCGCTCCGATTATCCAGTGAGTAGCGAGGAAGAATTGGCGCTCCGGACGTACTTCACGGGGAATCTGGTAGTTCGCTCCGCCGATACGCTTCGAAACAACTTCAAGCATCGGGTTCGCGTTCTCCATCGCCTTCTCGAACACCTTTATCGGATCCTCTTTCGTCGTCGTCTTGATAAATTCGAGTGCCGAGTATACTACGCGCTCCGCCGCCGCCTTCTTACCGTCCTCCATCATGTAGTTGATGAAGCGTCCGATGTCGGTGCGGTTGTATGTCGCATCCGGAAGGAATTCCCTCTTATTAAAATTTCCTCTTTTTCTCATACGTTATTTTGCCTTTTTCTTTTTCGCACCGTACTTGGACCTCTGCTGGTTGCGGTCAACGCCTGCCGTGTCGAGTACACCGCGAACGATGTGATAACGGACACCCGGAAGGTCTTTTACGCGGCCGCCGCGAATGACCACCACTGAGTGCTCCTGGAGGTTGTGTCCTTCTCCGGGAATGTATGCGGTGACTTCCATGCCGTTCGTCAAACGTACGCGCGCTACCTTGCGGAGAGCGGAGTTCGGCTTCTTCGGCGTCGTGGTGAACACTTTGAGGCAGACGCCGCGCTTAAACGGCGACGCGGAAACCACGCGGCGATTCTTAAGATAGTTGAAATAATAACTGAGACCAGGTGACGTGTCCTTGGCCTTCTTGCTCTTCCGACCTCTCTTAATTAATTGACGAATAGTAGGCATGTATTAAACAGGGATTAGTATAGGGGGCATCTCAAAAAACGTCAACCCCTAACTTACCGGATTCATACCCCGAGAAATAGCCGCGCCAAAAATTCGATAACGGGGCTGATAAGCGACATACCGAGGAAAACGAAGATAAGGAATACGAACATGCCGTAGCGCTCAAGGAACATGCGGAATTGCTGCGCGGAACGCGGCAAAAGCGCCATAAGCACGCCCGAGCCGTCGAGCGGCGGAATCGGCACGAGGTTGAAAATGGCGAGAGAAATGTTCGTAAGCACGATAACGACGAAAAGTCCCTGTAATGCATCCGCAATACCGCCTGTCGCAACGAAAGGAATGGCGCGGAAGAAGACGGAGAAAATTGCCGCGAGTGTGAGATTGCTCAAGGGTCCCGCAGCGGACACAAGCGCCATGTCGCGGTCCGTATTTTTAAAGTAGCGCGGATTCACCGGCACCGGCTTTGCCCAGCCGAACACCACGCCGCCCGCCATTGCCATGAGCAACGGCAGAATTACCGAGCCGAAAAGGTCGATGTGTGCGATGGGATTCAGCGTAAGGCGCCCGGCACGGCGCGCCGTGGGGTCGCCGAGACGTTCCGCAACAAAGCCGTGCGATATTTCATGCACGACAACCGAGAACACAAGCACGATAAGCTTAAAAATAAATAATGAACTGTCCATTGATGTGTCTACTATACCATACTGCGGAATGCCTGATGGTATACTAGGAATATGGAAAAAGACAATGTCATTTATATCGCGCTTATCATCGTAGTGCTCGGCGTCATGGCGGGCTTCTACGTCGTATTCGATAAAATCGCCACGCTCTCAACCACGGTAAGCAACATGGCGCTCACCTTGGAGCTCAGCAAGAATGTCCAAAGCCCCGCACAAACCGCTCCCGCGCCCACGTCTTCGCAATCTACCGCTACTGCGCAGTCATCGGTACCGCAACCAACCGTTTCATTGGGAATTAACATCCCAACTGCGATTATTTTTGACGCGCAATCTAGCTCTGCGCTTCTTCCTCAGGCGACAACCACAATTGAAGTTGAGAATGTCGCAAAGAATGAAGACGGTTCGCTTGCAATTGATGTGAAAGCATTCACCTCGAATGCAAGCTCCTACACCGCGATTGAGATGAAAGACCTCTTTGCAGTCGTAGACTTGAACGGTGAGAACATGGTTCCGGCTGACATTCGGGGTTCTTTCCAGTCCATGCCTCCGAAGAGCTCAGTTACTGGCCGTATAATCTTCAACCCCGCCGCGAATCGCAACACGATCATCCTTCAGGTAGGTGCAGGCGACAATATAAAATATTACGAGTTCGACTTCACGAAAAAGAGCTACAAAGAGACAATTATAGGCTAGCTCTTTACAATGGCGAGAAAAATGATACAATTCTGGAACTATGAGGAAATGCGAGAAGTGCGATAAAAGCTCAAAGATGGGTGGTACCCGCGTACTGCTCCGTGGTAAGCACAACCCCACGAACTGGACCAAAAAGCGTGCAAACCTTCAGTGGACCAATCTTTTAGTTCCTGGAAAGCGTTCGTATGTCTGCGCGAAGTGCATGAAGACCCTGAGCCGCGCAAAGTAACCAGCAGAAAAAGAAAACCCCCGCCTCCCGCGGGGTTTTTGATTATAAAAAAGCCCCCGCCGTTCCGCGTATGCGGAACGAACGGGGGTCATGCTTACTTGTTGCGATACTCATTGATCGCGTCGCGGAGCTTTGCGGTTTCCATGCGCGCCGCCGCAGCGAAATCGTCTCCCGAGGAAGCGTAGATGATGCCACGCGAAGAGTTCACGACGATGCCGCACCTCTCGGAATCGATGCCGGCACGCACCGTCTTCTCAATGTCGCCGCCCTGCGCGCCGATTCCGGGAATCAAGATGGGCATCTCGTCGCCCACTTCGCGCCGCACCTCGGCAAGTTCCGAAGGGTAAGTAGCACCCACGACGAGCGCACAGTTGCCACGCTTGTTCCACTTCCCCGCGACATTCCGCGCGACATGGAGGTAGAGTGGTTCCTCCGCCACCAACAGGTCTTGGAGCTCGCCCGCGCCGGGGTTCGACGTGCGGCAAAGCACGAAGATTCCCTTGTCCTCGCAGTCGAGGAACGGTGAAAGCGCCTCGGCGCCGAGATACGGATTCACAGTGATGGCATCCGCCTTGAAATAATCGAACGCTGCCCTCACGTAACCTTCGTTCGTGTTTCCGATGTCGGCACGCTTCGCGTCGAGAATGACGGGAACATCCGGAGCAACATCGTGGATATACTCGATGGTCTCATCGAGCACACCCGGACCCAACACACCGAGCGCCTCGTAGAAAGCGCTGTTCGGCTTGTACGCACACACGAGGTCCTTCGTCGCATCGACGATGCGTGAGTTGAAGTTCACGATGCTCTCCAACCTGTTGCCCGGCTTGCGTACCGCATCGGGCACCTTCTCGTACACGGTATCAAGCCCCACGCACACGAAGTTGCCCTTCGCCCACTGCGCTTCGAGCTTCTCTCGAAAAGTCTTCATCACCTTCTCCTTATTCGGTTTTCAACTATCGCCGCGGACAGAATTATCCGCGTCGAATGCTGGACCCATACTAACCTCGTAAGACACTATAAAGCAAACCCGCCAACAAAAAACACCCTTTCGGGTGTTTTTCATTCTGTCGGGGTACGGGAAGCGAACATCTGTCGGGCTGCCGGGAATCGAACCCGGTCTACATGCACCCCATGCATGCGTACTACCGGTATACTACAGCCCGAGCGATGGAGAAAATGGTTGCGTCTCCGTAAACATTTTCTCCCAGCGATGGGCTGCAAGCATCTGCGCTTACAGCCCGAGGAAACTCTGTCTGAAGTCCGGGATGCAAGCGTCTGCGCTTACAGCCCGAGTGAAGTATCTTACGTGAAATTTCTTCCGCACTCATTTAATCACATCATCCTCATTCACGCCAGCATTCAAAATAAAAACGAACCCCGCTCTGAAGAATTCGACGGCTTAATAGTAAGTGGGTTTCCTCTGCCTCACAGCCCCGGACGAACCAGCGGTATGAAGCAATACGGAATCCCTGTACAAGTCATTTGAGCCGAAATCTTGGAAAGCAGGATTCAATTACATTATACCAGTAAGAAAGAAATATTCGATGCGAAATTGTGGATAAAATAAGCATCAAAAAACCCGCAGGTTATGCGGGTTTTTTCGTTACTTATTGAGAATGTGATCGAGGTCCACATCGTAGAGTGTTATCTCGTTGATGTGGTGATAACTGATAAGCTCCTCATCCTTAAACCACAATTTCAATTCTCTTTCCGCTTCTTTCGGCTCATCGGAACAGTGAATTAAGTTGCGCACGCAGCGCCCATCAGTATTCGCAATCGCATATGAATCAATGGTGAGGTCCGCGCGAATAGTACCGACATCCGAAGTGAGCGGCTCAGTGCCTCCGACGAGTTTCTTTACGATGCCCACCGCCTCATTTCCTTCCAAGCACATCGCAAGCACAGGACCCGACGTAAGAAACTTCACATTACCCTCTAAAATTTCCTTGCCGTATTCAAGTGCGGTCTTTTCAACGGGCAAACCCTTCTCCTTCTTTCCTGCAATCGTGCGCTCGCCTACTTTTACGCACCACGCATCGTCCTTCGCATAATGAGCGAAGCACTGCTCTCTCGTCGGCACCAAAAATTTGAATGCTACGAACTTCAATCCGGTGCGTTCAAAGCGTCCGATAATTTCTCCGATAAGACTTCGCTGTATGCCGTCAGGCTTAATGAGGGCAAACGTTCTCTGTTCTTTATGATGTGCCATGTTTTATTTTTTCTTTTCTACGACTTTGATATGCAATTCACGCAATTGTTCCGGTGAAACTTCCGAAGGACCCTCCATCATAAGATCGCTGCCGTCGCCCGTCTTCGGAAATGCCATCACTTCGCGGATGTTCGCCTCTCCCTCCATAAGCATCATGAAACGATCGATGCCCCACGCGATGCCGCCATGAGAGGGTGCGCCGTAATCGAACGCCTCAAGCATGTGGCCGAAGTTGCGCATAATGCGCTCGTCCTCGAATCCCATAATATTGAACACCGCCTTCAATCCTGCGGAACGATGATTGCGGATGCTGCCGCCGCCGACTTCAAAGCCGTTCAGCGCGATGTCGTACTGCGTCGTAAGAATGTCGCCGATGTTTCGCTTCGCGAGCAAATCTTCCATGTGCTCGGGCTTCGGCGCGGAAAACGGATTGTGCGTAAAGGTCCATCCGCCCTCTTCTGTTTTTTCGAAGAACGGGAAGTCGATGACCCAGCAGAATGCGAGCAAGTTCGGATCGTTTTTATCCTTGCGCATGTCGGGCCTGTCCGAGCCGTACTTCTCCATCGCATCTTTATAGGTAATGCGCGGGAACGGAATCTCCTGGATTTTTTTCTCCGGATACATTTCGGTTACCACTTTGATGAGGAGTGCTTCGTTGACCGCCATCACATCTTCGCGGTTTACAAAACTCATCTCCATATCAAGCTGTGTGAATTCCGGCTGACGGTCACCGCGGGAATCCTCATCACGCAAGCAGCGTGCAAACTGGTAATAACGGTCCATACCCGCCACCATAAGAAGCTGCTTGTACTGCTGAGGAGACTGGGGCAGCGCATAAAACTTTCCCTCGTGTACGCGGGAAGGAACAAGGAAATCGCGAGCGCCTTCCGGTGTCGATTTTGAAAGAATAGGAGTCTCGATTTCGATGAAATTCTCATCGGCGAGATAATTGCGAATCTTCTGGAACACCTTTGCGCGATTGCGCAGATTCTTCTGCATGCGCGGGCGGCGCAAATCGAGATAGCGGTACTTCATACGCACCTCTTCTCCGATGTCGAGACCGTTCGAAGTTACATCAAAAGGAGGCGTATTCGCTTCGGAATATACCTCAAGTCCGGTCGCCATTATTTCGTGCGAACCGCTTGCCATCTTGGGATTCTCGAGGCCAGCGGGGCGGCGCTGTACTAATCCCTTAAGTTCGATAACCCACTCGGAGCGGAGCCTGCTTGCCTTCTCGTGGAGCTCCTTGTTTTTCGGCATAAACACTACCTGTGCAAGACCGGTCCAATCGCGGAAATCGATGAAAATAAGCTTGCCGTGGTCGCGGCGGGTATCTACCCATCCCCTCAGCGTTATTTCCTTCCCTTCATGAGCCCCGATGTCGCGTGTGAGTGTTCTCATAGCAAAAAAATAATACCACGCGAATGCATGAAGCTCAACTTGAATACGTTAGCGCGCCACATGGACCAAGCCGTCTTCCGTAATGCGCATAGTGACCGTTCCGTCCTTGTCCGTTCTGAATACTCGCGACCCCACGCCCGCAAGACTCGCCAATGCCTCGGAAGCAGGATGCCCATATGAGTTCTTGCCAACCTCGATAACGGAAAGCACGGGGGTCAAGACGTGTACGAACTCATCGATAAGCGCGGTGCGCGAGCCGTGGTGGGGCACCTTCAAAATATCGACGTGCGTAGGAAATTCCTGCACTAATTTTCGTTCGGCATTCTTCGCTACGTCTCCGGTAAAGAGCGCGGTAGTGCTCGCAAAGCTTATCTTCATGACAAGCGACGTATCGTTCAAATCATTCGACTGCGCTAGCCGCGAATCTGGCGAGAGAACTTCCGCGATGCCTGCTCCGCCACGAATCACGTCGCCCTTCCGTAGGGTAATCATCGGCACATGATTGGCTTTCAATTGCTTAATAAGAGTCTGGTACGTCGCGCCGCTCCCCGGCCTCCCTGTCCAGACAAACGCTCCTACTTTGTAGTGATTCACCACTTCAATAAGTCCCGAAAGATGGTCCGCTTGCGCGTGCGTGAGCGCCACCACATCGATAGAACGTTCAGTCGGCGACAGATGCGCCGAGAGTGCACTCAAAATATTGCCGTTCGCGGGACCGCCGTCGATAAGCATCGTCCGTCCTCCTGGAAAAGTTATAAGTTCCGCGTCTCCCTGCCCCACGTTCAAAAAATTGAGCGAGAGCGCATGCGCGGACTGCACACCCGCAATCACCCACCACCAAAGCAGTACGTCCAACATAACGAGTGCCGTCACAATCGGCACAAGTTTTGCAAGATGAAATCCAAGCCAATCAAATAACTTATCTGACATCACGTTTATTATAGTGCAGGACAAGCGCGCCGAGAATCACATAATAGAAAACGAAGAGCGCAATGCCGATTTTTATATGCACGGGGAAACTCACGCGCGCGAATGCATAGATAAGGCCGAGCTCGACTTTCAAGAACATTGATGCGAGAAGTCCTAAAAATTGCGCAAGATACCGGGAAACAAAGGATGCCGCGGCGGTAACGAAGCCGAGCGCCATCGTCGCAGGCACGAGTTCAAGTATGGCGATATTTGAGAATATGGAGACGGGAGACACGATGCCGAAATTGGCAATGAGAATCGGCAACGTCGCAAGCTGTGCAGCCATCGTGGTGAGCATATTGTCTTTCCAAGAAAGGAAGCCCGCATCGTCTTCCTTCATACGTAAAAGCACCATAAGCGCAGGGCGGAGATACACAATACCGAGGAGCGCAAGAAAAGAGAGCTGAAACCCCGCATCAAACGCAAGCACTTTCGGATTTACGAATACCATAAATAGTGCGGCGCATAATATGACATTGCGAAAATCATGAGCGCGTCCCATGTCGCGCGCGAGAAGGACCAGGAAGCCGACGATACCCGCGCGCACAACCGACGCTTCGGCGCCGGTCATCACCACAAAGGCGATAATGACGAGCGTGGTAAGCAAAAAAGAAATTCTTCGAGGGAACAGAAGAAGAAAAATGCCGAGCGCGACCGCAACAAGAATGGTGATATTGTATCCCGAGAGCGCCACGAGGTGCGTTGTCCCGCTCTTCTGCATCGCGTCTTTCAACGCAGCAGAAAAACTTCCGCGCGCGCCGATCGTGAGGCCTCCAAGAAATGTCGCCTCCTCGGGCGGCAGAACTGCCGCGTATGCGTTCATAATTGCGTGCTTCACCGCGTAGAGCGCGCCCATTACCGCTGAACCGCGCGCCTCTCCCGTCGCCTCGAGTACGGGGTACTTCATTGTTCCGCGTATGCGCTCTTTTTCGAGATAATGCGCGTAACCCGCATCATCCGCTCTCATGATTGTTCCCGTGCCTTGCACCTCATCGCCGTATGCAAAACGCGGATACAGGCGCGCGGTAACGAGCACGTTGGCAATAAACGGCTCACGGATAGAAAGTGTAAACTGCTGCGCGCCATTATTAATAACAGGATCGCTCGCGACCGTACCAACAAATGCCCGCTTCGCCCCAAACGGCACATGCACCACACGAAACGCGGCATCATCAAGTCTGAAGTAAAACGAACCCGCGATAACGAACAAGATAAGCCCCGAAAGCCACGCGTAACGAACCTCTCCGCCCTGCAACCGATACAAAAGCAAAAAAAGGGCGGCAACAAGCGTGCCCGTGGTAACAAAAAACGGCGCAATACCGCCGCTCGCCGCAAGTACGCCCGTCAGAAAAAATACACCGCCGTAGAAAAAGATTTCATACGGCAGCATAAGACTCTCGCTTATTGCTCTCCCGCACCGCGTACTGCGAACGAAAGAGAATTTTCTTTGATAGTTACCGACTCCCAGTGCGCATTGCCGATATCAAACCATTCGGATGCGGACTTCTTTTTCATAATGAAATTGCCGATGCGTTCTACAAACGACGCGGGCGCCGGGAAATACCCGTACCACGCTGAATTGATGACGGGTTTCGCAACGCCTTCTTCTATTTCAATCGAACTGTTAATTTCAAGATTCCCAGGAAACGGACGCAACACGTGGAGCATGATATCCATATTGCCGTCATTTAACGTAACTGCCGCATTGTCGATAAACCATTTCTTTCCGTAGATATCGAGCTGGTGCGCGATAAATTCGTTGATTTCATTCTCGGAAAAAGACTCCTCGTACACCTTGTCGGCAAGCAAGCCGCCTTTTTGCATCAAACCCAAAACCTCCCACTTCGTGGGTTCGGTAGATGTTGCGGCCTTCGGTGAAGGCGCGGTAGATTCAGCACGAACAAAGGGTAAAACTGCGAAAAACAACGCTATTACAGCAATGATTCCGAATGCCTTTTTCATGACTTATCCATTATACACGATAATACCCCCTCCGACCAGCCCCCCGCCTTTTTTATAGAGCACTGCCGACTGCCCCTCAGCGACATACTTCTGGGGCTTTTTAAACGTAAGTTCGTACGTGGGATGCGATTTGCTGCCGGTTTTTTTGAGAATCGCGGGCGACAAAGGCTGCCGATACCGCACGCGCGCCAATACCTCTTCTCTGCTCTTCAAAGGCACAACAAAGTTTACGCCGCTAAGCATAATATTTTTTCTGAAAAGTGAAGGATTCTCGCTGCCCTCGGCTACGGTAATCGTATTGTGTTTCACGTCTTTCGCGACAACATAATGCGGAAGCGTGTCATGTCCACCGCGAGAAATTGCGGAAGTCATTCTGAATCCATGGCGCTGGCCAATCGTATAAAATGCCGCTCCGTCGTGTTCGCCGATTACCTCGCCGTCGACAGAAAGAACATTCCCCTTTTTTGCCTTGATGAACTGCTTCAAGAAATCTTTAACATCAACCATTCCCAAAAAGCAGATTCCCTGCGAATCCTTCTTTTCAGCAGTCACAAGGCCCGCCTTTTTTGCGAGCACGCGCACCTGCGGCTTCGTGAGGTTTCCAAGAGGAAACAAACAGTGTTTCAACTCGTTCTGCGTGAGCGTCCACAAGAAATATGATTGATCCTTATTCGTGTCGCGGGCAATCCGTAGCATGTACCCCTGCTCGCCTTTACTGTTGTTATTAGTTGTTTGTTGTTTGTTGTGAGTGAGTCTCACGTAGTGCCCCGTCGCCACATAATCCGCACCGAGCTCCCGTGCACGCTTCAAAAACAAACCGAACTTTATCTCGCGGTTGCACATGACATCGGGGTTCGGCGTAAGTCCCGCGCGATACCCTTCAATCATGTAGTCCACCACGCCTTTCTTGTATTCCTTTTCAAAATCAAACACGTAAAAAGGTATGCCAATCTGCCCTGCCACTCTTCGGGCATCTTCCGCGTCACGTTCCGCGCAGCCGTCCACGTTATAGCATTTGATAAACACGCCCGTAACGTTATATCCCGCTTGTTTCAATAACAATGCCGCGACAGAGCTATCTACTCCACCCGACATACCCACAAATACATTCAATTGTTTTGTCTTACTGCTCCTTGACATAGATGTAGGGAAATCATATTGCATCGGTTGCCTTTTATCAAATAATCCGTATATACTATAAAAACTATGGCGCAACTCGCATATAACGAATTGAAGATAGGTACCATATTCACCAAGAACGACGACCCGGATCCGTATGAAGTAAAGGAATACGCCTTTATTCGTATGCAGCAGAGAAAGCCGGTCGCTCAGTTGAAAATTAAGAATCTTTTGACGGGTAAGGTGCTCGAATATGCCGCACACCAGAACGAGGACTTCCGCGAGGCGGAAATCGACATGCTTCCGGTAGTATTCATCTTCGAAAGCAAGGGCCAGTACTGGTTTAACGAGAAAGGAAACCCGAAAAACCGCTTTTCGCTTACCACAGAACATCTCGGC
Organism: Candidatus Jorgensenbacteria bacterium; assembly: GCA_037444725.1. Classification (GTDB taxonomy): domain Bacteria; phylum Patescibacteriota; class Minisyncoccia; order UBA6257; family GWB1-50-10; genus CAIKKG01. Next base: position 1,762 of record JBBILW010000012.1, on the reverse strand, counting down.
GAGGCGGCAAAATTCCTAAAGCCAAATACGGAGGTAAAGTCATACAAATACGGTGATAAGTTCGTAAACATTGAACTCCCCGTGAAGATGGACCTTAAAGTTGTCGAGGCCCCTCCTGCCATCAAGGGCAACACGGCACAGGGCGGCACGAAATCAGTACTTCTCGAATCGGGCGCGAACGTGAACGTTCCCCTCTTCATTAACGAAGGCGACGTCATCAAAGTAAACACGACTACTGGAGAATACGTAGAACGCGTCGACAAGAGCTAAATAAAAAAACCGCCCCCAGTCAGGGGCGGTTTTTTTACTGTTGGCAGCGAGAAGCGAAATGAATCCTATTCATTTTGTTCGAGCGAACCAGGAGCAAGCTCCGCCTCCTCACGAAGCTCATTTCTTCAGTTTGCCGAGCGCCTCATCAAGCGACTTGCGAAGCTCGCTTATATCTTGAGTAGCCCGCGTTCTCGGCTTTTCTTCTTTTGCGGGCGCCGCCGAAAGATCTCTCAGACTCACCGCGGGCCTCTCTTCGGAAACTGGGGGTGCGGCTCGTTGCGTGGATGGACGTTCATGGAGCACGGACTGCTTACGTGCGGGGCGCGAAGGCCCTTGCGATTGCTTCTTCTCGAAGAACGAATAGCTCTTTTCAGGCGCACGCGGCGTCTCACCGGCACTGCCACCCGTCTCTTGTACAACGGCGTGTCTCGCGAGTTCGTCAGCTCCTCTCGGAGTCTTGCGTGAAGACTCGGCCGCGGGCTGCGCTGACACGCGCACGGGCTCAATCTCACCAGATTTCACTTTCGCGTAACATTCGGGGCAGTACACGGGCCTTCCCGGCGTCGGCGTGAACGGAAGCTTCACGTGCTTGCCGCAATTCATGCAATCAACCGCATTCTTGGCTTCATCATTTGTGCCGCTCCACTCGGTAATTTCATTCTCCACAACCCAACGCGGCCGCGCATACTTCTTCCGCGAATTCTGAATCACGCGCTCCACGATGTCGCCGGTAGTCTTCAGTGCAAGCGGCGGCAACGTCGTCGCTGAAAACGGCCTGCTGCGCACGCCGCCGACCAAAAGTTTCAGATAGATGTGATAGTTCGGGAGATTCACCATGTCCTGCACACCGAATTCGGGCTCGAATTCTTTTTCCAAAAATCCCGCATCCGCCGCGCCTACGCGGAACGTCACCATAGTACCCACGTTGCCGAATACGGCATCGCGTACTTTGGTCGACGCATCGGTCACGAGCTGGCCAATGTATTGGTGAGCAAGAATGAGATTGAGATAATATTTGCGAGCCTCGGAGAGGATGTTCGCAAATGAATCCGTCGCAAAGTTCTGGAACTCGTCGACATAGAGATAAAAATCCACACGCTCTTCTTCGGGAATACGCACACGCTCCATGGCGGCGAGCTGGATTTTCGTAATGAGCATGGCGCCAAGCAACGCGGAATTATCCTCGCCGATGCGTCCCTTTGAAACGTTCACCAGGAAAATCTTTCCCGAATTCATAATTTCCCCGATATCGATGGTACTCTTTGATTGTCCCACGATGTTGCGTACGAGCGGCGTTGAAAGGAATTGGCCCACCTTGTTCTGAATAGGCGCGATTGCCTCGTTTCTGAACTGCTCCTTCCATTCCTCGTACTCATTTATCCAAAATGCCCGCACAACGGGGTCCTTCACATTTCCCACGATTTCCCTGCGATATTCTTTATCTACCAAAAGCCGGGTGATACCGAGGAGTGTTGTGCCAGGGGTTTAAGCA
>JBBILW010000011.1:0-22329 GCA_037444725.1 Candidatus Jorgensenbacteria bacterium | reverse complement strand
CACGAAATGCATCCATCGGTGTCATTTCATTATCACTTCTCGGAGCAGGTGTAGCGTTTGCACAGACCGACAGCGGAACACAGACAGGTGGAACAGGAACGACAACAACGGCCACCGTCACGGCTCCCGCAACAACGAGCCCGTATCAGGCGGCAATCGCAAAGGCGAGAGCGGACAGGAAAGCGGCGCTCGATTCAGCGCGCGAAACTCGCGACGCGGCAATCAAAGCGGCGCGTGATGCATACAAAGCAGCGGTCGTGGCCGCTGACACTGCATACAAGTCTGCAGTCGGCGATGCGCAATCATCGAGGACTGCGACCCAGCAGGCGGCGTCTCAGAAAATTCGGCAGGCGAGAGCGGACAGAAAAACAGCGATAGACGCGGCACGGCAGACACGCGATGCGGCAATCACGGCAGCGCGACAGGCACGCACAGCAGCGCTTGCGCAAGCGACGACGGACAAGTCGGCGACTGAGCGCGGCGCGGCGAACGACGCGTATCGCACAGCGGTAAAAGCGGCGAACGACGCGTATAGGTCGGCAGTAGAAGCGGCGAATACCGCATACAAGCAGGCAATCGCAGGTTAGTTCAGTAATAAGGCAAAATCGCCCCCTTGCGGGGTGATTTTGTTATACTGAAATAAGAAAGGTCGGTTGCACAATATTTATTGATAACACTATGGGAAGCACAATTTGGTTTACCGGATGGCTCTTTGCAATCGGATACCTCCGCCTGCCGTTCTGGAAAGGCGTTGCGGCGCTGATTTTATGGCCATATTACCTCGGAGGAGCGGCGTATCGTCACTGGCACCGATCGTAAACATTGCCTCGGCAATGTTTGAACTTGGTTCACTCATCCATCACAAAAAATGTTTTGCGCGGACTCGCTGCCAAGTTTAACAAAAACACCCGCCTTTCGAGGCGGGGTTTTTGTTTAGTGGCGTTATTTACACACGCATCGGCATTTGCCGTCGGTGCAGGTGCACACGCAGGTCTCGCAGACACATGCGCCGTTTGCGCATGCGCAGTTCACGGATTCATACGAAGCTTGAAGTGCGAGCTCCGCCGCCTTCCGGGAACGCGCGGGCTTCTTCGCTGCATGCTTCTTTTTGGTCTTTGCTTTGGCCATGGTGATAGAACATATATCACTAACCCCGACCTTTGCTGCTTTTAGTATACCAAGCTGAAAAAAGCTGCGTTGTGTATAGTTTCGAATGATATAATGAAACTAAAGATTACGCCCTTATGAACAAACTCACCATCGCGCGTATTATTGCCGTGGTAAGCGCCGCAGTAGGCATAATGGTAATCATCGGATGGCTTCTCGACATCACCATCCTCACGAGCATTTTGCCTGAGTGGATACGGATGAAGTTCGCCACTGCTTCCTGTTTCATCTTCTCCGGCGCAATTGTATTTCTTATGACGCTAAAAGAAGACACGGCAAAATTGACGCGTCAGGTATCGCTCACATTTTTCTCGGGGTTTCTCATATTGGTAATGGGCCTGCTCTTTTTGGGGTCTATTTTCGGATTCCAAACCGGCATGGAGAATATCCGATTCATCGACATTCACGAAATCCAGACGCCGATTTTTCAGGGCAGGCCATCGCTCGCCACAATGATAAGTTTTATGCTCATTGCCATTCTGGGTCTCTGGTTTAATTTCAACTCTCCTTCAAAAAAAGTCTTTTCGATTACCGGAACAATCGTCGGCATAATTGGAGCAGTGGGAGTGCTAGGCTACCTTACTTCGGCGCCAATGTTGTATTACGAAATACCGGGCCTCAGTAACGCGATCGCGATACACACAACTTTGCTCTTTTCGCTTTTAGGCTTGGCAATAGTACTCATCGGTCAAACACATGATGCATAACAACACACAGCACGAACGCATATCCCCACGTAATTGGTTACGCATGAGTTTCGTCGTGTTCGGCGCCGTGTTTTTGTTCGCAGTGTCATTCACGCAGGCACAAACTGTTTCAACACAGCAAATACCCACTTCGACTTCGACCGTAAGCGCATCGACATCAACCACGCCAAAATCGCTTCAATTTCTTGGCAATCAAAATATCGCCCCAGTCGTATTTAATGAAGACGGCATACCGACGGGAGTTGCGGTAGATATCACGAAAGCGCTTGCCCCGTATTTGAAAGAGCCAATTGAAATACGTGCCATGGATTGGCTTACCGCACAGCTCATGGTCGCGGAAGGCCAAGCAGACGCCCTTATTCAGATAAATGCGACCGAGGAAAGGAAGAAGACATATGATTTTTCCGATACCTTGCTCGAAACGCAATTTTCGATTTTTGCCCGCACTGACAGAGTTGATATAAAAGGAATCACGAGCCTTCATGGATTGAAAGTCGGCGTCGAACAGGGCGGCTTTCCCCAGACAACGCTTTCTGCGCATCCGGAAATTTCGCTCATCGTTATCCCCAATTTTCTCGATGGATTTAAGCAGGTAAGCGATGGTGTACTCGACGCAGTTGTCGTGGATAATCGCGTTGGCTCGTATATTTTAGCGATAAACAATATCAAAGACATTTATCCCGTTGGAGAACCCGTCGCATTTTCATATTCGACATTTGCAGTAAAAAAGGGCAACACAGCGCTTCTTGATGAAATCAATAACGCTCTTCGCACCATAAAGAGGAACGGCATGTATCAGGCCGTTCTCACAAAATGGAAACCGACGGAAACGGTTATTCAGACCGAGGCACAGATTACCCGCGAAATCTATTTTGTGGCAATAATTGTTTTGTCGATACTATTCATTATTGCCGTGGTGTGGAGTCTTACCATAAATAGGGAACTCTCACGAAGAAAAAAGGCTGAAAAATATGCCGAAAAACTGGTGAGCGGAGCGAACGCGATGATTATCGGCCTTGATACGGAAGGCAAGGTAACCGTGTTCAACGAGGCGGCTGCAAAAATCACCGGCTACAAAGAGAGCGAGGTAATAGGGAAGAACTGGTTCGAACTCATCGTACCGCACAAGCGCTACCCCGAAGTATGGAAGATCTTTGAAGATTTTAAAAAACAAGGGAAATCAATCGTCGGAGAATTTAAAAATCCAATTCTCACGAAAAATGGCGAAGAGCGCATAATCGAGTGGCGCAATTCTGATCTGCATGACAACGGCAACATTGTCGGCACCATCTCCTACGGCATCGATATTACCGAGCGTGAGAAAACTGGAGAAGCGCTGCGCACCGAACGCGAATTATTCATCGAAGGTCCCACTATGGTGTTTCGATGGAGAAACGCGGAGGGTTGGCCCGTTGAATACGTGTCGGCAAACATTACACAACAGTTAGGTTATACTCCAGAATCGCTCACAAGCGGCAAAATTATTTTTGCAAACCTTGTGCACCCGGATGATATCGCACGAGTAGGCAAAGAGGTGGAAGAGAATGAAAAAAGCGGAGCAAAAGCATTCAAGCAAACATACCGCATAAAACATGCGGACGGAAGCTATCGCTGGGTCGACGATTTCACGACTATAATTCGCGACAATAAGGGACAAGCAACGCATTTCCTCGGATATGTCATGGACATCACTGAGCGCGAAAAGGCGGAAGAAACGAGCAAGCTCATGGTCGCCATTGTCGAAACGTCTGACGATGCGATTTACAGCAAGACGCCGGACAGCATTATCACGACGTGGAATGAGGGCGCTGAAAAAATGTTCGGATTTACGGCAAGCGAGGCCATCGGAAAATCCATTTCATTGATTGTCCCGGAAAACAAACGGGACGAACTGAATTCGCTCATAAACAAGATAAAGAAAGGGGAGCGCGTACATCATTTTGAAACAACACGCGTCACAAAAAACGGCCGCGAACTTCAGGTCTCGATATCGCTTTCCCCCATATTTGACGAACACGGAAAACTTACCGCAATTTCAGCAATCAGCCGTGATGTTACGGAACGAAAAAAGACTGAGCTCGAAATTATTCGCATGAACCGCGCTTTGCGAATGGTGAGTGAGATTAATGCCGCACTTATCCACGTTCAAAACGAGAATGACTTATTAAACGATGCATGTAAAATAGCAGTTTCGATAGGCGGATACCTTTTCGCGTGGATTGGATATGCGGAAAGCGACGAGGAAAAAACAATCCGTCCGGTAGCGCATGCGGGTACTGAAAACGGTTATCTTGAATCACTGCATCTCACCTGGACGGACACCGAACGCGGACGGGGCCCGAGCGGAACAGCAATACGCACACTGCAGCCGGTCGTGTCTCATGATATCGAGACTGATCCGAAAATGGCCCCATGGAGAAAGAACGCACTTCAACGTGGATATCGTTCAAGCCTCGCATTACCGCTCGTAAGCGATGGTCAGGCGCTCGGAGAATTCTGTATATATTCCAAGGAACCGAATGCGTTTGCGGACGATGAGATTGAAATCTTAAAAGAAGTTGCGAACGATATTGCATTCGGCATCGTAACGCTCCGCACGCGCACCGCGGAAAAACTCGCCGAAGAACGTTTTGAGGCTATTTTCAACAATGTGAATGATGGTGTGATTCTCGTAAATAATGAGACGATGAAGTTCGAACTCGCCAACGAAACGATGTTGTCGATGCTCGGATATAACGCGAATGAATTCGTCGGACTTACCATTGAAAATATCCACCCGAAGGAAAGTGTTGCTCATGTGTTGAATGAATTTAAGCGACAGATGAAGGGTGAAATAAAGGTGGCGCGCGATTTGCCGGTATTGAGAAAGAACGGAAGCATCTTTTATGCGGACATAAACACGTCAACTGTGTTTTTGCACGGGAAGAAATACGCACTTGGCGTATTTCGAGACATAACTGAACGAAAAGAGCTCGAATTAGAGCGCGAACAATTCCTCAAGTTCTTTGATATATCGCCTGATATTATGGTGATTGCGGATCCGAATGGTGCATTCAAGAAAGTAAATCCCGCGACAATTAAGCTGCTCGGATACACCGAAGAAGAGCTTATCGCGAAACCGTTCATCGATTTCGTGTATAAAGACGACCAGCAATCGACGCGGGATGAGATGGCGAGGCAAATGAAAACAGGGACCACGCTGCATTTCGAAAACCGTTATGTCTGCAAAGATGGCAAAGTGCTCTGGATGGCGTGGCGCGCAAACTTCAACAAAAACGAGGGAATCACCTACGCGACCGGCCGCGATATCACCGAGAATAAGCAGGTGTTAAATGAGCTTATGAAGCTCCAGAAAGCTGCAGACACTTCGGGCGAGGCTATTTATATGACCGACAAGCAGGGAATATTTACGTATGTAAACTCGGCCTTCACTAAACTTTATGGTTTCAGTGCAAATGAAGTTATCGGCAAGGTAACGCCGCGTATTTTGAAGAGTGGAATGCGTCCGGCAGAGGTATACGTAACATTCTGGAAAGATTTGTTGGCTGCGAAAGTGGTGAAAGACGAGCACATCAATAAAACAAAAGACGGCAAGATGCTCACCATCGACAGTTCGGTAAACCCGATTCTCGATGAGCGCGGCGAAATTATCGGCTTTTTGGCGATTCAGCGCGATATCACGGAACGAGAAAAAGCGAATGAGACTATCCGTGAAGACGAGGCGGAACTCAAAGAAGCGCAACGCATCGGCAATTACGGAAACTTTGATTGGGATTCACGCACCGACACCATCAAATGGTCCGATGAGTATTATCGCATCTATGGCTTTGTGCCGGGCTCAAAGCCCCCGGGTTATGAAGAACACCTGAAGGCCTACACGCCGGAAAGTGCGGCACGTCTCGACGCAGCGGTGAAGAATAGCATGGCGACAGGAGAGCCTTACGAGGTCGACATCGAACAAGCACATCCTGCAAAGAATGCTGCGCGCTGGATAACGGCACGCGGAGAGGTAAAACGCGACGAACATAACAAAATCATCGGTCTTCGTGGAACCGCACAAGACATTACCGCTCGCAAGCAGTCGGAAGAGCGCATCAATGAGTTGAGTGAGCTTCGCAGTAAATTCTTGAATATTATGGCGCATCAGCTTCGCACGCCTCTTTCTTCCGTAAATTGGAATTTGGAAATGCTGATAGGCGGAGACCTCGGCAAGATTGAAGAAACGCAGAAGAAGTTCCTTCAGGTTACCTATGGTGAGAGCAAGAAAATTACGAATCGCATCCGCGACCTTCTCGCCGCGGTCGACATTGAGGACAAGCGTGTGCTGGTAAAGAAAGAAGAGGTGGCAATCGACAGTTTGACTGCCTCAATTATCGCTGAGGCGCGTGAACATGCCCGCACGAAGGACATCACATTCAATTACGAGGGTCCCCGCGAAGCGCTTCCGCCGATTATGGGCGATGCGGAAAAATTGAGAATCGCAATCTCGCAGCTCGCGGAAAACGCTGTCACCTACACCAAAGAAAACGGCAAAGTTTCCGCGTCATTGTCGCAAAAGGGAAATGTCATACGCTTTGAGGTAAAAGATACCGGTATAGGTATTCCTGAATCGGAACAAAAACGCATTCACGAACGCTTTTACCGCGCCTCAAATGCGTCAGTAATGCATCCGGACGGCTTCGGTCTCGGTCTCTATGTCACCAAGTATTTTATAGAACAGCATGGCGGCACGTTCGGCTTTACGAGCAAGGAAAACGAAGGGAGCACGTTCTGGTTTGAAATTCCAATAAAAGGATAATAAAAAGCCCCGCACAATCCTTGGATTGGCGGGGGTTTCGCGTATCCTAACGCGAAGTGCAACCGACGCAGCCGAAATGGTTCTGCGGCAGCGGCGGCACGAGCGTGCGGTCGAGAAGACCGGAGAGGCGCGCGAACGCTTGGGCGCGCGTGAAGTTGTGCGTGTTGTGCGAGCCTTCGCACATCCAAGTGGCGGCCACATCGAGCACAAGCTCCCGCACCTCAGGGAATCTCGCGGGGACAGTCTCCACCCAGGCAAGCGCCACAAGCACGTACGGCGAGCTGTTCGCTCGCGACACGCCGCACTCCGGTGTGTAGTACTCGAGAAGCCTCATCCACATGCTGCGCAGAATGCGCCTGCGGTCATTCCGACTCATGTCACAGGTGATGAGTCTCAGGTCATACACGTACCGCGCGAGCATGTCGATGAACGGCGCCTCCGTGACTTCACGGTCTCCCTTACACGGACATTCGGCCAGCACCTTCTCCGGGCGAATATCCCGAATCTCCATCCGCAGATGCGCCAAGTACTCCTCGCAGTTCTTCATGTGCGAACCTCCTCCTTGGTTGTAAACGAACTTTTCTATTCTTCCGCTAATACAACAAAATTGCAAGTACGTCAAAAAAATGAGGCCGCCCACCGCGAACGGTAAGTGGCCTCGTGAATCAGTACCAGTCGAACCCGACCCAGCCTGCGACGACCTGGGAAGAGTTGGGCTTCCCCTTGCCGCCGCCGTAGCGTTGCATGGAGTAGTCGGCGCCGAGCGTCATGGTGAAGCTCTTGCCGACAGGAACCGCCCAGCCGAGACCGGTCAGGACGTTTGCGCCGGCATCCTTCTTCATGTGGTGCCCCGGAATCCGGTCACGGTGAAGTAGCAGCGACAGACCGCCGCCGCTTCTCAGGTAAAAGCCCTTTTTCCACGGGTAAATCGTCGCGACGAGGTTGTAGTTTGTCACGATGAGCTCGGTTGAGTAGCACTCGGTATCCGAGTGCGTCCGCAGCACGGACATGTCATGTCCGAGCAGGATGCGCGGCGTGAGCGCCTTGCCGAGCTTGAAGTTCAGGTAACGAACGGGGAAGTCGTGCGTGGAAGCGCTGTTCCATCCGCGCATCTTTCCGCTCGAACCGTTCTCCGTGTACGTCCCGCTTCCGGTGCCGAGCCCGAATCCGACATACCAGCCATCGCGGTAGGTCTCGGGCGCCTTGAACGAAGGCTCGAGCTTCAGCGCAGGAGCGGGAATGACGGGCTTGTCGTCCTCGTACGGAGGACGTGGGTAGGTTGCCGGTGGAACGACTTCCGCACTCGCCATGATTGGCGGGATGCAGATGAACGCGAACACGATGAGCTTCCACAACATGCGTGCCATTGGTGCCTCCTCCTGAAGGGTTTCCAAGCCTGCGCTTGGTACTGGTAGATAAGAAATAGCTGGCAATATGTTGGCACTTTTTTGCCACCGAGTCAAGAATTGCGGCGATATTTCATTCCCAAAATAAAAGCCCCCTACCGGTTGTCCGGCAGGGGGTTCTACTAGGGCACGCGCTCTCGCACGATGTCATCGAGCAATCGCGCATCGCTCATGACCGATCTCGCGAAATCCTTTCTCTTCGCAACCTTCTCGAAAATAGGATGGAACGCGAAAAAGAAACCCACGAACCCCGCGACAAGCGAAAGAATCGAGCAACTCACCGCGCACTTGCCGAAATCGCCCGCGTTGAAGCTGCAGGCACCGATAAGGGAAAAGTACCACGGCATGAATACGCTGGAAATCAGCAGAGGCGCCAACGTGAAGAAAAGAAGCTCCCGCTTCGGCAACGCCATGCGCGAGACGAGGCTCACCTCAGTTAAGATATGTCCATCGATGCTGCGCTCCACCTCGAGAGGAATGATGCCCATCAAGCGCCGCTGTTTCGCCACCGCCATCGCGAGGAACCACGAGACGTTGCAGGCGCTGTTTATGAGCGGCATCTTGATGCGCAAGTTCTCCTCAACAAGCGGCCTCACTTCGGCCGCAAATGTCGTCTTGCCGTTGAGAACATCCTGCACAACTTCGGACATTTGCTTGTAGTGAAGCACTACCTTTCGCAGCGCTTCATTCTTCTCTACCCACCACGGCGCCGCAAGCACAGCCTTTACATCATCTGCAAGATTCGCCATTTCGGTACCGCTCCTTTCAGGGGAAAAAGGTTATGTGCTGACCTCACCATACGTCGCACAGATATTCTCGTCAAATAAAAACCCGCCAGTGAAAAGGCGGGACTCATGTCTACGGGTGATACATTGCGAGGATGCGGTCGAGCTGACGTGCATCCTGCAACACCGAGATTGCGAGAGCTCGGCGCGTCTGCATGAACACGTCGTCAATGACGTACATGTAGAGGAACGTTCCGAGGCCGCCAATGAGCATGGTTGCTGCCACGGTTACCTCACAACGCGCGACGCCGCACGAAGCGTACATCTCGGGGAAGAACCCGTAGCAGGCAAGCTGAACGATCGCGAGAATCAGCGCCATTGCGATCGCATACGCCACGTACCGGCTCGTCCGAATTGCCACGGGGGCCGTAAGGTCGATAGAGGCTCTGCGGCGCTTACGGATTGCGAAGCTCATCTCGAGCGAGATGAGATCCTGAAGGCGCGTCCTTGCCTCCGAGGCAATCAAACGCGCCCCCTCCGAATCGCATGCACCGTTCTTGTACGGGAACTTGATGCGCAGGTTCTCCTCGACGAGCGGTGTCACGAGCTTCTCGAACGATGTCGTACCGTTGAGAACGGCTCGCACAGTCTTGTTGTGCTCTGCATACCGTCGCGCAACGGCGCGGATGGCATCGCCGCAAACCGGCATGCTTGGATCGGTCACGATGCCGACAATCTCATCTCGAAACATCGTCATGGCGTTCTCTCCCTTTCCGGAAATGAGGTGTGATGAACTGACAACACTCTATGTATATTTATGAACCGCGTCAATGCGTTCCCGGCCGTCTCAATTGTGATAAAATAGAAAGGTAACAAACATACACAAACTATATGCACAAACATATACACAAACACGTTTCGAATTGGCAGTCGTGGGCGCCGTACATTCAGAGCATATTGCGCATGGTCGCAGCGCTGCTCTTTATACTGGTCGGCACAGCAAAATTGTACGCGTTCCCGGTACCGGCAATGCAAAGCGGGGGAACCTTTCCGCTCTTCTCACTTATGGGACTCGCAGGTTTCTTGGAAGCATTCGGAGGCCTTTTGATGCTCTTCGGACTATTCACACGCCCTGTTGCATTTGTTCTGTCGGGTGAGATGGCGGTCGCATATTTTATGGCGCACTTCTCTCGAAGCATGTGGCCAATGGTAAACGGCGGAACCGATGCTATTCTCTTCTGCTTTATCTGGCTCTACTTCTCGTCAGCAGGCGCGGGACCCTGGAGCTTGGACGCAATGAGAAAAGAAGAATAAGCACAACAAATACAAAACCGCCGAATTTCATCGGCGGTTTTTGTGCCATTGATAGCAAAAGGTGATAGTGGTACGGTGTGAATAGAACGTTAACCCATTCACGAAAGGAGACGGTACATGCACAGAGCGTTTTTCGTCGCGGGCATCTTCATCTTTCTCGTCTACGGACTTTCTCTGCCCGCCAAGCAGAGCATGACGTACGCAATGATCACGATTGCATGTCTCGCGGCCATCATCGCGCCGCAGACCTTCATGCCCGAAGTTGACGAAAAGTTGAGCGCCGATGGAGCGCGTCATTTGTTGCTCGTCAGAAATTTCGCATTCGGTGCCGCATGGGGCGCAGTCGCATCGACAGTGCAGACATTCCTGTACGACGCCGCGCCGGGCACATCGCTCAGCCTCAAGCTCGTGAACGCGGCATTCCCGCTCGCGCTCGTCCTCATAGTGGTCATTGCCGAGTTCCGTGATATCGGAAATGACGAGGATGCCAAAGAGAAAAGATGGCGCGGGTCAGCGCATCGGCCTTAGAAATCAGTAACCCCTCGTTCGCCACACAGGCAGACGAGGGGCTTTTATTTTGTACATTCAATCAATTCCTAAACGAGGTCCGTTAAATCGGGTTTGTGGTAGTTGGGGCCCTTGAGCACCTTGCCATCTTCGCGATACATAGGCTTTCCGTCTGCGCCAAGCTTACTCATGTTTGATTCGTGAACGCGTACGAACGCCTCGTGAAGTTTGTGGAGGGGCTTCACCGACACCGCAGTGCCTGAAAGCACGACCTGCACATCGGAAAGCTCTTTTAACATATTCACATAGAGCGCATGGGGGACGGGCGTGCCCGCTTCAAGATGCGCGATAGCGGTATCAATGTCGGCAAACAATTCTTTCGTCTCCTCATCAATAAGCGAACGGCGCAATTTCAGCAATCGCACGGTCGGTTCGGCATTTACCTCAACGCCGAATGCTTCGTGAAATTCTTTAATATATTCCTCGCGCGTCTTTTCCATTTGAACGAATTATATCATGAGAAAGTTGCTCCACCTACGAAAAATAGGATCAGTTGACGAGCGCCACATATCATAGTACTGTATGCCTCGCAGCACATTAACAAGGGGCTCATCCCGAATAGGCGGGAGGTCCTCGTACCACGACATAGTTCTCAAAAGTAATGAGAACACGTCAAAACAGGAGTCTGTATGAGCAACGAACTGATGCTGGATGTGGGCCAGGCGAACGAGCTGAAGCTGGCGCTTCGCGCTGCGGGATTCACGCCCGAACTCGTGAAGAGGATGTGCGAGGCGAAGACGAAGCTCGCGGGTTTCCGCGAAGTGCTTCTCTCCGAATCCAAGATTGTTCCCATGGAGCACGTGATTGACGGCAACGCCGATCCGCGCATTCCGAAGGATTGCGGCGTGGTGTCTCACGTGAAGCTCGGAAGGATTGTGTGGGACAACGCGATGATTTGGGGCAGGGAGCTGTTCGACCTGCTCTTCCTCTTCCGCGCTGAAAAGCAGAGAGTGTATGAGCCGATGGTCGGCACGACCCTCTACCACACGGACCTGAAGAGCAAGCGCGTCGCAAACGCGAATGTCCTCGACTACCTCCTCGCGCATCCGAGCGCAATCCCGGACACGTGGAAGTGGGGGAAGAACCGCCGCGGACGCCGCGTCTTCTTCTGGGGCACCATCTTCAGCGATGCTCATGGCGACCAGTTCGTGCGCTACCTCTTCTGGAACGCAGCGCACAGCAAGTGGGACACGAACATTCAGTACACGGCCGGCGTTTGGAGTGAGAACGACTACGCGCTCACCATTCCCGACGAAGCCCTGTAAATGACGCAACCCGCGCGAGACATTCGCGCGGGTTTTTCTTTATACAAAATATTTTATCTGCTCACCGTAATGCACGAAATCTTCACATCACTCACCGTGAGCGACTCCGCATTAAGGTCTACGGGCGTACAGCGTGGGAATGCAGTCTCGCCGCCGGCCTGCAAACTGTATTTCCCATAGGGGAGCGCGAGCGTAAAACTTCCGTCATTCAGGTTGCGAACGGTAGTCACCAATGTATCTCCTTGGAATGCCTTAATCTCAGTAACATACGGTCCAGGTGCGCATTCGGGGTCCGAGGCTTTTTTCTCTGTGGGGCAAATACGCGCGAGCATCACGGAACCTTTCACGACCGCCTCTTCTGAATTTATTTTATTGTGCACCGCACTCTTGCCACCCCACATATCAGCGAGAGTAATCACTCCCGCAATACCGAACAAAAACACAATTTTCGCCAATCTATTCATTGTTTGTTTTTTCAGTACTCTTGCCCCAGCTCCAGCGGGGCTTTTCGCCCTTCCAATAGGTGAGTCCGAGAAGTGCGAGTAACAAAAAGAATGTTTGCGGAACGATGCTCAACAATGCATCTCCGTTCGAAAACGAAGCATCATTCGCGCGGCTCGCATTCCACGCAATGAGCACCACGAATACGATTACCGAGAGCCACCCCTGCCAGGTTACGGGCGTCCACCCCCAACCATAGCGCTTTCTCTTAAACCAAAGCTTCTTGCTCTGTTCCATATATTCAGTATAGCGCAATTTATCTATTTTCGGAGCAATTTTGGCGCCCATCGCACCTGATTGCGTCGAATCCAATAATGCGACTGGCAAGGAAAACTCCAATTGCCAATCGATGGACTAAGAGAAACTGTTTTCCCATCAAATATCAGCTTCCATCCATTCGGCGCAAATGGGGTCACTACTTCGTTGCAGCACCCACAGGCACACTTGTGTATCGCGGTTGAAAAATCCATGGAAATATATATAACTCCATCCTCAAGTTGATCGTGAGGTGGAATTGTCGTAACAAACTTATGCATCAGTTTCATCATTAATAATTTTATTTACGCTAATTGTATAGCTCGTATTGTATTCTTTTTCCGAATCGTGATAAAAACCAAATAATTTTTTCCACTTAACCACCGCCAAGGCTGCGTTCAGCGCGTTAAGCTCAGCAATTTGGATATTAGAAACGTATTCATCATCCGCTGCGTCAGTAAAAGAAATGTTATTCTTAACGTGATCATTCTTTTCTGAAGTTACTGTAGTGACTCTCAACGATCCGGTGAGTGAACCATCTACGGCATGAATTCCCATACCAACGTCGATAAAAGGTATTTTGTCTGCCAACAGCTTAGCAATTATTGGCTCTTTTGCCTCGCTCTTATCGATGCAAAGAAACGCGAAGTTTATTCCGGAAAGTTGATTGAGGTTATCACCCGTAACGTGAAAATCGTGGGCGATTATGCCCTTTTTTATATTTGAATATACCTCAGCCAAGTAGTGAACTTTCTTAGGCGATTTTCGCAATTTTTCCTTCGGAGCAGCTCCGGGCGTTCGAAAGGCGTTATGAGAGAAGAAATTATCTTCGTCAAACAAATGAATCTCTTGCACTGGGGTTTTGGATATAAAATCCAAAACATAAGAACCGGTACCCCCTGTGCCGATAATGGCAATCTTTAGCCCTTTCAGCTTGTCGGAAATCAAGTCGATTTCAGCTCGACTCGAATTGGTATCAATGTAATGAAAAACCGAATCCGGTTCATCAAATTCAATCACAGCAAAAGTTTGAGCCGTCACGGAATGGTCAAGAATTTCAGCTTGTTCCGACAAATTCCGAATATATGTGGTGATTTTGTGGTAATAATCCGTATACCGGCCCGATGACGGCTTCGCCGAAAAAGAGTGATTGATAACAACGCCCTCAGTTAACTCTCTTGTCTCACTTACGTTCTTAATGCCAAGAATAATACTGCCGTCGCTGTTACAAGGATGATCGCCGATAAAATGGATTACATGATCTTGTGGCGGAACGGTTTTATCGTCGGCAAGTTCAAGCGTGGACACGAGAGTGCCGTACGCCACTTGCTTATTGGCGTTGACGTACGGCACATGATGGACCAACAAAAAGCCGCCCCTAATGTCGATGGCATACCCAAGGTCGCGGAGCTTTTTTAGGTCTTGATTGTTAGGATTTATTAGTTTGTGTGACATCGAAGATCATGCCATTTTTTATCTTTACGCTTTCGCCCCTGTGCAATGTTCCCTCCTTGTGGGAATCCGATCCCTTAAAATACTTGATCGTATAAATGACTCTCGGATCATCAACGTAGGTTCCAAAGGCCAAAGTCACCACCTCTTGGAAAGAGATGTCATCTTTCTTGTCCCATTCATGTGGGCGTGTGTTGACGTAGATCGTAACCTGCTTATCGTGCTTCTTTTCTTCTGAATTGCTCATGTTAATTTATTTGATTTATTATTGTGGGAGCGCGACATCGCTCCCATTTTGTTGTTTTACCGAAGGCGATACAAAATGAAGGCCAAGACGCCGAGGGTGAGGAATGCTGGCCATGCGGCCACAAATATTCCCCACAATATCACGATGGCCATCCAGATGCCCTGTAGAATGGCCTGCCCGAACATGTGTCCGATTTGGGCCGCAAAATCTGTGTTGCTCATTTGATTTTTTGGTGTATGCCTTTCGGCGGTTTATGTTTTCAGCTTTAGAGGTGCGCCCTTTGTATTCAGTCCTCATGGCCTGCTTGTATTTTATATCTGTTCGTTATACCATTGCAAGGTAATTGAAAGTTACTAATGTTATTAATAATTACATCTATGGTACGTTGAATAACATTAGTTACGGATAATTACCTGTTTTCCACATGACATCCAAAACCAAAACCAATATAATTAAAAAGAACATTGGAGCCGAAGATCCCGATGATGAGATTAAGTTGGCAATAGCGAAGCGAATTAAGGAGATGCGTGAGGGGCTTGGTCTTACCGCATCCCAAGTCGCAAAGAAATTAAAAATTTCCCGTGAAGCATTTACGCATATTGAAACCGGGCGTAATGGCATATCAGCCGTTTCGTTATGGAAGTTGGCGGCCCTATTCGACTGTGATTTCAAAGATTTTTTCCCAAAGGTCCCAGATGGCTTCCAGCTAACCAAGGTTGATATAAAAAAAGTTGCCCAAGAAGACGAAAAAGCGGTCGAATGGGCAAAGAAGCTCTTCGCAGATAAATAAAAATGATCTTAGAAAATATTGAAGCCCGCGCTGAAAAAATCCTTGCAGAAAATCGTATAGAATCCGTTCCAGTTCCCATAGAAAAAATATTAGAAACATTTAATATCCAAATTGCAAAAGCTCCAAGCAAGGAATTCTCTGGAATTCTCATTCGCAAATCCGAAGGGGCTATGGTGGGAATAAATAGCAGCGAACCGAAAACTCGTCAGAGGTTTTCATTGGGGCATGAGCTTGGACATTTCCTGTTGCACGAAAGCAAAGATACTTTTGTTGATCATCGAAATACTAATTCGGCCACCCGTACCACCAGGGAACAGGAAGCTGACATGTTCGCAGCGGCTTTATTAATGCCACGCAATTTATTAAAGAAAGATATTAAAGAAATTCCTGGCGGAACTTTCACTGAAGAAAAGGTGAAATTGCTTGCAGATAAGTATGATGTAAGTGAGCCTGCAATGAAGTTTAGAATTCTAAATTTATTTCATTGGTTGATGAAATAGTTTTGGTATCAAATTTTTCCGCTCTGCTAACTGTCGGCGGGCCTTTCTCTTCGTTCAAATCCCGTACTCATATGCGCCAAACAATAATGCCGACAAAAGGCCGTTTTTGATGTTGACGCAATAGTAATCGAACGTCGCTCACTTTCAGCTCACACTTTAGAGGTGCCTGGATTTTGAATGATATTTATTGTTAAATGAAGAATATTGGGGGATCGTCTAATGGTAGGACAGCGGCCTTTGAAGCCGTGAATCGGGGTTCGAATCCCTGTCCCCCAGCATCGCTAACAAAAATACCCTTGTGGGTATTTTTGTTTGGCGCATAATGAGGACAGGATTCGAACGGGAAGGGGGTCGGGGAAACGGGAGTTTCCCTGTGGCGGAGCACACGAACCGATGGGTTCGTGAGAGCGAGCGGAAACGCGAGCGATGTTCGATTACCCTGTCCCACGATAATGTGAAACTAGGTAGTCTCAATCGAAATATATCAACTATCAAGTGTGTCAAAAATGATGCAACATAACGAAAGCGAAGAACATCTTCTGGGATGCGAAGACTGCCAGAAAAGGGTTCCATTTGAAATGCCAGCGGCTCTTTTTGAAGACTGCAAATACGGAAGAGTGGTTGTTTTTGCGGGTGCTGGCATAAGCACAGAAGGTAGAGGAGTGTTTCCGTCTTCTTTCTATGAAGAAATTAAAGAAGAGCTGGACATCTCTGAAGAAATAGATTTTGACAACCTGATGTCAAAATTCGTTTTACGTACAAAAGATAAGAGAGCACTCCTAAATAAAATAAAAAACAGAATAGATTATGCGAAATCTTTTCCGGAACTCGAACATCACGCCACCACTTTTCATAAAGAATTGTCGAGCATACATCAAATCCAAGAAATAATAACCACTAATTGGGATGATTTTTTTGAACGAGAATGCGGAGCCACTCCAATTGTGACAGATAAGGACTTCGCTTATTGGGACCAACCATTTAGAAAAGTCTTTAAAATACATGGCTCAATTAATAATCCGGGCTCGATAATTGCAACGAAAGAGGATTATTCGACCTGTTACAAAGAATTAAGCAAGAATGTCATCGGAGCAACGCTTAAACAGTTACTTGCAACGAAAACAATAATTTTTGTTGGGTACTCTTTTCGTGACACAGATTTTGTAAAAATATACAGTTACTTACAAAAGAATATGGGTAGTGTATTACCACATGCTTATTTTGTATCTTTAAATGAGCCCACGAACGAAGATCTGAAGAAATTTACACCAACTATAATAAAAACAGATGCCACCCATTTCTTAGCGGTTCTAAAACAGAAACTCATTGAAGAAAAACAACTAGTTCCCGACCTCATTTACGAACTCACATATTATAATCTCCTTAGTTTGAAAGATGTTCATTTGAAGATATCTGAAAAAGACATCAAGAAAGACCCAGCGTTGATCTACTGTCTTTCTTATCAAGACGGTTTGATACATGCCCTTGAGAGGGCATTACAAAATAAAAATACGGGCGAGTACTCCCACTTATGCAAGACTGGAGAGAAGCTAAAGCATTATGTAAAGCTGAGAAAGGCCTTCTTGAAAAGGAAACGCTATTTGGATGTTGCCTATATAGATGGCTATATAGTTGGTTTGGCACAACTAATTCCTGAGTCAATAGAAAAACAGGACAAAATGCCAATATATTACGTTTTTGGCGCAGGGCCTATTGATAGCAATGCGCAATTTTTAAAAACAAGGAAATTGGCCAGTAAGTTACATAAGGCTGCTTTTGATGTAGCCAAAAAAATGACGGAAAAATATAAGAGAGGAATTGTTTTGCATCACAACACTTTTCTAATGGATATTTCTGAGACCGATTAAAAGGCAATAGAGAGCACATCTATTGTTCAACCTGTTGCAATTAAATCCGATTCGAAACATACTCACTGACAGCAACTCACACCTTAAGAGAGGGGGTAGGCCATGGCAGTCATACGGGTAAGCGGTAATGCAGGCTCGGGGAAAACGACGCTCTGCAAGAAGCTCGCGGTAGCGTTGAACTACGAGTACTCGTACACGGGCGGCATCTTCCGCGCAATGGCGGAGGAACGCGGGCAGACCATCGAGGAGTTCTACGTGGCTCTCGCAGCCGACCCCGCGCTCGAGAAAAGCGTGGACGAGCGCCAGGAAGCACTCATGCTCTCGCGCGACAATCTCGTCGTCGAGGGGCGCATCGCGCCATTCCTGAAATGCGCGTTCCATACCGTGAACGTGAAAGTCACGGTGGGCGCGGAGATGGGCGCCAGGCGACTGCTCCTGCGGAGGGAGAACTGGGATAAGTCGCTCGAAGAGATGCTCGCGCTTACGGTGCAGCGGTACCTCACCGAACGCGCGCGCTACCGAGCGCTCTACAACATCGAGGAATTCCTCGCTGACCGCCACTTCGACATCCTGATCGACACGACCGGATACAGCAAGGACAAAGCCTTCGAAGCCCTCCTGTCTCTCCTACTCCCGCGGCTCGCGCCGTAAATGTAGCACCCCGCGCCTCAGCGCGGGTTTTTGTTTGGAATTAAGATCAATCGCAAATAAAAAAACCGCCCATGAGGGCGGTTCGTCATTCAGCGAGGCTCGGGAATGAGCTCTTTCGTCGCGAAGACGATGGCGAGGCGGTGGGCGCGGGAAGTGCGTTCCGAATCCGTCACGTCGGCGGTAGCGACCGTGCGCCCCATGCAGTAGAGCGCGGGATCCCACGGGACGAAGTAGGCGGTGACGCGAGCACGCAGAGCCTCGTTCGCAGCACGAATGGCGACCTTGTCGTCGCTCGCCTCGATTGGAACCATGATGCTGAGAGGTTCGATATCTCCGTCACGTGTGCACATCAGCTTGAAAAACAGCTCGTACGACATTGCGTACCCCCTTTCTATTGAGAGAAAAGTACTAGCCACACAATAATGGGGTTACCACTCCACGTCAATTGTTAGAGGAAAAAAGCCGCCCTAGATGGGCGGCATGAATCAGTCGGGGATGAAGGCATTGGTCGCGCTGACGAACGCGAGACGATGGGCGAGCGGAGGATACTCGGGGTTGCTCATCGCGACCTTCCGTTCACCGCAGTAGAGCGTCGGCCCCATGGGAATCACGGAGCTCCTGTGCCTCTCCTCGAGCATCGCATTCGCCGCGGCGATGGCGTCCGCGTCATTCATCGCCTCCACGACGACCTTCGTTATCTTGTCGTCGATTCCGCCATCGATGGAGCACATGAGCTGATACCGTAACTCGTACTGCATGCGGGTTCCTCCTTTCAAGAATGAAGCAGCTATGCACACGATACTGAGTCCGCGGCGTTTCGTCAATTTATGGAATTTTCGGAAAAAAACCGCCCTAAACGGGCGGCATGAATCAGGCGGGAATGAAGGCCTTGGTCGCGCACACGAAGGCGAGACGGTGGGCGAGCGCAGGGTTCGAAACGTCGCTTGTCGCGACCTTGCGATTGCCGCAGTAGAGCGTCGGCGCCCAGGGAATCACGGAGCCGCCCATCTGCTCCTTGAGCAGCACGCTCGCCGCAGTGATGGCATCAGCGTCGCTCATCGCAGTCACGACATGCGTCGTTGCCTTTTCGCTCACACCGCGGCCTCTTACGTCCATCTCAAAATACAGGAGCTCGTACAGCATGCGGGTTCCCTCCCTTCAAGAGTGAAGAAGCTACTGACACGATACGGAATCCGCGCAATTTCGTCAATAAAAATGGCCCGTCGAAGGAAACGGGCCGAACTGATTACCGATGCGCATCTTTTTGCGGGCAGTCCGCATCGTGGAGCATCTTCTTCGCTCCCTTCATGGGGCCATACCGTGGCATTCGTGTGTCATAGGCGTACGCCGCAATCTCGCATGCCGCGGCGAAATCGAAGAAGACACTCCGTGAGGCTCGCGCAAGGGCATCCCTGCGGGCAAGTGCCACGCGGAGATTCTCGAAGCTTTGCGGAGTGCCGTCCATGTGCCGTTCTGCGCGCTCGACATCATGCCCCAAGCTCTGCAGCTCGAGATCAGGAATGTGTGAGCGGTACAAATAAAGCATCTCGGTCACGATTGGCAGCGTCGCCTCGCGCATCTCCTCGTCGTACGGATACTCCACCCCGAAGTACCTGGGAAACACGTAGCGATACGCCTGGTCCTCACGCCACATGCGGAACAGAGCAAACGAGGGGAGCAGGATGAGCCACAGGAGCAGAAAGAGAAACAACAGCTTCATGACTCTCATGTCGTGCCTCCTCCTTGCACTACTCGCGGACGCGGTACTGCGGGCAGTCCGCGTTCCGGAACATGGCATCGGCTTCCGTCACGGGCCCGTGAAGAAACGAGCTCTTTGCGTATACAGTCTGTGCCACTTCACATGCGCGCGTGAAGTGATCGTACGCAGGACGGTACAAGAGCATGAAGATGTCCATGCGAACGACGAGCATGGCATAACGCTCTTCGCTCTTCTTCGAGCCGTCGTAGTGCCACAAGGCCTTCTCGAGCTCACGCTCAAGACTCCGCCGCTCCAAGTCCGGCACCTTCCCGCGCAAATCGTTCAACGTGTACGCAACGCCAGGAAGCGTTGCACGGCGTGCGGCATCGTTTTCAGGAATAGGCATTCCGAAATAGCTGAGATAATCCTGCTCGAGCCGTGCGCGCTCCCGCACCACGAGAACCGTGATGAGGACGAGCGCGGCGGCGACGCACAAGAGCACGACGAAATCCTTCGGCTTGAACAACTTCATGTGAGTACCCCCCCAGGAAACGGTTAAATAACTAACCTCGTTATACTGCGCGCATGCGGTCGCGTCAAATAAAAAATCCGTCCCGAAGGACGGACTTTTTCACATATTACTGCGGGCTTACTTGCAGCTTAAGAGAAATCTTACTGTTGCACATTGCCTCGTACACGCCAGCGTGGTCAACCGTGATAATCTGGAAGCTCTTACCCGGAATTGCGTACGTCTTATCCCAGAACACCATGTTCGCGGTAATCGTGGAAGCGTTTTCCACCATCATCTTTGTACCGACACGGAAGGTGAAGTTCATCGGGAACCCGACGCAATCTTGCAAGGAGGTGTACAAATTCTTTCCCGAATAATACTTATATGCTTCGTTGCGCGTGAGCGTTGTGCTTGTCTTCGGCGCCGAAGGCGTCACAGACGGAGCGGTGCCTGCGGGTGCTGCAGGGGCAGTGGGCGTCACCGTTCCTACTGCATCGGTGGACGTTGCTGTGGGAGACTCGGTTTTCGGGGACGAGCCGAAATACGAACCGATAACGACACCGACGACCAATATAATGGCGCCAACGGCAACCATTTGCATTGTCTTTTTATCCATGCCTTTATTCTATCAGATTTCGCACTATCTATATAAAAGAACGCTTATCCGTAGCGTTCTTTTAATTCTTCCAATGTTTCCAGCAGCTCTTCTTTTGTTTTCTCTTCATCCTCATTCTCCGCCACGCGCATTGCATCGAGCGCGAGATCCTTCAGCTGTTTCGCGGTCCCATCTTGCTTGCTGATAAATTGGAAAATGGGCGAGAGCGTCTCGGGAGGGACTTCATGAATCTTCACAATATTCTCTTCCAATACCCGCACTACATCTTCATTCAATAGAACTCGTTTCATTATTTCAGGGACTCAATTATCGCCACTTCGAGCGGAATGATAGGGAACTGGCTGTACTTCATCTGGCCATGCGCCGTCATAAGCGCCTTAAGAAGCTTAATGTGGGAATCCTCGAACTTTTTGGCATGCACCTCGAGCTTCGCTACGTGGTCGCTCATGAGTTCGCGCATAAACAAGGTCTTCATTTCGGGGTTATAGCGGAGCACCGCCGCACGGCGCAGATACTGAATGAGGTCTTTCGTAAACTGCACCACGTTATATCCGCCGTCATAAATCGAGGAAAGCGATTCAAGCGCGTGCGCCACATCTTTGTCGATAAGCATACCCGCAAATGCATAGAGTTTGTCGAATCCAATCTTCCCGACCATCGCCTCAACATTTGCGAGTGTGACTTTTTCGCCCGAGAAACTCACGAGTTGTCCGAGCAATGACTCTGCATCGCGGAAACTGCCTTCAGCGGACGTCGCCACGAGTTCGAGCGCTTCGGGGGAAATATCGATTTTCTCTTCTCTTGCGATGCGCTTCAATTTCCCTACAAGAACTTCAAGCGTAACGTGCTTGAAATGGAACTGCTGCGTGCGCGAAACAATGGTCGCCGGCACGCGGTCCGATTCGGTCGTCGCAAGAATCAAAATAACGTACTCGGGCGGTTCTTCGAGAGTTTTGAGGAGCGCATTCCACGCGTCTTTCGTAAGCTGATGCGCCTCGTCGATGATAAATACTTTATACCTGCCCGATGCGGGAGCCACGCGCACGTTTTCTTTGAGATCGCGGATATCATCGATGCCGCGCGTTGATGCAGCGTCGATTTCAATTACATCGAGGTTATGACCCTCATCGATTTCCGTGCACATTCGGCACGTATTGCACGGCTCTCCTTTTGCTGCGAATTTTTTATCGGCACGCCGCGTTTCGCAATTCGCAATTTTTGCGACAAGGCGGGCAGTTGTTGTTTTTCCCGTACCGCGCGGACCCGCAAACAAATACGCATGAGCGAGCC
>JBBILW010000010.1:0-23510 GCA_037444725.1 Candidatus Jorgensenbacteria bacterium | reverse complement strand
CCTTGATGAGGACGAGTGCCTCATCAAGGGAAGGTACGTCAACGTGAAGCAGGTGAGCGACGGGAAGCTAATCGACAGCGCGCTCCAGGGATTAATTGAGGCTCTCGACGACCCGTATGCCGCGTACACGACTCCTGAAGAAATGGCGAGGGAGGCCGCAGAGAGCGGCATTGAGAACGGCGTGGGAGCCCTTCTCGGCGTCCGCGACAAGCGCGTCATAGTAATCGGCGTTTCTCCCAAAAGCTACGCCGCTGAAGCGGGGCTCAAAACGGGAGACATCGTTCTCGACATCGATGGCGTTTCGATTGCGGGCAGGAGCCTCAAGGAAGTCGAAGCGCTCGTCTCAGGACGCCCGCGCACATTCGTAAGCGTTTACGTTGAGAGGCCAAAGGAACTCTTGAAGAGGCGCCTCTCGATGTTCCGCACGACAACGCAAGCGCCCATGCTCGACTACGAGGAGAAAGTACTGCCCTCAGGCAGGCGCATCGCGGTGCTGAAGCTCTACAACTTCAGCGAGGCCTCTTCCGAGCTCTTCACCATGGCCGCCACGTTCGCACTGCAGAGCCGCGTGCGCGGCATCGTGCTCGACCTCCGGGACAACGGCGGCGGCGTCATACGGAACCTCATGGAGGTGGTGGGCTGGTTCCTCAAGAACGGCACCATCGTGAACTTACAGGATACCGGCGAGATTACCGCGAAAATTCGCGCGCACGACGGCAACGCGAAGTTCGCCAACACACCCGTCGTACTCGTGACGAACAAGGGCTCCGCCTCTGCGTCGGAAGTGCTCGCGGGCGCGCTCCGCGACAATCTCGGCGTGAAGCTCATCGGTGATACGACGTACGGCAAGGGCACCATGCAGCTCTTTAAGTCCCTGTCGAACGGCGGCGAAATCAAGTTCACCGTTGCGTACTGGCGCACACCGAACGGAACAAAGATTAATGGCGTGGGCCTTACGCCCGACTTCACGGTCGGTATGGCAGTGGCGGACGAGGCGCAAGGGAGTAAGCGTGATCCACAGCTCATGAAAGCCCTCGAAGTGCTCGAGAGCGAAATCGCCGCTAAGGCGCGATAAGTAGAACGCCCCGTATGGATTCATACGGGGCCTTTTATTTCCATTGACACACAGGCAAACAATATTGCATAATGCGAACAAGTTAGCAGCACGTTCACAACCCACACACGAACACGTTCGCAGGGAGTCAATCACATGGATCCCGAGAAGCGTGCAGAGCTCAGCTTGAAGTACCTTCGCATCGCGCACGACGTCGGCAACGATCACGAGTTCTGCAACCGGCTCGTCGCGCAGGCCATGGACAAGGACACGAAGCTCGGCCCGGAAGAGGGCGGGATGGTGCTCGCCATCGTGAAGACGCTTCACCACAACAACAACTTCCGCGAGATGCTGAAGAAGAACATCGTGAGCTCGCTCGCAGAAAGCCCCCTCACGCTTGCAGATCTCGACACGAGCTGGACCGAGCTCGCTCAGCTCACCGTCGTGCCGAGGTAACACGGCACCGCAACAATTCGCAAACCCCAACACAACACCGTTGGGGTTTTTCATTGACACTTTTAAATTAAATTAGTCTTCTATGTGTGAATATGCACAGATTGACATGTAGATACAGCGGAGCTATGAATGAGAAGGTACAAAAATATTTTAGATTCGAACAATCTAAAACATGCGGAGCGAAACGTAAGCGAGCTTGGTCGGTATCGCGCGGAGCACTCGCATAACATTAAAAAATAAAATGAAAAAAAATGTTTCCTCGGTACTCGTGCCGGTTCTTGTTTTTACACTCACTTTTTCAAACGTTTTTAAAGCTTCAGCTGTCGTCGCGGCTGCAACACCATCAGGCGCGATCAAATATCCCACTGTCGGCGCAAATATTGAAAAAGACCATGGTTGGGCTGATTGGACTGATACCGACCTTATTTACTCATCGGATAACCATGACGCGAAACTTCACAGTTTCAAGCATGGAGAAACCTCCAATTACCTCAAAGCAAGCGGATTTGGTTTTGTAATACCTTCTAATGCGACGATAAAAGGCATTACTGCGACAATTGAGCGGCAATCTTCCGGCTCGAATATTTATGATAACGAAGTACGCTTAGTAACCAGCGCCTCGGGAGCTGTCGCTACATCCTCCGATAAAGCAAAAACTTCATCCTGGCCAACCGGCAGCGATTCATCAATGTCATATGGGGCATCCACAGACACGTGGAGTACATCTTGGACGCCGGCACAGATAAACGACGCTTCATTTGGGCTTATTTTGTCTGTCCGCAACGATGATGGCAGCCACAATCGAGACCTCTATGTGGACACGATAACTCTGGCGGTAACGTACACCGTCCCCACAACCGGCACTATCACCGTCACCAAAGTCGTAGTAAACGACAACGGCGGCACGAAAACAGTTGCTGATTTTCCGCTGAAAGTAGGGACGACATCTGTGGTTTCGGGCACATCAAAAGAGTTCACTGCGGGCACCTACACGGTAAGTGAAACAGGTGATGCGAATTATGCGGCAACGTTCAGTGGCGATTGTGACGCAAACGGCAGTATTACAATTGCGGCAGGCGAAAATAAGTCGTGCACCATTACGAATGACGACAAGCCGGCGCATTTAACCATCAACAAAACTACTGTGGGTGGTAACGGCGCGTTTGAATTCACGATAAGCGGCACCGCATCGTCTGAACACTCCGTGAGAACTACCGACGGCAGTGGTTCCACGGATCCGATTGAAATGCGCGCAGGGACGTATTCAGTAACCGAAACGTCGCAGACGGGATGGGATATAAACTCTGCAAGCTGCACCGATGGCTCTTCTTCATATTCTGGGAATGCGGTGACGGGAATACAGATTCCGCTTGGCGCGGATGTTTCGTGTACCTTTACGAACACGAAGCGCGGCTCAATAACCGTAGCGAAAACGGTTTTGACTCCAGGCAAAGAAGCGACAACGACCGACACGCATCCTTTCACCGTGCGCTTGAATGGAGAAACGACGAAGGATGTCAGCACAAACTCGAATGCAACATTTGATAATCTTTTGCCGGGCACATACACGATTACGGAAGACACGGATGTAAATTATGACGCAGTTTCCGCTACTCCCGACGTCAACCCGGACATGCTTGGTGCGCAAGTAACAATCGAAGCGGGCGAAAATGCGCAAGTCACTTTCGAAAACGGGCAAAAAACGGGCAATCTGACCGTAATTAAGAATGTGGTAAATCACTATGGCGTTGGCACCGCGCTGCCAGGCAGTTTCACGATGGAAGTTGCGGGAACGAACGTTGCACCGAATAACTCATTCGCAGGAAGCGAAACGGGAACGACCGTAACAATGTATCCCGGCCGCTACAGCGTGACTGAAGCCGCAGGAGGGCCCACAGGTTATTCAAGCTCATTCACGGATGGCTGCTCGGGTGAGATGGCATCAAACGGCTCGGCAACCTGCACGGTGACAAACAATGATTTGGAACCGGGAAAGGGAGCAATTACCGTTATAAAGGACGTTACGAACGATAACGGCGGCAGCGCAAAACCAGGCGACTTCACGCTGCGTCTAACCGCATCGCCGGACGTGTCGATTGATGTACAGAGCGGAGCAGCAAATCAACTTGACCCCAACACATACGTAGTAAGCGAGGTGGCGAAAGACGGATATACGGAGACAAGCATAAGCTGCACGGACGGTGAAGAAACAACGGGAGGACAAGTAACCCTCGCCGCAGGGCAGTCATACGTCTGCACAGTTAAAAATAACGATGTAGCACCCACGCTCACGCTTATTAACCACGTAATTAACGATAACGGCGGCACTACCGAAGCTTCAGCATGGACGCTCGAAGCAAATGGTGAAGATGCGGGCAAATTAGAAGGGGCTGGTCCTACAGTAACGAGCGATGGAACATTTAAAGCGGGCACATACACGTTATCAGCATGGGGCGGACCTTCGGGATATACCGGCACCGCATGGACATGCAGCGGAGGAGTGTTAAACGGCAATGAAATTACGCTGACCGCGGGCCAGAATGCGACATGCGAAATCACGCATAATGACATGTCGGGAACGTTGAAAATCGTAAAACATTCCGATGGAGGGTGGGGCACGTTTAATTTCGAAATCAACGGAAC
The DNA here is from genome assembly GCA_037444725.1 of Candidatus Jorgensenbacteria bacterium. Lineage (GTDB taxonomy): Bacteria > Patescibacteriota > Minisyncoccia > UBA6257 > GWB1-50-10 > CAIKKG01. Next base: position 19,357 of record JBBILW010000010.1, on the reverse strand, counting down.
GGGAAGAACGGAAAACAGATATAATGTGTATGACCTCTCAACATCGGAGGCGGAAAACCCGGTAACTTCAGAGGAGGTAACGATGGATGCGGGCGCGTATCGCATCACCGAAGAGACGCAAGAAGGCTGGAACTTTGTGAGCGCGACATGTACCGATGGTGATATGAATGCCGGAACCAGCACCGAGAATGGGGTAGATGTATACGTCGAAAGCGGTCACAATCTTACGTGTACATTTGAAAACACCAATCATGCGGTGCTCATTGTGAAAAAGGTAGTCGTGAACGACAACGGCGGGACAAAAATCGCGTCGGACTTCTCATTCGCGATTGATGACGGAGAACCCGTTTCGTTCGTGGTAACCGGTGAGAATAATCTGACGGGAGAAGGCCGTCTCGCGCTGACGAGAGGAGTCTACACCGTCACGGAAACGCCTGCGGCGGGGTATGAAACAAGCTACGACGGATGTAAGAATATTGAGCTTGGCGCCGGCGAAAGCGCAACATGCACGATAACGAATAATGATATCGCCACAACTCCTCCCACAACCGGCGGAGGCGGCGGAGGATTCGATGGAAGGATTTGGACGCCTCCTGTTGGCGGAGGCCAGGTTCTCGGCACCAGTACGGAAGCAGGTGAGATTGCAAGCACAAGCACGCAGGAAGGAAGCGGCAATGCAACTACGACGGCGACCACGACCGCTGGCCAAGTCCTTGGTGCGAGCACGCAATGCGGAACGTACATTAACAGTTTCATGAGCCGCAAAGCAAAAAATGATGCTGATGACGTTAAAAAACTTCAGCAATTCTTGAATGAGACACTCGGATTGAAGATTCCGCTCACGGGCAATTACGGACTCATGACAGAATCAGCGGTAAAACAATTCCAGTTGGCGCACTCCGATGCGGTTTTGAAACCTTGGGTCGCGTATGGCTTGAAAGACGACAAAACGGCAACGGGCAACGTGTACAAGATGACGAAGTGGAGGATAAACATGTTGAAGTGCCCGGATCTCGGACTTCCTGCGCCGGAACTTCCGTAACACGATAATTGAGACTCAATTATTTCAAAAAAGCAGCCCTCCACAGGATTGCTTTTTTGTTCAATTTGTTATATAATTTCTCCATTATGCGAGCGTGGTTTAAGAAATACTTTATTCCTCATCAGGAAAACGAGCATAAGCCGCATTTTTTGCGGAAAGAAACAATGAGCATGGTACTTGTTGCCATTACGCTCATCGAAGTCGGGTTTTTAACGCAAACATTCTTTATCGCACCGCACTCGGATTTCTTTGCGACGATTCTTAACTCCGTTTTGGTAACCGAAACGAACAATAATCGCGTAAGCGATTTTCTCACCGCGCTCACACCGAATGATGCGCTGACAAGGGCCGCGCAAATGAAAGCGGACGATATGGCGGCAAAACATTATTTTGCGCACATGAGTCCCGGCAACATCACGCCATGGTACTGGATGGAGAAGGCGGGCTACACTTATTCCTTTGCAGGAGAAAATTTGGCTATCAATTTCACCGATTCGAAAGATGCGGTAACCGCATGGATGAATTCGGAGAAGCACCGAGCGAATATTCTTGATGCACGCTTCACGGAAATCGGCATTGGCATCGCGACAGGCGAGTACGAAGGCAAAGAAACCACATTCGTGGTCCAAATGTTCGGAAGACCGCCCGCAAAAGCGGCCGAGACAGCTCCCGCTGCCACAAGCACGGCCGTCGCACCCGTGGTAAAATCGGAAGCGAGCAAAACGAGTTCGACGCTCGCCGTATTGGGAGCGAACACGCAAAACGTTGATGCGGTTGAGATTGCAACAACAACCGTTCATGCGCCTTCAGTAACGCAAAAAGAAACGACATCAACGCCCACAACCACCATCATCGCTTCCTCGAAAAATGATTCTGCCGTATTGCAGTTTACGAAAGAAACTTTGTCCTCACCGAGAAGGACGATTAATAGCATCTTCATCGTCTTACTCATACTTATAAGCGTGGCGCTTGCGTTGAAAGTAGGCATCGCAATCCGTATTCAACACCCGCATCTTATTGCAAACGGCGTACTCATGATTGTCGTGATTTCCTCGGCTATCGCGCTCAATCACTACCTTGTCTTCTCACAAATGAAGTTGTTTTAGTAGCATTAATCCGCATCCAACTCCGCTCACAGGCTCCGACAATTAACGGTCGGAGTCTTTTTTAATTAATGCCAGTAATTGACATTGTGGCAGTAATGTGTTTATATGTAGGTCGCATCATTTCCAACTGCAAAGAAAGGCAAGGAATGTCCGAACACAAGGAAATCGCCGCGGAGTTGCTCAAGGAGCTGCGCCGTGGAACGCCGCGTTACAAGCCGTATCTCGGCTCCCTCGTGAGGGAGCTCCATGGCGGCGGCTTGAGCCTCCGCGATCTCGGGACCGACTACGCAGCCGTGAAGTCGCTCCTGCCGCAGAACCACAAGAAGAGCGCTCTCATGTGGCTCCGCGCGGCGCACGAGGACACCGAGAGGCGCCCGGCGCATCTCCAGAGAATGCGCCTCGAGCTTCGGAAGGGCGGGTTCACGCTGGAGAGCTTCGGCAAGGAGCACTGGTCCATCGGAGCCATGCTCGGCGCGCTCGCGTAACAGGCCTCGCGCCACGCACATGAGTCTCAACAACGCATCGTTGAGACTCATTTTTTTAAAATTTTTTTTGCGCATCACGCAGCGCCCACATGATTGACGGTCTTCAATACGCGACGTATTTTGAGTACAGCTATTCACTACAAACGCATAATTCTTCCGGAAAGAAGGGTTTGCATATGGGACTCATCGGAACCGCATTCGCGCTGCTCTCCAGTTCGGTTGTAAAGCGTACACAGCGCAGCCTCAGCGCGGCGAACGCAAGAATGTCGCTCAAGAGCCTCGTCGAGGATAGGGGGCAGCTCTCGGAAACGAGCTGCCGGGGAATCGCACGGCTCATCATGCGGGAGCTTGCAGCGGCAAGGCTGAAGCCCGAAGACATCGGCACACGCGAAGAAGTGGAAGTGCTGAAGTGTTATGCGGGCGGCCTCGACCGCGATTGAAGACTCAACCCCGAATGGAATCATTCGGGGTTTTTATTGACCTAAATCATTTTCTATTGTACTCTAATGCCAGCAATTTGTAGACCCACAACGTGAAAGGGGTAAGTCATGGAAGAGGAAAAAGATAAGGCGAGGCGCATCTTGAGGCAGTTGCGCAATGGAGCGGCGCTGTATGAATACTTCCTGAGGTGCCTGCGAATCTCGTGCGAGACGGGCGGATTCACGCTTCACGACATCGGTACCGACGAGGAGGAACTCAAGGCGATTCTCGTGAACGGGTTCAAGAGAGACGCGATGGTGTTTCTCGAAGCCCTGCGTCATGGCTCCTACCTGTACGAAAAGACCATCGTATATCTGCGCATAGCAATGAAGGGTGGAAACTTCACGCTCGAAACGCTCGGATCAAGCGAAGAAGAATTGGAGCGACTGCGCGTGAAGGGCTGTAAGACCGCAGCGCTACTCTACCTCGGCGAGCTGCGCAGTCCGATACTCTCACACAACAGGGAGAGCGAAGCAATGATGCGTGAGGAGCTCAAGAAAGGCGGACTCACGCTCGAGGACATCGGCATGAACGAGAAGCAGGTCGCTGCACTGCTGAACTCAAGTCACACACGCAGCAAACGGGAAGCGGAGAAAGTGCTTCGGCTTCTGCGCAGCGGCACCACGCATGCAGACGACTACGTCGACTACCTGCTCGGCGAGCTCTCACGGGGCAACTTGATGCTCGACGACATCGGCACGACGCGTGAGGAGATTGAGTCCTTCAGAACGCCGAAACCGAAGAGGTAATCAGCACTTCACGAGCTCCGTACGCATGTTGCGCGGAGCTCTTTTTTTACAAAAAGGTTTACTAAATCACGCTTGTTCAGTACTATTGAAACGTAATGAAATTATCTATCGGCATCGTAGGACTTCCGAACGTCGGCAAATCAACTCTATTCAAACTGCTCACGAAGCAGGAAATTTTGATTGCAAACTATCCATTCGCCACCATCGACCCGAACGTCGGCGTAGTACCGGTTCCCGATGAACGCCTCGCGGTACTCGCGAAACTCTCGAGCTCAAAAAAGATTATTCCCGCAGTCGTAGAATTTTACGACATCGCGGGCCTTGTGAAAGGCGCATCCGAAGGCGAAGGACTCGGCAACAAATTCTTGGCGCATATTAGAGAGTGCAAAGCGATTGTACACGTGCTCCGTTGTTTTCCGCTTGGCGACATTATCCACGTAGAAGGTTCAACGGACCCCATGCGTGATTTGGACATCATTAAGACCGAGCTCATTTTTAAGGATTTGGAAACAGTGACGAAACGCCTCGACAAGGCGGAAAAAGAAGCGCGCTCAGGCGATAAAAAAGCGATTCATGAAGCGGGTATTTTGAAGGCGGTAAAAACGGACCTCGAGGCGGGCAAAAATGCGCGCACCCACGCAAAGGAAGAAATCGTGCGGGAACTTGGGCTTCTCACCGCGAAGGAGCAGGTATTTCTCTTAAACGGAAAGTCAGAAGACGTTTCGGAAGAATTGAAAAAGAAAATCGCGGAAGAAGGCGGAGGATACGTAATCATGGATCTCGCAAACGCCGAAAATATCGACGAGCTTATCAAAAAGGCCTACGAAATCTTAAATCTCATAAGTTTCCTCACGACCGGCGAAGACGAAACGCGCGCGTGGACGATAGAAAAGGGATGGAAGGCGCCGCAGGCGGCAGGAACCATTCATACCGATTTTGAAAAAACATTCATCCGCGCCGAGGTGGTGAATTATAACGACCTCGTGGCAACGGGCGGCTGGAACCAGGCAAAACAAAAGGGAAAGATGCGTCTTGAAGGAAAGGACTATACGGTCCAGGACGGCGACGTAATGGTAATCCGCCACGGTTAGTCCAAATCCGCTTCTCACATTATGGGAAGTGGATTTTTCGTTGCATTACGCGGGTAAAAAGTTACAATGAAGTAAATAGCGCCCGTGCGGAATATCGGCGTTTTTATATGGCTCAATACGAACTTCGTCTCGAATATTTCCAAGGCCCAATGGACAAGCTCCTCGAGCTTATCGAGGAGAAAAAACTCGAGGTTTCGCGGGTCAGTCTTGCAGAAGTAACTGACAGTTTTTTACACTATCTCGACCAATTTAAAGTGGCGCTCGAGAGCGACCAAAGCGAAGATTCGCCGCTATTCGATGCACCTCCCGAACTTCTTGCGGATTTTTTGGTCGTCGCTTCGCGTCTTCTACTCATCAAATCGAAATCGCTCCTTCCGACGCTCGTGCTCTCGCAGGAAGAAGAAACTGAAATCCACGACCTCGAACGCCGCCTGAAGCTCTATCAGGAACTCAAGAAAACGCAGGAACATATCCACGCGCTCTGGAGCGAAACACCGAAAATGTACGCGCGCGAATTTATGACTGCGCACGAGCCGTTGTTTTATCCGCCGTCGAACGCGACGCCCGCAACGCTCCACGACGCTGCCCAAAAAATGGCAGGAGATTTGGCGAAATTTTTCAAACCGAAGGCTACGGTAAAAAGCCAAATCGTAAACCTGCGCGCGAAAATTCAAGAAATCGCGAGCCGCATTATTTCTGCGCCTACCACATTCAGCAATCTTCACGGAGGAAAGGGGAGCAGGAGCGATATTGTGGTGCTCTTCCTTGCGGTGCTCCACCTCATCAAACAGCAGCTCGCGGATGTGGAACAGACCGGTCATTTTGGCGAGATGACGATTGCGAAAACGAAGCCCGCCGAATACAATGAACAAGAACCATCATGAATCCTGATATTTTTGCACGCATTGAGGCGTTGCTCTTCTACTACGGCGAAGCAATAGACCTGAAAAAAATGGCGGAGCTTTTGCGTCTCTCAGAGGAAGAGTGCGAAAAAGCAGTCGGAGAATGGGCGGGCGTGTTAGCGAGCGACCCGGCACGCGGTGTGACCGTACTTCGCAAGGAAAACAAGGTGCAGCTCGTCACTAAAACAGAATTAAAAGCCGTCGGCGAATCAATCGTAAAAGACGAATTCCGCGAACAACTGACACCCGCGGCACTTGAAACGTTGTCGCTTATCGCATACCTGGGGCCAGTGCCTCGCGCGACCATCGATTACGTACGCGGCGTAAATTCGAGCTTCACGCTCCGCGCGCTTGTTATGCGCGGACTGGTAGAACGGTGCGACGAAAAAGGACTTTCATTTCAATATCGCGTGACCGAAATGTTCATGAAACACATGGGGCTTGCTTCGCTTACCGAGCTTCCCGAACACGATAAATACCGTGAAATCCTGCGCGAGTTCGAGCAGCAGCTGCACGCGACAAACACAACAGCAACGTCTCCTACGGCGTCCGCAGTTCCCGCACCCGAAGCTCAGCCTGCCGAAACAAATCCTGATGAATTAGCCTAAATGTCGATACGCGCTCAATCTATAATCCTCGCACTCCTCGTTTTCGGAGCGATAGGCATCACGTATGCGTACGAACGCACATCCAGCGTTCCTGAACAGAAAGCGGATATCGCGACCGTTGTTTCAACGGAAACGGGCGCGTCCGTTTCAAATGCGGCTGAACAGGACCGCCGCGCATTGCCAAAAAGAAAGTGGGAGGTGTTAGACCCGTCGGTAGATGCCAGCGCAGTGATGATTGTATCGCTCGATTCGCAGTTTCCTTTTTTTAATTATCAAACATACAAACAGTGGCCAATCGCGTCCATTTCGAAACTCATAACCGCAATTGTCGTTGCGGAAGATATGGGTTATTCGAAACGAATTCCGATAACGGCAACCGCGATTGCAACGGAAGGACTCGCCGGAGATTTCACGAGCGGTGAGGTGTACAAAGCAGACGACCTTGTGAAGATCATGCTCCTCACTTCGTCGAACGACGCAGCTACCGCATTTGAAGAAGCGGCAGGAGGCAGGGAACAATTCGTTGCGCTTCTTAAAAAGAAACTCGAAGCTATCGGGATGACGCAGACCGTCATGGCGGACGCATGTGGTCTCTCCGGTCAAAATCAATCCACCGCGAACGACCTCATCAAACTTTCGAAGTATCTGATGGCACACCACCCCGAAATCATCGAATGGACGAGATTGCAGAGTTACGAGGTACAGCCCATAAACGACTCGAAATCCAGAACCGTGTATAATATAGACGCGTTCGTTACGGAAACGCGTTTTATGGGAGGAAAAACGGGGACGTCACCCGAGGCCCGCGAGAACCTGCTAGCATTCTTCTCATTTGGCGGCGAACGGCTCGCGTTTATTATTCTCGGCAGTCACGACAGAAAAGGCGAAACCGAGAAATTGTTAAACTGGGTCCGCACCGCATACATTTTTAACCGATAAAAAATAATGATTGCATTCGAAGCTATCCGCGTTCTTATTCTCTTCGCGCTCGCATTCGTCGTTGCGCTCATTGCGACGCCGTTTATGGTACGCATCTTGAAACTTTTGAACGTAAAAAAGACGAATATCCGCGATGAAAAAAGCGCGCCTATTTTCTATCAGTTCCACAAAAAGAAAGCGGACACGCCGACGATGGGCGGCGTCATCATCTGGGGCACGGTCATCGGCCTCGCGCTTATCTTTCTGATTCTCCAGAGCATGTTCAACGGCTTTGCAAATTATTTCAATTTCGTGAGCCGTTCGGAAACATATCTTCCGCTCGCGGCGCTTTTCTTTGCCGCAATCGTGGGGCTCATGGACGACATTTTCGGCATTATGGGAAAGGGCCCGCACGGCGGGGGACTTAGTGTGCCTCAAAAACTCGGCCTTTACACGCTCCTTTCGGCATTTGGCGCATGGTGGTTCTACTTCCGCCTCGGCTGGGATGTGCTCTATATTCCGTTTTACGGCAACGTATCGATGGGCTGGACGTACATTCCGTTCTTCATGTTCATCCTGATTGCGACTGCGTTTTCTACGAACGAAACTGACGGCTTGGACGGTCTTGCAGGGGGCACGCTCTTCTTCGCATTCGGCGCGCTCGCCATCATCTCGTTTGCCACGCATCGCTTTGACCTCGCGGCGATGAATGCGGTCATTTTGGGCGCACTTCTCGCATTCCTCTGGTTCAATATTTATCCCGCCAGGTTCTTTATGGGCGACACGGGCTCGATGTCTCTTGGTATCACGCTTGGCGTAATGGTGATGCTCACGAACACCGCGCTCTTTTTGCCGTTTTTCGGCTCCATTCTTATCTTCGAATCGGTCACGGTGATTATCCAGATGATTAGCAAGAAATTCTGGAAGAAGAAGGTTTTCCTCTCGACGCCTATTCATCATCATTTCGAAGCGCTCGGCTGGCCGGAGAGCCAGATAACGATGCGTTTCTGGATTGTGACGATTGTAACGACCACCCTCGGCCTTGCGCTTTTCTTCCTTGCACGGTTTTTCTAGTACTCCACAGCGCACCTAAAACCAAAATAGGGTAAAATAAGGAGTGGGATGACCACGCTTATTAAGAACGGTCTCGTATACGACGGCACGGGCACTGCGCCTGTGAAAAAGGACATATTGATCCGTGGAAATCGCATTGCAAAATGCGGCGTTATTGCGCGCACACATGCAGAGACGGTCATCGACGCAACAGGCTCCGTAATTACGCCCGGATTTATCGACGTAAACGCTCACTCCGACCATTACATGTCGCTGTTCTATGAGCCGCACCAAGAGAACTTCGTCCGTCAGGGCATCACGACGATGATAGGAGGAAACTGCGGCGTGTCGCTCGCGCCCCTGCTCGACGGCTCGCTTCGCACTATCCGCGAATGGGGGAATGAGATGCACACGAATGTGAACTGGACGAGCGTGAAGCAGTTTTTCATACTTTTAAAGAAGCGGGGCTTAGGCATAAACTTCGGCATGTTGGTCGGACACACGACCATCCGCGAGGCGATTACGCATGGGAGATTCCGTGATCTGACAGAAAGCGAGTTGCGGATGTTTAAACACGTGCTAACGCGTGCGATGAAAGACGGGGCGCTCGGACTCTCAACCGGTCTTGGCCACACGCACGCCATGCGCACGCCTCATCACGAACTTGTGGAACTTGCACGCGTGGTCGCGGCAAATAAGGGTATATACGCGACGCATCTGCGGAACTCGCGCGACGGATTGCTTGCCTCGATAGAAGAAACGATTATGCTCGCCGCGGAAACGAGAGTGAATGTGGAAATACTTCATCTTCAGCCGCTTAAATCGTACAAAGAACAATACACGGAGGCGGCGCGGATGATTCAGAAAGAATCCGCGAGACTTCATATCAACTTCGACGTGAATCCGTTCGACACGGCGACAATGCTTATCTACGAGCTGCTCCCTGACTGGTTCCTCGAAGAAACGCTCGAGAGTATGCACGCGAGTCTCAAGAAGCCTCACGCCCGAGAACGCCTTATCGCGCATCTTAAATCAACCGCACCGCGTGAATTGCTCATTGCGCACATTCCGCACGCATCGCTTAAATTTCTTGAAGGAAGATCTATCCGTGAATTCGGCACGCGCAGCGGCCTCTCGTATGAAGAAGCGATTCTGAAAATCATGGGATTAACGGGCCTTCGCGCGACCGTTTCGGCAAAAATGATTGATGGGGGACTGCGGGACGCGTTCATCGCGCATCCGAACTCGCTTATTGCCACAAACAGCGCGAGTTTCGGCAAAAAAGAATTCAAATACATCCCGAGCACCGACACGTATCCCGTACTCATGGCGCTCGCGGCAAAATCAGAAACAATCCGCACGGAACATGCGATTGAAAAGGCAACATCACTTCCGGCAAAAAAATACGGCATCGCAAAACGCGGGGAGATCCGCGAGGGCTTTTTTGCAGACATCGCGGTCCACGAAAATTTCCGGCCCGTGCATGTTTTTGTAAACGGCACGCGTGTCCTTGCGGGAGGAGAGCTCGTAAAGCATCTTAAGGGCGAGTTAATTAAGCGTGCATAAATCCGTATGGCATTCTTTACGAAAAGTCCGAAAGCCGGCGCGGTTGATTATGTATTCCTTGGGTTCTTGGTATTGCTTGTCGTCTTCGGCCTTGTAATGCTCACAAGCGCTTCATCGGAGCTCTCCAAAAATACGTTCAACGACAGCATGTACTATCTGAAGCACCAGATGGAGAACGGAATCTTGCCGGGCATCGTGGGCTTTCTCATTGGCTACTTTGTGTATTACAAACGCTGGGAAAAAGCCGCTCCGTTCCTGCTTATCGTGGGTATCTTGGCGCTGCTGCTCGTGTTTACCCCGCTCGTCTTACACGCAAAAGGAGGTGACAGGTGGGTGAACTTTGGCGCTTTTTCATTCCAGCCCGGCGAGCTTATGAAGCTCCTCTTCTTCGTATATCTATCTTCGTGGATAAGCAAAGGCCAGCAGCGCGGAAAAAGTTTCTGGGGCGGACTCGCACCGTTTTCAATTCTTGTCGGTCTCGTCGTGCTCCTGCTCCTCATGCAGCCCGCGACCTCGACTGCCGCGCTCATCTTCTTCACGTCGCTTCTCGTGTATTTCACTTCCGGCGCGAATATTAAATTCGTCGCGGCGCTCGTGCTCATCGCGAGCCTCGGTGCAATCGGCATCGTGCTTATTAACCCATTTTCAAAAGGGAATTACCGCTCAACGCGTATCCAGACATTCTTAAACTCATCCGCCGATCCGTCAGGCGCGGGATACCACATTAATCAGGCGCAGACCGCAATCGGTTCGGGCGGCATATTCGGCGTAGGCTTCGGCAAATCAACGACAAAAATACATTACCTTCCCGAGCCGATGGGCGACTCCATTTTCGCCGTGATAGGGGAGGAGCTAGGATTTGTGGGTGCAATGTCATTCATCATTCTCTTCCTCGCATTCATCTGGCGTGGCTTAAAAATCGCGCGGCGCGCAGGAGACAATTTCGGCCGCTATCTTGTTACCAGTTTTATGTGCCTTTTCGGCCTACAGGCATTCGTAAACATCGGCGCCATATCGGGCGTCATCCCGATGACCGGTATTCCGTTGCCATTCGTGAGTTACGGAGGAACGTCGCTCGCGATTTCTTTGACCATGTGCGGCATCGTTGCTAACATATCAAGATACAAGCGCAGCTCATCATGAACATTCGCATTGCATTAGCGGGAGGAGGCACGGGCGGTCATTTGTATCCGCTGCTTGCCGTTGCGGACGCCATAAAAGAGGCGACGCATAACGACGTGCGCATTTCATATTTCGGTCCGCGGCATCAACTCATCAATGAATTCGAGGCGCGCAATATCAAAATTTACGATATTGCCTCAAGCAAGCTCCGCCGTTACGCCGCATTCCAGAATATTATCGATTTTCCGAAATTCATCTGGAGCATTTTTCAGGCACTCGCAAATCTCTACACCGAAATGCCCAATGTTGTTTTCTCAAAAGGCGGCCCCGGCGCACTGCCGGTCGTGCTCGCTGCACGCTGGTATATGATTCCCGTGGTTATTCACGAGTCTGATGCGGTGCCTGGCCTCACAAATACGATTTCAGGCAAACATGCGGCGCGAATTCTTCTTGCCTTTAAGGAAGCGGAGGCATTCTTCCCGAAAAACAAAACGCGAGTCGTGGGAAATCCCGTGCGCGCCATGTTCACCTCGCGCATCGGCGATGAGCGGCAGGCAAAACTCGGTCTTCAATTTAATCCCGATAAACCGCTCGCGCTTATGCTGGGAGGTTCGCAGGGGTCGCAGCGCGTGAACACGTTTATTCTCGACAATCTTGACCAATTCCTGCCGGTATTTCAAATTGCACACCAAACAGGTCTCGATAACTTCGTCGCGGCGCGCGCACAGGCAGCAACCATGACACAGCGGTTGGATCAGACGCTCCAGAGCCAGTACAAACCGTACGGATACCTCGCCGCCGATCAGATGAAAATGCTTTTTGATGCCGCCGATATCATCATTTCACGAGCAGGCTCGGGCGCCATTTTTGAAATCGCGGCAACGGGAAAACCGGCGATACTCATACCGTTAAGTGATGCGGCACAGGACCATCAGAGAGCGAATGCGTATGCGTATGCATCGACGGGTGCGGCATTCGTCGTCGAAGAAGCGAACTTCACCGCAAATCTCATCCTCACGAAAATCAATAGCGTTCTGAAAGACCCGAACGCCCTCGAAAAAGTGAAAACGGCAGCTCATAATTTCTTCAAACCGAACGCCGCTCACGATATCGCATTGGAGGTCTTAAGTGCCGTTAAATAATGACTAATTGGGCGTTTTAGGGTATACTAACCCCTATGGAAGTGAGAGTACGCTTTGCGCCCTCGCCAACAGGTTTTTTGCACATTGGCGGCGTCCGCACGGCCCTTTTTAACTGGCTTTTTGCCCGTCACGAAGGAGGAAAATTCATCTTACGCATAGAGGACACGGATAAGCAGCGCTCAGAACGCCGCTTCGAAGAAGACATACTCAAAAATCTTGAGTGGCTTGGTATTGATTGGGACGAGGAGCCGGCGCGTCAGAGCGAGCGGCTCGATTTATACGAAAAGAATTTGAAACGCCTTTTTGATGAACACAAGGCGTATTATTGTTTCTGCACTCCGGAAGAACTTGAAGATGAATATGAAGCGCAGATGTCGCAAGGCTTGGTGCCGAAGTACAGCGGCAAATGCCGCTCGCTTACGCCCGAGCAAGTTGCAATGAAGCAATTAAAGACTCCGGGAGTCATACGCTTCAAGATGCGCGACCACGTCGTATCGTTCCCCGATATGATTCGCGGCAAAGTGGAATTCAATACCGCGCTTTTCGGCGACATCATCATCGCGAAATCGATGCGCGAACCGCTCTACAATTTCGCCTCCGTCATCGACGACGCGGACATGAAGATAAGCCACGTCATCCGCGGAGAAGAACATCTCTCGAATACGCCGAAACAAATGATGCTCCAGGAAGCGCTCGGCCTTCCGACGCCAAAATACGCGCACCTGCCGCTCATTCTCGGTGCAGACAAAAAGAAGCTTTCAAAACGCGTACTCACGAATTCGTTGAACGATTATCGCGCACAAGGGTATCTGCCGAGCGCCATCATTAACTTCCTTATGCTCCTCGGCTGGCATCCGTCGGACGACAAGGAAGTATTTACCGTGCCCGAAATGGTGCAGGCGTTCTCGATTAAGCGCGTACAAAAAGCGGGCGCAATTTATAATCCCGAAAAATTAGACTGGTTCAATTCGATGCACATCCGCGCGTTAAGCGATAAGGAACTCGCGGAATATCTGAAACCGTTCATGCCTGAAGCATGGTATTCCGACACCAATCGCTTGTTGCGCGCGATTGCCGTAACAAAAGAACGCATGAAGAGTCTTGCGGATTTCCAAAAAGAAGCGGAGTTTATTTTTAGCATTGCCGATTATCCCGCATCGATGCTCGCATGGAAAAATGCGGCTCCCGCAAAGACTCTCGAGCACCTTGAACACGTATCGGAAATATTGAGCGCCGATAACGGAACAACATTCCCGTCGGAACACACGACAACCGCCCTCATGGAATACGCAGCAAAAGAGGGGAGAGGCGATGTTCTCTGGCCGCTTCGCGTCGCGCTCTCGGGACGCGAAAATTCACCGGGACCGACCGAGCTTCTCCGTATTCTTGGGGGGCCGGAATCGATAAAGCGTGTAGGCGAGGCAATCCAAAAACTCAAACACGCGCTCTAACATCCATGCGCACGACATTCGCACAATTCGCATTGTGGGTGGTACTTATGGCGCTCTTGGGAGGCATGTTCCGTGCGCGCGCCGCGAATCTTTTAGCCGAAGCGGTGCAAGGAACGTCCATCACCGAGCTTCAAAAACACATAGAAGAAAAGAGTGCTGAGCTCCAGCAGATTCAGCAGCAAAAAGAATCACTGCAAAAAACAATTGAAACGGTTAATAAGTCCGGCGACAGCATCAAAAAGGATATCCAGCTCTACAACACGAACATAAATCAGCTCAACCTTTCGATTAAAGCCAACACGGTGAACATCGAAAAGCTCGGTTATGAAATAGACTCGCTGAATCAGGAAATTGCGAGGGGACGCGATGTAATTGCCGCGCAAAAAATCACCATCGGTCAGCTCTTTACCGAACTCCAGCAAAGGGAAAACGAAACATTGTTGGCGCGTCTTTTGCGCAGTGAAACACTGAGCCAGAGCGTCTCGGAAATCCAGAATATAACCTCGTTGAACTCATCGCTCCTCGACAATATCAATAAATTGAAACAGCTCGAAGTCGATCACACGAATAAGATTGACGAGAACAAAAAGAAAAAGAATACGAAGGTGGTGCAGACGAACGACCTCGTAAACCTCCAGCAAATTACGCAGGAGCAAAAGCTCGAAAAACAGAAACTGCTTGATCAGACGAAAAGCGTCGAGCAATATTATCAGCAACAGCTCGAGGAATTGAATAAGAAGCAAGGCGAAATAGATTCGGTCATCGAAGATATCGAACAAAAGATGCGCGCGTCTTTCGACCCGACGCTCTTACCTCTGAAGCGCCCCGGCGTGCTCGGCTTTCCGATAGACGACGTATATCTTACGCAGTGCTACGGACGCACGCCGTTTGCAGTAAAAACGTATAAAACGAAAACGCACAACGGCGTGGACTTCGGCGGCCCCATGGGAACGCCGTTGCTTGCGGCCGATGACGGAAAAGTTATTAAAGTCGGCAATAACGACCGCGGCACTTCGAGGTGGAATCGCTACCAATACGGAAAATATATTCTCATCCAATATGGCGACAATCTTTCCACGCTCTACGGTCACCTTTCAAAATTTAATGTAAAGGAAGGGGATACCGTTGCGCGCGGCGACGTGGTGGGCTACATGGGAAACACGGGTTACTCATTCGGCACACACGTGCACATGACCGTATTCTGGGCACCAAGCGTTCAATACAAAGCCGTGCCTCCGGCGGCGGGCGTAGTACCTGTTGGCGTGACCATCAATCCGCTGGATTACTTACCAAGCATCTTTGGAATGCCTCGCGCAGGAGATTCAGGCTGTCCGCGATCCTAAGGTTACAAAAATGGTATAATAGACCTATGAAACGCTCTGTAACACGCCAATCAGTATGCATTATGGCGGGTTTTATCGCGATTTTAGGCCTCTATAGCCCCGCACTGGCTCAATACGCATCTGACCCTCAAACGAGCCTAGGAACGCAAAATTTGGCCATTCCAGGGCCTCTTATGGACGCCTGGAACTACATAAATGACCTCGGAAACAAGCTCCAGGAAAAACTGCCCAAATACTCGCTTATAAACGAAAAAAGCGCCGGCGACGCATTGAAACAAGGCGTCCAATCATTCAATTACAATTCGTTAAATGATTTGTTCGGAAAAATAGTGACGTGGTTCAACAGCACGGTAAACTTCGCGAACATGCCGGGATTTATAAATTACGCAGCAGCAATATTACGGCAGATAGTAGAAATGATTGCGCAGGCAATAAAGATGCTGGTGGGATACTTCTAGCGATTTACGAAAGGTTTAAAAGACATAGTTATGTCGCAAAGAGCTCCGACGAGCCAATGTGCGATGGGATTCATTCACGTTGCACATTGGCGAGAATCTTTTACGATGTCGCAAAGAGCTAATGTGCGACACGATTTCTATCATGTCGCACATTAGCGATGATGTTTAGCGACAGAAGACATTCTTCTGTCGCGAAACATATATTGTGCGACAGATGTAAATATAGCATTACTGGCCTTTTCACACTCTTCCCCCTCAAAAAATGGGGGCTTTTCTATCTCCCTCGTTTCTCGCCCATCGAAATATAATTATGCGTATGTGAAATCTTTTCGTGGAACTTTTCATGCAGCGCGTAGATATATTTCATAAAAATTTTTGTTGAAAAATAGTTTCATTTGTTTTTTGTTCAACACGCAAAATAGCCCTCCCCTACTAAACGCCTTAAACAGAGGTTCCGAGCGACATTTTGACACCGTCATGTCAACCTGCCATAGAGGTCGCGTTACTGGTAAGATAGACGGATCAACACACTCATTCAGTCATGAACGAATTTAAATCTATCGACGAATTTAAGGCAGGTTGCGGATACGACATCGACGGCACCTGGTACCCGCGCGTTACTCGTATTTTGGAAATAAAATCAAAACCTGCTCTCTATCGTTTCTACGGAAAAATGTCGAGCTTCGCCGAAGGTGAACGCATAAAACAACAGTCGGCAACCGAAGGGACGATGGTGCACGAAGCAGTCGAGAATATTTTTCTAAAACGCGACGAACCCGTTCCCCCGACCATTGAGGCGTCTATCAACGCATTTAAAAATTTCATAAAGGAAAACAAAATCCATGTCGACGCCGAATACGTTGAGAAGCGCCTTGCGAGCCACGAGCACCGCTACGCCGGTACGATTGATGCGATTGCGTTAATCGGCGGCAAGCTCGGCATTTTAGACATCAAAACATCGCAGGAGATTTATCGCGATTACAATCTCCAGACTGCCGCCTATCTCTATGCGATGAAGCCCGTCGTAAAAAATCTTGAAACACGCTGGATACTCCGCATTGATCAGAGCCAGCTTTGCCTTTTCTGCGGCGCGAAGATGCGCAGTAAGGGCGGCAAACGGCAGATTAAAACGCAATGGAATAATCCCGCACAGCGAACATGCCACCATGAATGGAGCGCGATGCAGGGACACATCGAACTGAAGGAATTCCCCCGCTGGGAGAACGATTTTGAGGCGTTTTTAGGAGCAAAAAAACTTTGGGAATGGGAAAATGAGGACTGGCTGACCCGTGTTGGATATCTTAAATAGTACTGCGGAAATTTCCGCAGTTGCCGTGTAATTTTTACGGCGTATTTCCGTCTGAATGTATGGTATAATTCTTATACGCAGATTCGGAAATCGCGGTGTGAGATACGCGGCGTGCAGCATTGATTTATGCCCATAAAAGAAGAAAAAACAAAGATAGAAGAGCTTCTCAAAAAGGGGCCGGACCTTTCAATTATCGATCTTATCGATTCGCTTATTAAGTTCGCCTACGACAGCCGCGCGTCGGATATTCATATTGACCCGGAAGATAAGGATCTTCGAATTCGTCTCCGCATCGATGGTATCTTGAATGAATCGTTCGTGTTCCCCAAAGAAATCCAGTCTGAAGTCACCACTCGCATCAAAGTGCTCTCAGGTCTCCGCACCGACGAGCACCAGGCAGCGCAAGACGGCCGCTTCCGCGTACAAATGAAAGGAGAAGGGCCGGTAGACCTTCGCGTCTCCATCGCACCCACCTACTACGGTGAAAATTGCGTCATGCGTCTTCTCGTCGAAAAAGCGGAAAAATTTACGCTCGGTACGCTCGGCTTCAATGAAGCTGACCGCAAAAAAATCGAGCGCGCAATCACGAAGCCGTACGGCATGATTCTCGTAACCGGTCCGACAGGTTCCGGTAAGACGACCACGCTTTATACGGTTCTCAAAACGCTCAACACGAAAGAAGTTTCCATTATTACCATCGAAGACCCTATCGAATACGCTATTGAAGGCATCGACCAGATTCAGGCAAATCCCCGCACCGGACTCACCTTCGCCTCAGGCTTGCGTTCTATTTTGAGGCAGGACCCGAACATTATTATGGTCGGTGAAATCCGTGACGAGGAAACCGCCGGCATCGCCGTGAATGCCGCGTTAACCGGTCACCTCCTCCTTTCAACGCTCCACACAAACGATGCAGCAACGTCGCTCCCCCGCCTTCTCGATATGAAAATCGAACCGTTCCTTATCGCCTCAACCGTGAACGTGGTAGTCGGCCAGCGCCTCGTGCGAAGAATTTGTCAGGACTGCAAAACAAAGAAGACGCTCTCCGCTCCTGAGTTGCAGAGCCTCAAGGAGGTTATCGAGCAACAGGGACTCGATAAATATAAGGACATTTCTAAATCTACGCCCTTCTATTACGGCAAAGGATGCGATATCTGCAACGGCTCGGGTTATTACGGCCGCATCGGTATCCACGAAGTATTAGACGTTGATGATGACGTGCGAAAGGCGCTGGTGCGCAAAGCGGACGCGTCAGAAATCAAGGCGTTAGCGCTCAGCAAAGGCATGACGACTATGATTGAAGACGGATTCGGGAAGGCGCTTGAAGGCATTACGACAATAGAAGAAGTGCTGAGAGTCATTCACGAATAAGGCACACATGAACAAGCTCTTTTTAAACATTTCAACGCAGGAACAGATTATCTTCTCCAAACATCTCGCCATGATGATTAAGGCGGGCATGTCTATTTTGGACAGCCTGAAGATGCTTAAAAAACAGGCGCGCTCGAATTCGATGAAAAAAATCATCGACTCCTTGATGACCGAGGTATCGAACGGTCAATTCCTCTCGGCGGCGCTCGAGAAATTCAGGAATATTTTCGGCGACTTCGCTATCAACATCATCCGCGTCGGTGAAAACAGCGGCGTGCTGTACGAAAATCTTAATTATCTTGCTATCGAACTCAATAAGAGTCTCGAGCTCAGAAAAAAAGTTATCGGCGCGCTTATTTACCCGATTATCATTGTCCTCGTAACCTTCGGTATCGCAGGCGTGCTCACAATTTATATTTTCCCCAAAATTACGCCCGTGTTCAAAAGTTTGAACATTCCCCTGCCGGCAACTACAAAAATCCTGATGGCAATCAGCGACTTTATGGCAGTCTACGGCGTGTACGTGTTCGACGGTCTCGTGGTGATGGTTATTGGCATCTGGCTTCTCCTTAAAATCCAATCTGTGCGCCACGCGGTAGATAAAATGCTCTTCTACGTCCCCGTGTTGAACACGATGATTATCAACTACAATGTGGCAAATTTTTGCAGAACATTCGGGCTACTCTTGAAGAGCGACATCAAAGTCGTCGAGGCAATCTCCATTACCGCCGACACAACCGCAAACCTCGTCTATAGAGAACAATTGAAAGAAATCGCGCTCGCCATTACAAAGGGTGAAGAAATTTCCGCACACCTTGAGAAGCGTTCCCGCATCTTCCCCGGCATGGTGTCGCAGATGGTGGCGGTCGGCGAAAATACCGGCAACTTGAGCGAGAACCTCGTCTATCTTTCCGAGTTTTACGAAAAAGAAGTGGATGACACGGCAAAAAATCTTTCGACGATTCTCGAGCCCGCGCTCATGGTAGTCATGGGTATCGTAGTTGGATTTATTGCCATCTCGGTGGTTACGCCTATCTATCAGGTTTCACAAGGTTTGAACGCGAGATAACGCCGGAGTAACGCAAGAGGCACCACACATGCGGCACATTACTTCATTGAAGACTCATTCCTTGATAAGCGCTGACTCCCGAAGCGGATTCA
>JBBILW010000009.1:0-23632 GCA_037444725.1 Candidatus Jorgensenbacteria bacterium | reverse complement strand
CACGACGAATCCGCTGCCGCCGCCGACATCCTGCTTTTGCGTGGCGCCGTTATCGCACTGGCGCGTGAACGAAAAACCATCGCCGAACATTCCCCTGAATTCAGGCGGAAGATTTGCAAACGGATCAACCGTACAATTTTCGAGCAATGGCACATCCTTCGAAATCACGATGGAGACGACGGATTGCTGAGCTTTTTCGACTGCATCAATGACCGCCTGCTCGTAATCGAGCGCGGGCTTATAGAGCGACTCCTTGGGCGCCTCCTTGAGAGTGCCGGGGGGCGTAACGGGCGTGAAGACATCGTGAAAAAATTTCACTGTCGCATCGAACGCATGAGATTCTGCCGCCACCGCTCCTCCCGCAACAAGAGCAACCACAACAAATGCCGAAGCAATGAATATTCTTTTCTTCGTAATCATGGCTAATAGTATATGGAACTAATACAAAATGCGCGATGATTTTGTTTCAAGAGCGAAGAACGAAACGATGCGATGCTTACTTGATTTCGTACTGAAGCACCACGTTTATCGTAGTCTCTTCAGAACCCGGCGCAATGCTCGGCGCAACTTCCGCCGCTCCCATTCCCACTGAGGAAAGTTTCATCATGCTGTCTCCATAATACGGACGCGGCACATTAAAACCTTCGTTGATATTCAAGAGTCTCCCGAGCGTGAATCCTCCCGCCTTTGCAACGGCAAGCGCCTTCACCTTAGCTTTTGCGATAGCCTCGGTACGCGCCTCATCCTGTACGGACGTGGGGTCATCAAGCGTGAACTGCAAACCCGATACCTCGTTTGCGCCGTTCTGCACAACACCCGCAAGGATATCGCCTACTTTCTCGAAATTGCGCACCTTGACCTGCACGGTCTGGCGCACATCATAGCCGATAATAGTCGCGGGAGGGCAAATGCCTCCGTCGCGCGGACAGCTTGAATACTGATAACGGGGCGTGAGCGAATACTGCTCGGTCTTCACGTCTTTATCATCCACGCCGCTCTGCTTCACATACGTAATCGCCTGATTCATCTTATCCGTGTTCTCCTTCACGATAGTGGCGATGGTCTTTCCGCCCTGCGTGAACACGCTGAATGAAAACTGGGCGACATCGGGGACTGCAACCGCCTTGCCTTCCGCACTCACTGAAAAACTGCGGAATGAACTTGGCTGAATGGATTTCGAATACGCATCGGCGTAATTTATGCCCGCATAGGCAAGCAATAATGCCGCGACTGCAAACGAAAGCCACACATACTTATTTATTTTCTCGTTCATCATATGCATCCATTATACCACGCCTCCTGGCTTTGGTATTTCCCACATTCGGTCTGCTGACCTCAGTACTTCCTCACTCACGTTCGGTCGTCACTCCCGTTCGGTCATACCACCCGCGACGAACCGCGTGAAAATGCCACGCGAATTCTGCGCAGGGCATCAACAAGTTCCGCACGCGTGGTTGTTTTGCCGAAACTGAACCGAATGCCGCGCGCGGCTCCTTCAAAAAGCGCGGTGAGCACATGCGAGTGCTGCGCGCTCCGTGCTGCGCATGCCGAACCGGATGAAGCCGCGACGCCTGCGCGGTCAAGACGCACGAGAATGTCATCAACGGGACGATTGGGAAACGCAACATTCACAATGTGCGGCGACGCGTCATCAAAACGCGCTTCTTCCATTCCGTGAAGCCGTGCATCGGGGCATATTTTTTTCAATTCTTTCCAAAAAAATCGTTTGAGCGAACGGAGCCGTACGGATTCCTTCGCACGCTCTTTCGCTGCTGCGTGCGCCGCATGTGCGAAGCCCGTGATTGCCGCGACATTCTCCGTTCCGGAACGCATATTAAATTCCTGTCCGCCGCCTGTCGTAACCGCCGAGAGCACGTTGCGCGCTTCCCGCTCGCGAACACAAAGGCACCCGACACCTTTTGGCCCGCCAATCTTATGTGCCGACAACGTGAGCATGTCCACGCGAAGTTTTTCCATATCGCACGAATAATAATTGAATGCCTGAACCGCATCCGTATGGAAAAGCGGATAGACAGAATCTTCATGAGACATACGCCAATCGTGAAGCACGGATGCAATTTCTCCGAGCGGCTCCACGGTGCCGATTTCGTTGTTCACGTACATAACCGATACGAGCACCGTGCGCTCATTGAGCGACTGCGTAAGGCGCGCCACGTCGACAATGCCACGCACATCAACGGGAAGCGTAATAACCTCTACGCCATCGCGTTCAAGGTCTTTCGCCGTTTCAAGCACCGACTCGTGTTCGATAGAAGATACGATAATGCGCGGACGGACACCCTTATGAATTTCTTTAAAACGCTTCACTGCTCCGCGAAGCGCGAGGTTGTTTGCTTCAGTCGCAGAACCCGTAAAAATGCAGTCGCGGAACGATACGCTCGCGAGTTGCGCAAGTTCTGCGCGTGCGGCATCAAGCGCCGCTATTGCATCTTGCCCGAACGAATGAAGCGAACTCGCATTGCCGAATTGTCGCGTAAAAAAAGACGTCATAGCGCGAAGCGTGTCCGCGCGGACCGGCGTTGATGCAGCATGGTCGAGATATATTCGCTTCATATGCGGTGGTTATTCGTAGGACGGATTCTTCTCTTTTGCGCCGAGGAGCGCATTCGAGAACCTGGCAAGTGCAAAATACACGCTTGAGAGACGGTTTACAAATCGGAGAAGGTCCGCGGGAAGGGTGCGCACGCGGCTAAACCTAACCAGCGCACGTTCCGCATCGCGCACGCGCACGCGCGTAATGTCGAGCCTGCTCTCGAGTTCGCTTTCGCCGGGAATAACAAACTTGTCGATTGCATGCACCTCGCTGTCGGCTTTTTTGATGATTTCTTCAAGCCGTTCGATTTTTTCCGATGTTATTTTTTGGGAACTGCCCATATCGAGCCCGACGGAAGCGACTTCGGCTTGCGCAACAAATATCATTTCCTGAAGTTCACGCACATACGCAACAATCTCCGCGATTCGCGGCGCGATTTCTTTCGCGCGCTTCGCTTCAACTACACACCACCCCGTGAGCGCATTTACTGCATCAAGACTTCCCAACGCATCAAAAAGCGCTTCATCCTTTGGCATGCGTTTTTGTCCGAATCGGCTCTCGCCCGCATCGCCTGCTCCAGTAAAAAATTTTGTATTCATCTCTTTGTGATTATAAACGACTGAGCGCGAGCGAAGAAGTACTGAGGTCAGCAGACCGAATGGGAATGAGGGAGTACTGAGCACAGCAGCGCGAACGTACAACCGAAAACCCCCGCAAAGCGCGAGGGTTCGGTATAAACTGCACGGACGTTAGAGCGAATTCAAATCCTTGTTGATGTTCTCGAATTCCTGGTCCAAATTTCCCGTATCTACGCTCGTTGCCGTGCTCTGCATTTCCGAAAGCGACTCACCTGTCGTGCTTGCGGGCGCCGGCTGCTGCCCCTGCCACCACATGTAGGCGGCAATCGCGGCGATAACTACAAGCGCGAGTACAATCATTTTTGTTTTCTTACCGTTTTTAGGCTCCATAATGTATTATTGTTTGAACTTCGCGGCCTTTATTGAGTCGTAGTTGTTGCAGTTGATGTGGCGGTCGACGTTGCCGCGGGCTCCGTCTCGCCGATTCTCGGCACCTGTGCAAGCGTTACTGCCGCAGCGTGTACTGCATCGCGTGCACTCTTCACTGCCGTCTCAACGGCTTTGAGATCTTTCTTCAATGCATCGCGCACCGCGGCAAGATCCGCCTTCGCGGTTGTCGATGTCGTAATCGCAGCTGCATAGGTCTTTCCCGATTGCGCGATAACCATGGCACGCGCCGAAGCAATACTCGTCGATGCCGACGCTATCGCCGTGCGTACGCCCGACACGGAAAGTCCGCGCGCCTGCGCACGATCGGTGCGCGTCGTGATGTTCGTGAGCACCTTGTCGAGCTGATTCAAATTCTCAGTGTAGCGCTCCACCATGCGCGTGTTGGTCTCTGTAAGATTGAGATCAATGCGTTTTATCGTATCTTTTCTCTTTGCGTCCTTGATGTCCTCGATTGCTTTCTTCGCCGCTTCGCGCTTCTGCTCCAATTCTTTCTTCGCCGCTTCGCGTGCGGATTCTACATCTTTCTTAAACTGCTCACGTTGAAGTTCTGCCTGTCGCTGAAAATCTTCGCGCTTCGCCTGCAACGCTGCCTGGGTCGACTCGCGGAGATTTTGCACTTCCTGACTGAGATTCTGACGAATGGCACGGACACCGTTCGTTGTCGTCGGTTCCTGCGCACCCGCTGCAAACGGCATCACGAGGCTTGCCGCAAGCATTACTGAAAAGAGTTTGTTGTTCATATAATGTATTTATTTTTTTGATTCACCGACCTTTGAATCTACGCAATTAGTATAGCAAAAAAGCACACTACTCCTGGAAAAGATTATAGCGATACACGACAAAGAGATACGCAAGGGAAAGCACGAGAAATAAAGCAAGACCAATGCCGATGGCTTTATTGGTGCCCATGCGCGGCGCAAGGTACGCCACCGCAATCATATACGGCACCCATGACACGAGCGTGCCGATGAGCACGAATTTCGAATGCTGCCCCACTGCCGCGCCGCCCTTCAATCCGCCGATAAAGAAATAGGAGACAACGGTAAACACGGGGACCAGCGTCGCAAATCCCGAAAGCAAGCGGAACCCGCTCTGCTCAAGAAGCACGATGGAACTCGTCACTACCCCGCCGACAATAAAGTAAATAATAGCGTCGCGTATCATATTAAAATAATACCAAATACAAAGCCGCCCATTCGGGCGGCTTCTTTTTTGGGCGGACGACGGGGCATTTCACTACTCGCCCCGCAACGGGGCTGCGTCTTCAAAACCCTCGGTTTTGAATGATTCCGACACGGAGGGGACGCGGTCGCTTCCCCTCCGACCCACCCCCTGTTCAATCCCCGTTCGTCAAAAAACTGCCCGAATGGGCAGCTTTATTTGGGGCGGACGACGGGGCTTGAACCCGCAACCACCAGATCCACAATCTGGTGCTCTACCATTGAGCTACGTCCGCCATACTGCGCCTCACATAATACTGAAAATGTGTGGCAATATCAACCCGTACGCTCTTTGAGGCTCTTCATCTTTCCATACGTTGTTCCTTTATATATGCGGCGCTCCTTCTTCTTCGTGTAACGCGCTCTGCGCTGCTTGATTCCCTCCACAATCGCCTCGCGCGGCGGCTCGGTTGGAATACGCGGCGCACGCACCGCAATGGCTTCATTGATGAGCGCGTTCATCCGCTCAAGGCCGATGTCGCGGTTCAATTCCTGCGAGCGCTGATCCTCGCACACCTCTTCAAGCTCATCATTCTTGTTGATGCGATGTGCGAGATGCGTGCGCACCATTTTTTTCTGCGCTTCGGTAAGCGGAAGCTTCGAAACTTCTATCCACATCTGCACTTTTTTCGAACGCCGGTCGGATTGATGTCCGCCGGGACCCTTCGCGCGCACTGCTTTCATTCTTACGTTCTCTTTCGTCGCAAATATTTTCATATCTGGAAAATTGTTGTTGTTTATAGTATAACACTAGGAGAAATGAATAGTATCTTGGACAGCCTTGGGCAGTTCATCCTTCAATACCCCGCGTGGGCTCATTTTATTATTGGCGCCGCAATTCTTATCCAGGGTGAAATCGCGATTCTCGCGTCCGTGCTCCTTATCGTGAACCACAAGCTCACCTGGAGCGAATTTCTGCTTATTGCCCCGACCACGCTTATCGCGGGAGAAACGCTCGTGTATTTCCTCGGCAGAATGCTGCGCAACACGCGCTTCGGGTGGAAATTCTATCGCGAAAAAATAAAACCGAATAAAAGCTATCAGCCGTACTTTTATTATTTGAAAATGAACCTCATGAAGCTGCTCATCGCCGCGAAATTCTTGATCGGCGTGAACTTGCTTGTGCTCATGCTCTCCGGCTGGACGAAAACAAAGTTCGGCACCTTCATCCGCTCATACATTCCCGGTGTTACCATCTGGTTCGCCGCGATTACGACACTCGCCTACTTCCTCATGTCCGGTTTGAGCTATCTTAAGACCAGCAATCTCTTCAGGCAGGCCGAATACGGCATCGTCATCGTGGTCGCCGCGATATTCCTCATGGAATTTATTTTCAGAAAAGTTATCAGCAAACGCCTGCCTTTTCAAAAGGACGTTGCGGAAAAGATTGTGGAAGACGACGAGAGCGACGCAAAAGCATAAAACAAAAATCCCCTTTCGGGGATTTTTCTTTGTGCCGCGGGAGGGAGATTTCACTACTCGCCCCGCAACGGGGCTGCGTCTTCAAAACCCTCGGTTTTGAATGATTCCGACACGGAGGGGACGCGGTCGCTTCCCCTCCGACCCACCCCCTGTTCAATCCCCCCCTCGCAAACTAAATCCCGCCTATGGCGGGATTTCTTTTTGTGCCGCGGGAGGGAATTGAACCCCCGACGCCAGCCTCTTCCGAAGCTGATTTTGGACTATATCATCATCCCTCATCGGGATGTCGGGCGCTGTTTGTGGGATTATTGTTGGGACTCACCCACTAGTCTCTACGCCTTCTCTGCAATCTATGCCCCACAGAGCTTGGTTCGGGATTGTTTTCTATTCCTAGAAAGTTTCCCCCGAGTTCACCCGATTTTCATCAATCCGTTACCGGATTGCGCCCCAAAGAGTTTAGGGCTGCGCTCTACCACTGAGCTACCGCGGCAAGAACTGAGCGAAATGAATATAGCAAATATTCATTTCCGAAGTTCGCCGCCGTGGCAAGGTCTGCCTTACCGCGGCAAGAACCGCATCGAAATAGTACCAAACGAATTCGTTTGTATCAACTGCGCGCAGTTTGTTCTATACTATGAGTAACACATGGCAGAAAAAGCACTTTTGAAAGTTGAGAATCTCACCGTGCACGCGGGCGCGCACGATATTATCCGCAATATCTCTTTTACGCTGAATCAAAGCGAAGTACTTGCAATCATCGGTCCGAACGGCGCAGGAAAATCGGTACTTTTGAAAACACTCCTCGGGATTATGGAGCCGACCTCGGGCTCAATCGAGTGGGCGGAAAATGTGCGCGTCGGCTACTTGCCCCAGCGCTTCCTCGTGGACCTCTATCTCCCGATGACTGTCGGGGAATTTTTGGATTTGAAACCGCAACGCGTGCATTCGAATAAAGACGTGTTGAAACTCGTGAATATCGAAGAGAGTTGGCTCCCGCGTCGTCTTGCGCACCTCTCAAGCGGCCAACTTCAGCGCATTCTGCTTGCGTGGGCGCTTCTCGACGACCCGCAAGTACTTCTCTTTGACGAACCGACGGAAAATGTGGATGTGGCAGGACAGGAATCTATCTACGCCCTCCTCCATCATCTTGAGGAGACAATGAAGATAGCGATACTCATCGTGTCGCACGATCTCCACGTCGTCTATCAGTATGCGAACAATGTACTCTGCTTAAATCAAAAAATGATGTGTTTCGGCACGCCTGATGTTACGTTAACCAAAAGTACGTTAACCGAACTCTACGGGGAGCACGCGCACTTCCGCCATCATCACGAATAATATGAACGCACTGCAAATCATCACGCTTATCTCGGGAATCCTCGTTGCGGCTGCAAGCGGCGCCGTTGGTTCGATTCTTGTTGTGCGCAAAATGACACTCCTCTCTGATGCGCTCTCGCACGTCGCGCTCCCCGGCATCGCGCTTGGCATCCTCCTCCACTTCGATCCGCTCTTGAGCGGCATCGCAGTACTGTTTTTGGGCGTTCTTCTTATTTGGTACATCGAAACGAAAACAAACCTCGCAATCGAGTCCATTACGGGCGTTCTTTTCGTAACCGCGCTTGCGATTGGCGCACTTCTCATTCCTCAGGCCGATATTCTGGAAGCATTTTTTGGAAGCGTAAAAAATATGACCGTGTTGAATGCGCTTGTGCAATCAGGAGTCGCGCTCGGTATCCTCTCATTCATTATTGGCTACTTGAAACCGCTCGCACTTTCTGCAATTGCGCCCGACCTCTCAACTGCCGCGCGCGTTTCGCAGTCGCGCATGGAGCTCTTCCTCCTTATTCTTATCGCGTTCACGATTGCGGTCGGTGTAAGCTTCGTGGGCGTACTCCTCATGAGCGCACTCCTCATCGTGCCCGCGGTCACCGCGAAAAATATCGCGAACTCATTTAAGGGCTTCGTTGGCCTTAGCATGGCTCTCTCCTCGCTCTCGCTCGCCGCAGGCCTCACGCTTTCAAATATGTATGATATAAATCCAGGTCTTATGACGGTCATCGTAAGCGCCTGCGCATTCTTCGTAAGCCTCGTTTTCCGCAAAAAAGCCCTATAACAAAAAACGACCGGAGTCGTTTTTTCTTGCCCCCTCTGAGGGAATCGAACCCCCATCAAGACCTTAGAAGAGTCCTGCTTTATCCATTAAGCTAAGAGGGGTGATAATAACTACGTTGATTCTAAATGAAAATCAGAGTAATTTAAAGGCTTGAAGAGCGAGCGGTTTCTCGGGCTGTAAACACAGACGTTTGCATCCCGGGCACTCGGATGAAATGCTTATGAAACATAATCATTTCACTCCTCGTTACGGGCTGTAGTATACCGGTAGTACGCCTGCTTTGGGAGCAGGTAGACTGGGTTCGATTCCCAGCAGCCCGACACTAAATACAAGAGACCCCATTGGGGTCTCTTGTGTTTTTATGTGCGGTGTGGGAATTGAACAGAGCACTGTTCGATTCCCTTGCAGCGGAGGAGCAAGAGCGACGGAGTGCAGAGTTCAGCAGAACTCTGCCCCGACATGTATGGGAATCGAACGAGAAAGGGGTCGGGGAAACGGGAGTTTCTTGCGTGGCGGAGCACACGAACCGCCGGGTTCGTGAGAGCGAGCCTGTTTCGGCGAGCGACGTTCGCCTCCCAGCACTCCGACATGAGGCAAAAAAGAGGGCGCGCGAGCCCTCTTTTTATTACAGGAGCGGCTTTTTCGATATTTGACTTATTTAAAGTAAAGTAGTATAATGTTTTTAGCATCGTGAAGTAAGTTGCACTTTCACAAACGAACGAGGAGACACACATGAACGGAAACGTTGCCCTGAAGGCGCACGACATCTCGCAGATCCACGCGGCCATCGGGGAAGGGATCAGCAAGGAGATCGACGAGAAGACTGCGATCCGCGACCGGAAGCTCATCGAGCTCGAGGAGCTGGAGCGCTCGAAGTCCGACGACACGTCGCAGCAGCTCGCGACGCGCGAGAACCTGTCGAGCGAGATCAGGCGTCTCAACGCGCGGCTCCTCGCGCTGCGCGAGGCCAAGGACCGCATCGCGAGCGGCGTCTACGGCCTCTGCCGCCACTGCAAGGAGCAGATCCCCGTGCGGCGGCTGCAGGCCATGCCCATCGCGACGGCGTGCGTGAACTGCGCCGACGAGGCGGGGCGTCCCCACCTCGTTCACCTGTAGCACGCAACTCGCAAGACGCACCTTAGTAAACATTACCCCCGCCGGCTGGCGGGGGCTCACTTTTTTCAATTTCGTTTTTAGAGCGAAGAATCGAATGTCTTCATGCGCGTCTGAAACTCGGCGTTGAGCGCATTAATTCTTTTTGCGCCCTCATTCACCACCGTGAGCGCGGCCGCGGCGCTATTCTTGTCCGCCCTGCTTCCCGTTTCAATGGCACGTGTGATCTTATCAAAGAAATCATTCAAATTCTGCGTGTACACGATAAACTCGGACACGAGCGAGAGGTCAGTCGCGACCGCTTCGTACGCGACGCTCTGCCGTGAAGGCGAGCCGAGCGATACGAGCGAATTCGCAAGATCCTTAAGATGCGACGAAAGTTCGCCCGCGTTCTTGTAAGCCTCTGCGTTTGCCGCACGCGCTTCTTCTATTAATGCTTCCGCGCGGCTCGTGTTCCCCGCAAGGTCGGCCGCATTCGCTTCTGAAACTTTCTCGCCCGTCTGCGTAGTGAGATCAACAATGTGCTGACTGACCTCGGACGCGTTCTTGCGCGCAATAAGGAAGGATTGCGGCATCGCAGGACGATTCGTCGCCGCGTAAACAATAAGGCCGCCAATCGCGAGCACGAGCACTAATGCAGTAATAATGATTTTGGTACGCTTGTCCTTCGGAAGATACATAGGTTATGTATGACCCTCATCATATCGGAAGCGGTTTATTTATTCAAATCATACGGCTTGCGGGCTCTTCGATTGTTTTGTATGCTAAAGTTCGTTAATCGCGGGTATCGTATAGTGGTAATACCCCAGTTTTCCAAACTGGCGCCAGGGGTTCGATTCCCCTTACCCGCTCAAAACAAACAAAAAACGACCTCATGGTCGTTTTGTGTTTTGCGGGTAAGGGGAATCGAACAGCGGAGGGGGTCGGGGAACCGCGCTCGGTTCCCCGTGTCGGAAAATATTAAAAACCGAGGGTTTTTAAAAGCGGAACCGGTCTTACCGGTGAAGCGCGTTCGCTTCCCCTTACCGAATGTACATTCTTGCTCCCATCTGCTAGAATGGACATCTAATACCTTAGCGTTACAGCGCGTT
Source organism: Candidatus Jorgensenbacteria bacterium (assembly GCA_037444725.1). Taxonomy (GTDB): domain Bacteria; phylum Patescibacteriota; class Minisyncoccia; order UBA6257; family GWB1-50-10; genus CAIKKG01. The sequence continues at coordinate 13,091 of JBBILW010000009.1, read as the reverse complement.
ACACGTAACGCTGTTTTATACGAAACAAAAGACCAACTTTATCGTTGTAATCTATGAAAGACGAAGAGCAATCGCTCATTCAAAAAGCAAAAAACGGTGATAGCGCAGCCTTCGGGAAGCTCTATGACCGCTACCTGCCCCCTATCTATCGGTTCGTCTTTATCAAGGTGGGAAGAAAGCAGGATGCCGAAGACCTCTCGCAGCAAGTCTTTGCAAGCGCATGGCAGAACATTGAAGGCTTCGAATTTAAGGGCTTCCCCTTCTCAAGCTGGATATATCGCATCGCCTCGAATGCCGTCATCGATTACTACCGCACGTATAAAAGCAATGTAAGCATCGACGCGGTATCGGAAGAACATTTTTCCGAAGATGCGAACGATGAAGCACGCGTAGACCACGCAATCAATATGTCGGCGATTCGCGTGGCGCTTACAAGACTCGAGCCCGATCAGCAGAACGTACTGCTCATGAAATTCGTCGAAGATCTGAGCAATAAGGAAATCGCGGATGCACTCGGGAAAACAGAAGGAGCGGTGAGAGTCATACAGCACAGGGCATTGAAGCAATTGAAAACGCACATCGATGGAACACATTAAATCACAACTGAAGCAACTGAAAGCGATCGCGCCCGACCGCGAGTTTGCTGCACGCGCAAAGCTTCAGATTCTCGGAGAAACCCGCGCTCCATCATTTGCGCTCCCGCGCGTATCCCTACCGCACACGATTTCATGGGGCTGGCTCGGCGCCGGACTCACCACCGCGCTTGTCGCAATCGTCATGGTAATTCCGCTCGCCTTCCCGGAGCCGACATTTTCGGCGTCATTGAATGCGGAGAACATCGCGAATGAATACGGCAATCTTCCCATCAATATCCAATTGAAGGAAATTTCGTATGAGCAGCGCGTAAACCAGACCATCGCATCCGCGCTTACCGAAGTCAGCGATACGAAAGTAAAGCATTTGAATGCGGACATTTTGAAAACCGAACAGGCAGAGACCATGCTTCCGGAATCGAGCACTACCGACGTCGACGCAATGCTGCAGCAAATAATGAACTAACATGAAACGATACGTATCTATACTCACCGCACTCATGGTGATGGCAATGAGCGCATCCCCCGTTATGCGCGTACACGCGCAGTCACAGGGCGTGCAAAAAGCATTCGAGAGCGTAAAGGAGTCGCTCGATAACTTGGTAACGGCAAAGGACGACCGCCAGCCGATGGAACTTTCGCTCCGCATTGAAACCCTGCGGAAAGTAATCGATTTGTCGCTCGCGGAAGCAAAGGATACGCGCGTAAAGCTTCTTGAACTCGAGAACTTGAAGGGCGACGAAGAGGTATGGCGCGATATTTCAGCTGACACCATGAAAGATGCGATGGACTACTTCCAATCGCAGGAACAGTACCTTGATGACAACGAAAAGACGCTCACCGTCGACGACGTAAAGAACGCCGCAAAGGATTTTAAAGATTGGCGCGATAAAAACTATCTCCCCACATTCTCCGCAGTCCGCGACTACTTCCTTGTGAATCAGCAGGATAAAACGATTGAAACGGCACGCAAGCGCTGGCAAAAAATCGATGCCGATGTGCAAAAACTCGAGAAAGCAAAAGTGAAAGGCATCAAAGATGCACGCGCAATGCTTGTTGCCGCGGATAAGCTCATCACGGAAAGCGCGGAATCCAATAAAAATGCCCGCGTGCTCTTTTTCTCAACGTTTATAGAACGAGCGACGACGACTGAGGCAACATCGACAGCAACGTCAACGAATGAGAATACGACCTCGACGATAACCATGCTTCTCCTCTCAACAACGTCCACCGACACGCTCGCAACGAGCACGGACGCGACGAGTACCGAGGCGAAAGCGACCAGCACGCAGCCGACAGCATTATCAATACGAGACACGGTAAAGCAATCTCTTTCAAAAGTAAGAGATGCCTACAATGTCTATATTGAAATGAGCACGCTCGTGAGGAAGCTGCTCAAATAATACTAAAACCGCCCCGAAAGGGGCGGTTTTATGTTCTTTCTTTATTATATCGAGCTGTTAAGAGATCTCTTAAAAACTAGAGGACTGCCTCCTTCAAAAGCTTACCGGCGCGGAATTTCGGCTTCGTTGAAGCTTTAATCTGGATTTTCTCGCCAGTCTTCGGGTTCACTCCCATGCGGGCTGCGCGCTTCGCAACCTTAAACGTGCCAAATCCGGTGATTGCTACCTCTTCGCCGCGGCCAAGAGTTTTCACAATCGTATCAAACAATGCATCTACCGCTGCCGCTGCCTGCTTCTTCGTTTCGATTCCTGCTGCGCTCATTACTGCATCTACAAGTCCGTCTTTCTTCATAAAATTTTCTTTGTAATTATTTGTTGGTTGTCGTTCGACCTTTTGATTGCTTCATTATAGCAAAGTACCTAGATTATCCCACGCTTTTTGCAACATGCAACCGATTCCGCAACAAATTGCCAATAAAGGCAACTTGTTGCATAGCACCGCGGATTAGCGTGCGTACTCGATTGCCCGCACCTCGCGGATAACCGTCACTTTTATCTCACCAGGGAAGCCGACGTCCTGTTTTATCTTCGCCGCAATCTGTTTTGCAATCTGGAACGCGCCAAAATCATCGATTTTCTCGGGCACCACGAAGACGCGCACCTCGCGGCCCGCAGAAACTGCGTAAGACTGCTTCACGCCCTCGAATGAATTGACCACCTTCTCGATTTCCTCAAGGCGCTTGATGTATTTCTCAAGCGTGTCGCGGCGCGCGCCGGGACGTCCTGCAGAAATCGCGTCCGCTGCGGCTACCACATACGATTCGGGAGAAGAAAATGGGAACTCTTCGTGGTGCGATTCCATTGCTTTGATAACCGCCTCATCCACGTTGTATTTCTTGAGAAGCTTCCTGCCGATTTCGACGTGCGTTCCTTCGACTTCCTGATCGATTGCCTTGCCGATATCGTGCAAAAGCGCCGCTTTCTTCACTACCATCACATTCAAATGAAGCTCGGTCGCAATCATGGCCGCGATATGCGCCATTTCGATGGAATGTTGGAGCACGTTCTGTCCATAACTTGTGCGGAAGTTCAACCTGCCGATAACCGGAATGATTTCCTTAGGAATATCGAGCACACCCACTTCGTATGCGGCCTCTTCTCCGATTTTCCGCATACGCTCATCAAGTTCGCGCCTCGCCTCCTCCACCTTCTCTTCAATTTTTGCGGGCTGGATGCGTCCGTCCTTCAAAAGCTTCTCAAATGAAAGGCGCGCCAACTCGCGGCGCAACGGATCGAATGACGAAATAATAAGGTTGTCCGGCGATTCGTCGATAATAACCTCGACGCCAGTAAGGCGCTCAAACGCGCGGATGTTGCGTCCCTCGCGGCCAATAATCTTTCCTTTGATTTCCTCGTTCGGCAACGGAACAATGCTAGTCGTCACATCGTTTAATACCTCGCGCGAATAGCGCTGCATCGCCGTTGAAATGACGTCCGCCGCCTTCGCCTCGATAGTTTCAAGCTTTTCATGCTCGAGCTTCGCCAAAAGCGTGGCAAGTTCGCCGCGATGAGTTTCTTCAAACTCCTTCATAACGGACGTACGCGCCTCCTCGCGCGTCAGCTGTGCGACGCGCTCAAGCTCTTTCATCATCTTTTCATGCGCACCCTTCACTTCCGCCTCAAGCGCCTTTACGCGCGTTGTCTCTTCCCTGCACGCGCGCTCGGTCGCTTCAACGCCTTTTCTGTCCGCATCGAGCGAGTCCTCTTTCTTTTGAAGACGCTCTTCAATACGCCGCAATTCCTGTTTGCGGTCACGCTCTTCTTTCTGCGCCTCGGTGACGATTGCCGCCGCTTTTTCCTTGGCCTCTATAAGTACTTCTTTCGCTTCAGACTTTGCTTTATCGAGTTCCGCCTGCGCCGTCTTTTCCAAAGCTTTTTTCGAGCGCTCCGAAACGAACATGCGAAGCGCAAAGCCCCCTCCTAATGCCAAAACTACTGAAACCCCCACTATCAAGGGTGTAGTGTCCATAACTATATATAAATGTTTGTAATTGAACCTGTCTCATCGACTTTTTTAGGTTTAATTAAGTATAGAACTCCCGTCTTGCGAGTGTCAAAAGATGCGAGCTGGCACATCTTCGCGTATAATAAACCTTAACAACGTATGAAGCAGACTATCATTCTTGCGATACTGGACGGCTGGGGCGTGGGCTTAGCCGACGAATCGAATCCGATTTACATGGCGCATCCGAAAACTATCGAAATGATAGAGCGGAACTACCCCGCGGGTGCGCTGCAGGCCTCCGGTATTGCAATGGGGCTCCCTTGGGAAGAGGAGGGCAACAGCGAAGTAGGGCACTTAACCATTGGCACCGGCCGCGTCATCTATCAGCATTTTCCCAAAATCACGCTCGCCATCGAGTCGGGAGATTTCTATACGAACAAGGCGCTCACAGGCGCCTTCGCGCATGCGCGTGCGACGGGCGGCGCCGTCCATCTCGTGGGATTGCTCACGAAAGGAAATGTGCACGCTTCCCTTCCGCATCTTGGCGCGTTAATTGATATGGCATCGCGTGAAAAATGCACCGCGCTCTATTTGCACCTCATTACCGACGGGCGCGACAGTCCGCCCGAATCCGCAGGCGATCTTTTGCAGATTGTCCGCGCGAAAATCGCGGCGTTCAACACGGGAGAAATCGTGAGCGTGGTGGGCCGCTATTACGCAATGAACCGCGATGAGCACTGGGACCGCACGCAAAAAGCGTACGACCTTTGGACGCGCGAAGAAGTACCGCTCCAAAAGTTCGAAGACGTGGCAAAGCGCACGTACACTAAGGGCTTCAACGATGAATTCATCGACCCCGCGGCACTCACGGAGCCGCACCCCATACGCAGCAACGACGCGGTCATCTTCTTCAATTACCGCGAAGACAGCATGCGCCAGATTACCAACGCATTTTTAAATCCATCATTCGACAAATTCCCCATAAAGCCGCTTGAGAAAGTGTATATCGCGACGATGACGCAATATTTCGACGAGTCGCTCCCCGCACATATCGCGTTTCCGAACGAAACAATCAATGCAACGCTCGGCAAAGTGTTATCAGATTACGGATTGCGTCAGCTCCACATCGCCGAAACGCAAAAGTATGCGCACGTCACCTATTTCTTCAACGGACTTCACAATGAAACGTACCCAGAAGAATACCGCGTGCTCATCCCCTCGCTCGATACGCCTCACCCCGAAACAAAGCCGGCAATGATGGCGTCAGCGATTACCGATCGCGCAGTGTCCGCGCTCCAAGAAGGCGCCTTTGATTTCATAGTGCTCAATTACGCAAACGGCGACATTGTGGCGCACACCGGTAATTTCAATGCGACGTACGAAGCAGTTACCGATGTCGACAACGAACTCGCGCGCCTCATGGACGCCGTGATTGCGGGCAACCACACGCTCATCATTACGTCCGACCACGGCAACGCCGAAGTCTTGATCGACAAAAAAACTGGCCAGCCGGAAACGCGCCACAACGTAAGCCCCGTTCCCTTCTACATCGTGAAAAACGAGTTCAAGCGCCCATCCCCACTCCCCGCAGCGCCCCACTTGCAGACCATCGGCCTCTTGTCCGATGTGGCACCCACTATCCTCGAACTCATGAGCATCCCGAAGCCGGAGGAAATGACAGGAGAAAGCCTCCTCAATCAATTGTTATAATAAACCCATGAGAAAATTGCTCGGTGAAATCATCTTCCACGTCTTCTCAAACACCATCGCGCTCTACGCGGCTGCCTCGCTCGTCGTGGGCTTCACCTTTTCGGGCGATTTTATCGCGATGATAGAAGCGGCGGCGATTTTAACCGCCATTAATCTCTTGGTGAAACCGATTTTGAAACTCTTCTTCGGTCCGCTCATTCTTCTGACCTTCGGACTTTTCTCGATTGTCATTAATGCATTAACGCTTGGAATTCTTGACTTTTTCTCGACTCCCCTTACAATCCAAGGGTACATGCCGCTGCTCTACGGTACGCTTATCGTAACAGCAGTGAACGTGGTGCTCGCGCTCTCGGGGCGCTGGGTCTATAAGGAATAATTTATGAACACAATAATCGTAATCGCGCAGTTGGTGCTCTCAGTGGTGTTGATCGGCCTCGTGCTGATTCAGGAACGCTCATCGGGAGCGGGAGGACTCTTCGGAGGAACCGAGGGCGGCTCTTACCAGACGCGCCGCGGACTTGAGAAAGTTATCTTCTGGGCAACGATAGTGGTCGCCGTTCTCTTCGCAGCGCTTGCAGTCGTAAGCCTCGCGTATCCGAAATTCTAACTCTAAAAAGCCGCCTCGAAATACGGGGCGGTTTTTGGTATCATTGGGAATATCCGTACTCCATGCAAACTATCAAACTTGTACTAAAGGCGCTCACGCGCGATGAACGAAAGGCGCTCAGCATCGCATTCTTCGCATTTGCTGTCGCGCTTGCGGCATTTGCTTTTGTCACTGTAGAAGAGAAAAGCGCGTACGTGCCGATTGCGGGAGGCTCGTATGCGGAAGGCGTAATCGGGCAGCCCATCATGGTGAATCCGGTCCTCTCTGAAAATCAGGCCGACAAGGATGTGAGCGCACTCGTTTATGCCCCGCTCTTCTCATTGCTCGACGATTGGAAAATTTCCGACGACGGCAGGGAGTACACGGTAAAACTGAAGGAGGGTCTTGTATGGGACGACGCAAAGCCGCTCACGAGCGACGATATTGTGTTCACTGTACAGACGATTCAGGACCCTGACGCGCGCTCGCCGCTCGCGAAGGACTGGCAAGGCATCACCGTTGAGCGCCTAAGCCAGCTGCAGGTAAAATTCTCGCTTCCCACGCCGTACGTGTTCTTCACGGAAAACTTGAAGCGGACCCGCCTTATTCCGAAGCACATCTTCGGCACGATTCCGATAGAAAACGTGCATCTTTCAGAATACAATCTCGAACCCGTTGGTAACGGTCCGTACAAGTTTTCGCAGTATGCAAAGCGCAAAGACGGCTTTATCACCGAGTACCGGCTCGCCGTCAATGAACATTATGTCGGAACGCGTCCGTATATCGAAAACTTTTCGTTCAAATTTTACGCAACGCAAGACGACCTTATTAAAGATTTCCGTCTGCGCCGTGTAAACGGCTTCGGCAGCACGCTTCCATTAGGTTCGGATATTCAGGAACTGCCGCGTGTCGTGATGGAAGCCGCCCCTATGCCGCGTTATTACGCGATATTTATGAATGCGGTAAACAATCCGACGCTGAAGGACGCGAATCTTCGCAAAGCATTAAACGCAGCAATCAACAAAGACAAGCTCGTTGCGGAAACGTTTAAAGGGCGCGGCGGTGTTATCGAGTCCCCGCTCTTCAGAGGACTTGTGAAATTCGAGCCACAGGACACGCTCGGAACCACAACGATTCCCCAGTGGCTCGGAAGTGCCTCTTCAACTCCCGCGTATGACCCCGTAGGCGCCGCGCGCACGATTGCGAACTTGAAAACCAAAGACATCAAGCTCACGCTTGTGGTACCACACATGTCATTCTTGGAAAAAGCTGCGGAGCTCATTAAAGAAGACTGGATAGCGGCGGGAATCGCGGACGTGACCATCGTCACGGAAGAACCGAACGCAATCGCGAACAATTATCTGAAGCCGAGAAATTATGAGCTGCTCCTCTTCGGTAATATCTATGAAAATCCCGCCGACCTCTTCCCTTTCTGGCACTCATCACAGCGCTTCTATCCGGGGCTCAATCTCTCGCTCTACCAGAATCTCGAAGCGGACCGCCTGATGGAGCTCACGCGCCAAAAAAACGATCCTGCCATCCAGGAACAGTCTCTTACACGTCTTGAAACCGTCATTCAAAACGACGCGCCCTCGATTTTCCTCTTCTCGCTTCCGTATTTCTACGCACACACCTCCCAGCTTGCAGGCTTTGCGCCGGGACGCGTCACAGCACCGGAAGACAGATTCCGCGATGTAGAACAATGGAGTGTGGCGGTTGTGCGCGTGTTGAAATAGTGGAAAATGGTCAGGTTGACAAATATGCAAAGGTTCAGCTATACTAGGTACAAGTGTTTTCTCTCCTAATTTAGAAAAAACCTTTCATTCCCGGGCAGGTGGTGAAATTGGCAGACACGTACGGTTCAGGGCCGTATGCCCTCACAGGCTTGCGGGTTCAAGTCCCGCCCTGCCCACAAAAGCATTTTTGTTTGCTTTTATTAATCGGTTTTCGACAGTGTCCTTTCAATCAGTTTCTCCGATTTCGGTGCAAAGGAAATTGAAATGCGGCAACGTGAAAACTAACAACAGTTATGGTTACGCATACGCGAACCTCGCAGTCAAAGGTCGGTGAGTCGCATGGAAGGCGCCGTGAGGGGCATCGTCCTCATTCGGCGCGTCCGCACGGGAACCCGCGCGCACATACTCAGCACGAAGCTGCTCACGCAGCGGTAGCGCGCATCCCTCATCACAAGGGTGAAGAGCCGGTCCGCTTTGTGGCGCTCGGCGGTCTCGACGAAATCGGACGCAACATGATGTTCCTTGAATACAAGGACGAAATCATCATTATCGACGTCGGTCTCCAGTTTCCGGAAACGGATACGCCGGGAGTCGACTGCATCATCCCGAACGTGTCCTACCTCGAAAAGAAGAGGAAGAACATCAAGGCCATCGTCATTACGCACGGCCACTACGACCACATCGGCGCATTGCCGTATGTATTGGAAAAGCTCGGCAATCCGCCCATCTACACGACGCTCATCTCGAAAGAGGTCATTATGAAGCGCCAGGATGACTTCCCGAACTCGCCGAAGCCCCGTTTCCAGCTCGTAAAGGGCGGTGAAACGCACCAGCTCGGCCGCTATTTCTCGGCGACGTTCTTCGATGTGGCGCACAACATCCCGGACGGCGTCGGCATCATTTTCCGCACGCCCGCCGGCAACATCGTGCACCCCGGAGAATTCAAATTCGATTACAACGAAGACGGAACGCCCCGCGGCATCGATACGTGGAAGCGCGTCGGTGATGAGGGCATCAATCTTTTGATGCTCGACTCAACGGGCGCAGAAACCCCGGGCTACGCACTCTCGGAGCGCGTGGTAGAAGCGGAGCTCCGCAAAATTTTCGCGGCAGCGGAAGGACGCATTCTTGTAGGTACTTTCGCATCGCTCATCGACCGCCTCGGCGAAATCGTAAAGATTGCCGAAGAGCTCGGCAGAAAGGTTGCCATCAGCGGCCTCTCCATGAAGACGAACCTCGGTATCGCACAGAGCTTGGGCTACATCCACATCAAAAAGGATACGATTATCCCGCTTGAGGAATTGCACAAGCACAAAGATAACAAGGTAATGATTCTCTGCACGGGTGCGCAGGGCGAGCCGAAAGGCAGCTTCATGCGTATCGCAAGCGGCGAACACAAACAGGTGAAGATTAAGCCGGGAGACACCGTCGTGCTCTCGTCCTCAATCGTGCCGGGAAACGAAAAGCCGGTGCAGTTGCTTCGCGACTCAATGGCACGCCAGGGCGCGCTCATCTTCCATCACAAGATGCTTGCGATTCACTCTTCAGGCCACGCGCCTCAGGAGGAATTGAAAGAAGTGATGCGCCTCGTGAAACCGAGGAACTTCCTCCCTATTCACGGCTATTACTTCATGCGCTGGAGGAACGCAAAACACGCGCAGGAAGTTTTGGGCATTTCACCGAATCACGCGATTGTCACCGATAACGGCCATGTAGTCGAAATTTATTCCGATGAAGTGCGCCAGACCGCGGAACGCATTCCCGTAGATTACGTTATGGTGGATGGTTTGGGCGTCGGCGATGTCGGCGAAGTGGTGCTCCGCGACCGCATCTCGCTTTCTCAGGAAGGCATGGTGGTCATTATCACGACGATTGCAAAATCGGACGGACGCATCATTAAAAACCCCGATATCATCTCCCGCGGCTTCATCTACTTGAAGGAGCATCAGGGCCTCCTGGATGAAATCAGGAAGCGCATCCGCGGCATTATCGGAAGGATTCCCAACAAGGAAAACCTCGACTCGGATTATCTCAAAACCCTTATCAGGGACCAGATCGGCCTCTTCCTCTTCAACAAGACGAAGCGCCGCCCGATGATTTTGCCCGTTATCATCGAAATCTAGCCAGCGAAACATTACGCCGCTCCTCAATCTGAGGGGCGGTGTTTTGTTTATCTCCAACCCGCATGATATTCTGTAATCATGCAAAAAGAAGCGGAAGTGATAGTCTCCGGCGTCCAACCGACTGGAAAACTCCATCTTGGCAACTACCTTGGTGCCTTGAAGAACTTTGTAGAGCTTCAGAACTCGAACAAGTACGCGTGCCATTTTTTCATCGCCGATCTCCATTCCATCACGATTGATTTCGACGCGAAGGAAAAGCAAAAGCAAATCATGGAGGTGGCGCTTGATTATCTCGCCGCAGGAGTCGACCCCGACAAATCCGTCATCTTCCAGCAATCCGCAATTTCCGCGCATTCCGAACTCGCCTGGCTTTTAAACACGATTACTCCTTTCGGCGAGCTTCGCCGCATGACGCAATTCAAGGATAAATCGGAAGACATGCCCGAAAACACGAACGTAGGTCTTTTCAGCTATCCCGTTCTCATGGCCGCAGATATCTTGCTCTACGACGCAAAAGCAGTGCCCGTGGGAGAAGATCAGCTCCAGCACTTGGAACTCACCCGCACGTTGGCGCGAAAATTCAACAAAAAGCACGGCAAAATATTCTACGAACCGAAGCCGTTGATGACTTCTATCCCCCGCCTCATGAGTTTGGATGACCCCGAAAAGAAGATGTCGAAGTCGCGCCCCGCTGGCTGCATCTTTATCGATGACGAGCCGTCCGTTATCCGCAAAAAAGTAATGAGTGCCGTCACCGATTCGGAAAGCACGATTGCGTACGACGCAAAAAAACGTCCCGCAGTCGCAAATCTTCTTGAGCTCTACTCGGCAATGAACGGAGATAAAATCAGTGATATCGTAAAAGAATACAAAGGCAAAGGGTATGCGGATTTCAAGCATGGCCTCGCGGAAGTAATTATCGCTGAACTTGCGCCGTTCCAAGCAAAGAAAAAAGAACTTATGAAAGATCTGCCAGGCGTAGAAGCGGTCTTGAGACGTGGCGCCGCCGCGGCGCGCGAGAGAGCCGAAGCAAAACTTCACATTGCAAAGCAAAAAATGGGTCTTGAAGAATAACTAAAACACCGCTCGCAAGAGCGGTGTTTTTATTTCCACATTCAAATCAATGCATTATTTCTCCTTTCTCCGCACGGCGAGCCAGATATCCTGACCGTCGAGCTTTGTTTTCAATTCCGCATTGAAGTGTTCAACACGCTTCAATTCGATAACCTTCGCGTTCACTTCTCGCTTCACAAATTCCTCGTTCTTGCGCACCACGAACGCTATTGATTCAGGCAGTTCGGCGTGAAGCACAATGATATCTTTCGGAGAGAAGCCCGCATCCTGGCGCAAATCCTGCACCATGCGTACCATCTCACGAAGCGAGCCCTCTTCCCGCAATTCCTGCGTCACATTCATATCAAGCACCACATCCTCTGCCTGTTCCTTATTGAAGGCAATATTCTTCACGTTAACTTCGTCCTTCAAGATTTCAAGCAGCGCTTTCTTGCCCTTAAGTTTCTCGCTCTTCAACGTCAACTCCGCAAGCGGCTGGCGGACCTTTACCGCGGATTCCGCGCGCTTTGCGAGCGCGATGCTTGCCGCAAGGCGCACCTCTGCCATTCCTTCAATGAGCTCCTTATCGATGAATTTCTTCTCCGCTTTAGGCCAATTCTCAAGATGCACGGAAACGCGCGCATTCTGCGAAAGTGATTTGTACAGCCCCTCAGCAAAGAACGGCGCAAACGGTGCCATGAGCCGCGCTAAGGAAACGAGTACGTAGCCATAGACTCCCGACACGACCGCAAACTCACGCTCTGATTCCGGCTTCTGCAAGCGGCGACGCGAACGGCGGATATACCAGCGCGAAAAGTCTCCCACGAACTCTTCAATGGTGCGCGCGGCACTGCCCACGTCATACGCATCAAGTGATTGGGTCGCTTGGTGCACCGTTTCATTGAGACGCGCCATCACCCACTTGTCGAGTAGGTGGACGGGCTTCGGTGCGACTTTAGGAATATATTTTGCGTTGCTGTAGAGATTGAAGAAGACGAATGAGTTGTAGACGAGCGTGAAGAACTGACGCGTTACTTTCGCCACGTCGAGCTCGTCGAACTTCTTCGTTTCGCCGGGCGCGTTAAGGGTGTAGAAATACCACCTGACCGCATCGATGCCGTGTTTTTGTATCATATCCCACGGACTTACTACGTTGCCCTTCGATTTCGACATCTTCTGTCCGTTCTTGTCGAGCACAAGACCAAGAGAAATAACGTTCTTGTACGGCGCTCCGCGTTTCATGAGCGTTGAGACCGCAAGAAGCGTATAAAACCAGCCACGCGTCTGATCCATTGCTTCGCAGATATAATCCGCGGGGAAATCGATTTCGGCTCCTTTCTTTTGCGCGAACGGATAATGCGCCTGCGCAAACGGCATCGCACCCGAATCAAACCACACGTCCGCCACCTCGGGGATGCGCGTCATAGTACCACTGCACTTCTCGCACGGGTATGTCACCGCATCGATATAAGGACGATGCAAATCGAAGAGTCCTGTCTCGTCCCTCGGAATCGAACGGAACGCGACTTCGCGTGACTCGCCCATTGCGATATATGCACCATCCTTCCCCTCTTTCTTTGCGATGCTCGCCTCGTCATCCCAGCCCTGCATAACGCTCGCCATGAGCCAGAGCGTATCCTCGTGCGCCACAATCACAATTTTTTTATGCTCATACTTTCGCTCCATCTCTTTGATAAAGTGGAACACGCGCGTGCGGAGCTCGGTCAATGTTTCTCCGTTCTTCGGCGCCTTCACAAATTTCTCGATGGGAGTCGCAAAGAAATCATGATACGCCTTCACGGGAAGACCGTTCAAATCGCCCGTATTGATTTCGCGCAGGCGTTCGTCAAAAATGACCGGCGCCTTCGTCGTCTCCTTCAAT